>JBKEAK010000164.1:0-25527 GCA_047972125.1 Halodesulfovibrio sp.
AGGGGGGCAGACGGTCTATCTGGTCAAGCGCTGTCCGGAACACGGCACCTTCCGCACGCCCGTGTGGCGCGGCGAACCTTCCATCACCTCGTGGCGCAAGCCCAAGCTGCCCACCCCGCCCGCACCGCAGAATGCCCCGAGTCAGGGGTGCCCCTACGATTGCGGCCTGTGTGCACAGCACCGTCAGCACACCTGCACAGTGCTGCTTGAGGTGACTGCCCGCTGCAATCTCACCTGTACTTACTGCTTTGCCTCTGCCGGAACAGGGAGTGCCGTGGATGATCCGGGCCTGCCGCAGCTGAAAGAGCAGCTTCGCAAGGCGCGTGCTGCCGCCGGCTCCTGCAATGTGCAGCTTTCGGGCGGCGAGCCCACCATGCGAAGCGATCTTCCGGCCATCATATCGGCAGCCAAGGAACTGTTCCCCTTTGTGCAGCTGAATACCAACGGCCTGCGCATTGCCCGGGAAAGCGGCTATGCAAACGCCTTGGCGGAAGCCGGACTCGATTCCGTGTTTCTGCAGTTCGACGGCACCACCAACGATATTTACAGAGCCCTGCGCGGTGCGCCCCTGCTTGCAGACAAGCTGCGCGTCATACACCGCCTTGGCGAGGCTGGCATAGGCGTGGTGCTGGTGCCCACCGTTGTGCCGGGTGTTAACGCGGATAATGTGGGCGCGCTGCTGCGTGTGGCTGCGGCCTTTTCCCCCGTGGTGCGCGGCGTGCATTTTCAGCCTGTGAGCCACTTCGGGCGATTTCCTGATTCCGGACAGCCCAATTGGCAGAACGGACCCCTGCCGCAAGCACGCATCACACTGCCTGAAATCATGCGCGGGCTGGAAGAACAGACCGGCGGCCTTGTTGCGGCGGCGGATTTTCTTCCCCCCGGCTGTGAGCATGCGCTGTGTTCGTTTCATGCCAACTATCTGGTGCATGAAAACGGCAGGCTGCAGCGGCTCTCTGTGCAGCGCAAGGCCTGTTCCTGCGAGGCAGCGCCAGCAAGTGAAGGCGCGGATGCGGCCAAGGCATTCGTGAAGCGGCAATGGGCGGCCCCGGCTGCCGGTTCAACCCGTAAAGGAGAGAACCTGCAGATTCCCGAAGCGCTGCACGTGGCCGCTTTTCAGCAGGGAAAAGACTGCGACCCGGAAGCCTTTCTTGCCCGTTTGTGCGCGCCGGATGCCAGTGCCGGGAGCGGGGCCGGAAGCGGCGCCGCCGGAACCGCAGGCCAAGGCACAAATGATCTGGATGCCTTTGTCCTGCGGGCTGCCACACACGTGCTGGCCATCTCGGCCATGGCGTTTCAGGATGCATGGAATCTGGACCTTGAGCGCCTGCAAGGGTGCTGCATCCATGTGAGCGCGCCCGACGGACGCCTTGTTCCCTTCTGTTCGTGGAATTGCACGGCGGCGGACGGCACCCCCCTGCACAGGAGGGCGTCATGACCTCTAAAAAGACCACCAATGGAACCGGTAAAGAGACCGGTACAGGAGATGGCCCCGCGAGCGGGCAGAGCTTCTACCGGGGCCGCATCCCGCACTGGGAAGTCTTTCCCATGGACCGCATCCTCATGCGGCGCATGGGTGTGGCTTCGGCTTCCGGCGAAATTCCGGCGGGCCTTCCCGACCTACCCGACCTTCCCGACGGGCAGGCCGTGGAAGCGTGGCAGATGGAACGCCTGCGCGAAACCCTGTTGCATGCTGCTGCGCACAGTCCTTATTACGCAGCCCGTCTGAAGGGCATGGATGCCGGAGCCTTTCGCACTCCGGCTGATCTTGCCATGTTGCCGCGTTTGACAGCGGACGACATCCGCAACTTCGGCGCGGACATGGTCTGCGTCTCGCAGGACGAGATTGCCCGCGTGGTCACGCTGGATACGTCGGGAACATCGGGCAGGCCCAAGCGCATCTTCTTCGGGCAGGATGACCTGTGGCGTACAACGGAATTTTTCACCACGGGCATGCAGGCCGTGGCCTGCGCCGGAGATACGGTCATGGCGCTATTGCCGGACGAGCGCCCCTCAAGCGTGGGGCGTCTGCTGGCGCAATCCGTGATCAACATGGGCGCGCGGCCGCTTCCCGGCAGCATGACGCGCGGGGGCGAGGCCCTTGCCGTGCAGGCCATGGAAGAATGGGTGAACGTGGTTGTGGGCTCTCCCATGCATCTGCGCTCCTTTGCCCTTGGCTGGAAGGCGCTGGGCTATCCTGCAGGTCTTATCCACACGGTGCTCTTGTGCTGGGACGCCATTCCCGAAGCGGTGATAAATCTGCTGCACGATATTCTGGGCTGCCGGGTGCTCACTCATTGGGGCATGACAGAAACCGGACTTGGCGGCGCACTCGCCTGTGCTGAAGGCAGGGGCATGCACCTGCGTGAGACGGACCTGCTGGTGGAAGTGACTGATCCTGAAACAGGGAACCCCGTGCAGGACGGAGCATGGGGCGAGATCGTGGTGACCACCCTGTGCCGCACGGCCATGCCGCTGGTGCGCTACCGTACCGGCGATTACGGGCGCATTTTGTGCGGTCCCTGTCCCTGCGGCAGCCCGTTGCGCAGGATGGACCGCACCCCCGGCAGGCTGCAGGATGATATTATGCTGCCTGCGGGCGGTACCGGCCTCGGCGTCCGCACCGGGGCTGAGACGGGCTCTGGCGGAGTGCTGCGGCTTATCGATCTTGATGAGGCCCTGCTGCCTCTGCACGGCATTGCGGAATACGTAGCCGGGTGGCATGTGCCGCCCGGATATGCGGCAAGCATTACGGCAGGCCACGCTGCACCGGGGTTGGCCGAAGAATGTGCTGTGCCGGTGCTGAGCATTGAACTTTTTCATGCCGCCGGGGCCGCACCGGATGTGCTGCGCGCCGAGGCCATGCAGCGTCTGCTTGCCTCGCCCGTTCTGGGCAGCCTGCTGACGCAGGGCGAAGTGCTGCTCGACATGAGCAGTACCCCGGCGAAGGATATGTCCATGAACCACGCCAAACGGCGCATACGGCGTCTTGCCGCTTCCTCACTTTCAGAAACAGTACCGGAGAGTCGTTCATGATCACCTTTCTGTCGGAAGTGTGCTCGCTGCTTGAAGCGGGCGAAGATATCGCCATAGTCACCATCGCCCTGCAGACAGGCTCCACCCCGCGCGAAAGCGGGGCAAAGATGGCCGTGCGGGCTGATGGTTCCATCATCGGCACCGTGGGCGGCGGACTCATGGAGGCCAACTGCATAGAGCTTGGTCGTGCTCTGCTCAAAGACGGCAGCCCCGCAGCGGCCGTGCGCACCTTTGACCTGACCAATGAAGAGGCCGCCAAGGCCGCTATGGTCTGCGGCGGTCGGCTGACCGTGGTGGCGGAACGGTTCGGCCGGAGCGGAGATAGTCAGGATACGCAAGGATTGCAGGCGCTGCGCTCCGTTATCCAGCATCTTGAGAAGGGCAGCACCTGTCGCCTGCAAACGGAGTATGCATGGCTCACGGCTGCGGGACATGTGGGACATGCAGAACAGGCGGCAATGGACGGCAAGGAAGAGCTGAAATACATGCGCCCTGTCAGCCACGGGGTAAGCATTTCCGGCGGCGATGCCTCGCTGCGGGATCTGGAGGCCGGGCTGGACTGCAACGAGGCCGGATGCCGCTTTACGGAAGGCTTTTCACCCTGCGCACGGCTCTATATTTTCGGTGGCGGCCATGTGGCCCGTCCCACGGCACAGCTCGCCCGCACTGTGGGCTTTGCCGTGACCGTGCTGGATGACAGGGCCGAGTTTGCCAGCCGTGAGCGCTTTCCTGAATCCGATGTCTGCGTGTTGCCGGATTTTGAAAGCGCCTTTGCAGGGCTGCATGTCACGCCCAACGATTTTCTGGTGATCATGACGCGTGGACACATGCACGACAGAACCGTGCTGGAACAGGCGCTGAAAACCCCGGCACGCTATGTGGGCATGATAGGCAGCCGCCGCAAGCGCGATGCCTTGTATGATGTGCTGCGGCAGCGGGGGGTAACCGAGGGAGCCATAGCCCGTTGCCATTGCCCCATCGGGCTTTCCATTCAGGCGCAGACGCCGGAGGAGATTGCCGTGAGCATTGTGGCGGAACTCATCCAGTGCCGCGCTGCGGAACAGTAATCCATCTATACTGACATGACGGACGAACGAAGCAAGCATTCCCATGGCGGCGATCCGCACGCCTGCAAAGGACACTGCCGACAAGCTGATCAGAACCGGTCTGGCCAGAACAGATTGGGCCAGCGGCAGGGTCATGGCAGTGCGCGTGTGTTTCCTGAGCCGCCCGTGCCTGCCGCACTTATGGAGCAGTGTCGCATAGGGGGCATTATTCTCGCGGCTGGCGAGGCTTCCCGCATGGGGCGCTGCAAGGCGGTGCTGCCGCTGAGTGACAGTGCGGAACCGACCGTGTTGCAGGCTGCGGCGCAGGCGCTTCAGGGTGGCTGCAACGGCCCTGGCGTGGTGGTTACAGGCTTTCACGAAACCGCCGTCCGGGCAGAGGCTGCGCGCCTCGGTCTGCCTGTGATTCATAACCCTGATGCCGCTTCCGGCATGTTTTCTTCAGTGTGTGCGGGGATACGGGCTTTGACGCAGCATGGGGATCAGTTGCCACATTCCTGTGGAGCAGCTGATTCAGGTGCGTCGGGCGACTCTGGTCCCGATTCTCCACCTGATTTTTCTCTGGACGCGCTGTTCATTCTGCCCGTCGATATTCCGCTGGTGCGCCCGGAAACATGCGCTTTGTTGACGGAGTCCTTTGCCGCGCGCCGTGATGCCGTGACCTATCCCACCTTTGCCGGTGAGCGCGGGCATCCGCCGCTTCTCAGGCGGGACGTTGCGGAGGCGGCCCTGCGCCATGCAGGCGACGGGGGACTTCGGGCAGTGCTTGAACAGGTCGCCGCGCAGGGTGGAACAGAGTGCGATGTGCCCGTTGCTGATGCAGGCATTCTGGCGGACATGGATACGCCGGACGCCTACGGGGCTGTTCGTGCGCGATTTAATAGCCGCAATGTGCCTTCAGAGGCGGAAGCGGCTGCCTTGCTTGATCTGGCGCAGACCCTGCCGCATACGCGGGCGCACGGAAAGGCCGTGGCGGATGCGGCCCTGTGCATGGCCGAGGCTCTGTACGCGGTGCGTGGCGATGGCCCCGCAGCCATAAACCGGGAGATGGTGCATGCGGCAGCCTTGCTGCACGACATCTGCAAGGGGGCAAAGCATCATGAACGGGCAGGGGGGCTCTTTCTTGCGCGGTACGGGTTTGCCGAGGCAGGGCGCATTGTGGCGGCCCACCGGGATATTGATCCTGCCTTTGTGGAAAGAGTGGGTGAACGTGAGCTGGTAATGCTTGCGGATAAATTTGTGCGGGGAACACGGCTGGTGCCCATTGCGGAACGGTATGACGAAAGGCTGCGCGAATGGGCGCATGATGCAGAGGCCGTGGCAGATATCGGCGGCCGCAAGGAACGGGCTCTGGCTCTGCTGACCCTGCTTGAGCGGGAGCTTGGGACTGATGTGTACTCCCTGCTGCAACGGAGTGGGATATGGAAAACTGCATAGTCCTGCTGCGTCATGCTGCCACAACGGGCGGCAAGGGGCGGGCCATAGGTCGCACACCGCTGGAGCTCTCGGAAGAAGGGCAGCGACAGGCCGCAGCGCTGGTGGAAAGTTTGCCGCGTTTACTTGCCCGTTTGTCTGAGAGGACGGGGGGCACAGGCGCCCGTTCGTTTGCCGCTGTTTATTCCAGCCCCGCAAGCCGTGCGTTGGATACGCTTGCGCCCCAGTATGGGCAAATGGTGCAGGGCCGTCCGGCTTGGCTGCCGCAGGCCACCATTCTGCCGGAACTGGACGAGATAGACCTCGGCGAGTGGGATGGCCTTGCCTTCGAGGATATCCGCAGCCGCTTTCCGGAAGCCTATGCCATGCGCGGACGGGATATGGCCGGATTCCGTCCCCCCGGCGGCGAGAATTTCAAGGATGTGGCCACGCGCATGCAGGCTGCCATGACCCGCATGGCTACCGGCCCGCTTCCTGCCCTTGCTGTCACGCATGCAGGCAGTATCCGCACGGTATTATGCCGCTGTACGGCTACCCCCCTTGATGCGCTGTTTTCTTTTTCCCCGCCCCATGCGCGACCCTATGTGATCGAGCTGTCCTGCCTTCCCGTGCAGGCAGGTTCCGGCCCCGTATGCAGTACTGTGTGCAATTCAGTTACAGGTGTTGCCCCGGCGGGCATACCGGACAATGAGGACGGCATTGCCGGACATCATGTCTGGCAGGTAGGCACTTCGGTGGCGTAGTTGCCCGCCCCCCCCGTAAGACTTCGCCTAAGCCCCCGCCTAAACTCCATGACAAGCTCTGCGTAACTGCGGATGCGGCCGGCGATTGCAGAATCAGCCCCCATATGGATGAAGGAAAGCCCCCGTAGCGGATTGCGACGGGGGCTTATATTTCATACCGCGTTTGCCCGGCGGATGAACGGTACAGGAAACTTGCTACTTGGCCGTGTTTTCTGCTTCTGCAGTCTTTGCGTCTTCACGGTCCTTGAAGAAGACAGGAATGCTTCTGCTGCCGAGAATGCTCTCACGCAGAACATATTCGGGCAGCTTGGCCCATTCGGTTCTGTTGGAGAAGTAGAAGAAGAAGCCCATGATGATCCATGCAAACAGGCACCAGCGGGATGCTTCGCTGATGTAGGCGGGGGAGCCGGGAATGAGCAGCAGCACGATGGACATGACCGCAGCCAGGGTGCCCATGGCGCAGCAGAACAGGCGGGTGTTTATGTCGGATACGCTGGAGCTGCCGAGCAGAACGCGGCGGGCGGCAAGGCAGGTGAACAGGTAGCCGATGCCGGTGCCCACAGAGCTCATGTCCACAATCCACACAACCACGGAACGGCCTGCAAAGGGCGTGAGCAGTACAATGGCGATGGTGAACAGAATGGCCTTGTAGGGGGAGCGGTACTTGGGATGAATTTCGCCGAACCATGCGGGCAGAATGCGGCCACGGGCCATGCTCAGCAGCAGGCGGGAGGTGGCGATATAGAAACCGTTAATGCCGGTGCACACCGCACCGAGAACGGCGCATGCCAGTACCACTGCGCCCATCTTGCCGAAGGCCATGGAAGCGACTTCGCCGGTTGCCCATGCGGTGCCGCCGGTGGCGCGCATGGCGTCCATCTTGGCAAGCATTTCAGGGTAGGGAATGGCTATGGCAACAGCCAGCGTGACAAGGGCATACAGGGCCACACCGCACAGAATGGCGATGATCATGATGTTGCGTGCGCGGGCCGGATCGAAGGTGAATTCTTCGGCCGCCTGCGGCACGGTATCAAATCCCACGAAGAGGAAGGGAGAAATGGCAAAGATGATGAGCACGCAGGAAAGGGCGGAACGATGTTCGGCGAAGAGCGGGAGCAGGTTGCCCATTTTTGCGGATTCAAGCGCGGCAGAACCGGAGAACAGGGCAACAATGCCGATGGTGAGCATGAAGGTGAGCACCACCTGAAACTGTCCGGCAAAGCTGGTGCCACGGTAGTTGAGCCAGCCGAAGAGCAGTGTGCCGGTGGTCATGAGCAGCACTTCGCCCATATACACGTCCCACCCGGCAATGGAATAGAGCTGGCCGAATTCGAATACACCGGGGAAGAGGAATCGGAAAATCAGGGCAAGGGCGGCCACGTCAATGCCGATGATGGCAATGTAGCCCAGCACGAGCGCCCAGCCGCAGATAAAGGCAGCAGTGGGGCCGAACCCGACATAGGCATAGGCGAATGCGCCCCCGGCAACCGGGGCGTATTTGATCATGTAGCTGTAACAGACGGCAACGAAACAGATGAGAAATGCACCGACAAGAAAACCGAGAAGGGTGCCCAGAATACCGGCCTGGGGCAGGAACATGTCACCGGGTAAGACGAAACAACCCCAACCAACGATGGAACCAAGGGCAAGTGCCCAAATCTGTGCGGGTGAAAACGATTTGTTCAATTCCAGTTGTTTTTGCGACATCTGAATATCTCGTAAATGTAATGAGTTCGTGGCAGGCATTGACCGCATGCGGCCCAAGATGCTCCGGGCCAGTCCCACACCCGGAGCGGAGTCAGCACACATGTGTGACCCTGCGAATGCCATGCGTTGCACGTGCCGCCCGTGTTGTGCACGGACGTCTTATGACTGCAGAGGGGCGAACGAATCCTCTGCATCGAACCCTTCCTTTTTCAGCAATCGACACGATATCGAGCTGTGTTGAGCAAATCGGATGCCAATTCGTGAATAAATTCACCATCAATAGAAAGCAGCAAAAATATTGAAGGAATCTATCGATCTGGTTGAATCTCTCCGAGAGCGTGATTAAAAAATCTTGCGATTCAGAAAATATTTTTCCTTTTTCGAAGGGAATTTTGTCTGCGTCTCAGCCCGCCATGTTCATGTGCAGGCGTCTATACAGAAAGAATTATTCCATATTTTCAGCATGCTGCCGCGTCGGTCCTGAATGATGGTCCCGGACTTCCGTAAATTTGCTCTGCGGCACCACGTTTGCACACGCAGGGCAAGTTCTTTTTTTCATTTATTGCCTTTCCGGCGGATATGGCGCTTAACGACCTGTTTCTTTCGGCCCCGTCTTAGGGCGGAGCCGCACGGTACGCCATATCCCCGCAGGAACCTCAGCCGTCGCAGGCCATGTGCCGCGACGGTTCATTCTTTTTGAAACCACGGAGTCCGACATGATGCAGACAACCCGGCAGGTGCTCATCTCAGCCATTATCGAACGAGAACTGGCCATGTTCCTTGCGGTCAACAGCCGCGGAGGCACTGCGGCCTGTCAGGAGCGGCCTGAATCGTTCCGGCTTATGCGTGAAGTGACGCACGGTGTGCTTTCCGATGCCTTTCTGCAGTCCTATCTGGGCGATCTGGAACAGGCTGCGTTGGCCGGGCGTAATTGCATGACCGAAAAATATGCCCTGATGGAGGGGCTTATCCCCCCGCTCAGTATCGCACCCGCCATTCGGGAAATCGTGCAGGCGGAAGGCGGCTGGCGCAGGGAAGTTGCCGTGCAGTTCCCGCGCAGCGTGCACCCGGACGGACACGAGAGCTTTTGCCTGTATCTGGGCTGCGAACTGCAGACCTATTCCCCTGCCACGCTGACCGCCTACCGGGAATGCGTGGAGGCTGCGCTGCGTGAAAACCGGAATCTGGCGAGAGAGCGTTACGAACTGCTCATGCGCAGGCTGGGCTACGATTCGCTCCAGCATTGTGAAACAAGCCTGAAGGCCTGAACTCTCTGGAAGAAAGGAATTGCCGGATGGTTGACTCTACGCACCTCATTGTTTTCTTCATGTGGCTCATCGGCGGTTTTGTTTCCGGTGTGAGCGGCATAGGCGGGGCCATGGTGGCCGTGCCTGTTGCGGCCACCTTTATTCCTATGCATGAGCTCATCCCGTTAAGCTGCATTCTGAACGTGGTCATGGACATGTGCATTGCTGCCATGCATTTTCGCTTTTGCAGGGTTTCCGCACTGTGGCCCATGCTTGTCGGCTCCCTGCCCGGAGCTGTGGTGGGCCTCTTTATCCTTCAATTTGTCTCCGGTTCCGTATTGCAGGGGGCGGTGGGACTGTTGCTGCTGTATTTCGTCTACTGGCAGAAGACCTTCCGCCTGCGCGGTGCCGGTGGAGAATCGTGGCTGCGCGGCAGCGCCGCAGGATTCGGTGCGGGTATGCTGGGAACAGCCATATCCTTCGACGGTCCGCCCGTGGGGGCATACGGCCTGTACGCCGGGTGGACTCCGCGGGTTTTTCTGGGCACCCTCGGCGTCTTTTTCGTGGTCAGGGCCTCGCTCACCTGCGTGTTGCAGGCCGGTGCAGGCATGTATACGCCCGCCGTGCTCAGCTATGCCATGTGGGGCATTCCTGCCACGGTGCTCGGCACCCTGTGCGCGTACCCCGTGACAAAGCATATCAATCAGGAACTGTTCAAGAAGGTGCTGCTCGGCGTTATCTGTATTGCCGGGGTGGTCTGCCTGATCCGTTCCGTCCTTTAGCTGCCTCTTTTGTAGTCAGCTCTCCGCAGCGTTCGCAAACGGCCGGTTACCCAAGGGTAACCGGCCGTTTCATTTTCTTTTCGTTGTGTATGAGGCGGGGTATCCGCATCTACGTAGGAATATGCCGCAGCAGTTCCTACATATCCTCTATGCCCAGCTGCTGAATCTTGTAACGCAGCCCAGCTCCTGTGATCTGCATGATGCGGGCGGCCTTGGCAACGTTGCCGCCGGTAATGCGCAGCACGTTGCGGATGCACTCTGCCTCATACTGCTGCACGCAGTTTTTCAGCGGTACCACGCTGTTCCGTTTGACTGCACGGTAGTCGAAGAAAAGTTGGGGCACCGGCTGCCGGCTTTCGTCCTGCACAGGGGACAGGGGGGCGTGCAGCGCCGTGTGTGCGGCAGAGCCGCAAGCCTCGCGGAAATGCCGGGGCAGGCAGTCGCGGGCAATGGTGTCCCGGGTGCCGATAAGGGCAAGGCTGCCCTCTATAACATGCTGCAATTCCCGCACGTTGCCGGGCCAGTCGTATTCCGAAAACATTTCAGCCACTTCCGGTGTGACATCGATGGAGCCGCGAGCCTTGTTCTGTTCAGATCGCTCAATGAACAGGCGGGTGAGCAGGGGCAGGTCGTTTTTGCGGTCACGCAGTGGAGGAACGGCAAGGCCGACCACGGCGAGGCGGTAGAACAGGTCGTTTCTGAGTATGCCGTGGCCCACGGCATCGAGCGGTGCTTCGTTCAGGATGCTGATGACCCGTACATCCACGGGAATTTCCTTGAGCGAGCCGAGCCGCCGCACCCGTTTTTCCTGCAGAACACGCAGCAGTTTGGCCTGCAGGCCCAGCGGCATGGAGTTGAGTTCGTCCAGAATGAGGGTGCCGCCGTTGGCTTCTTCAAACAGCCCCGGTTTGTCCGCAGCATCGGTGTAGGCGCCCTTGGTCGTGCCGAAGAGAATGGCTTCAAGCAGGTTTTCCGGTATGGCGGCGCAGTTCTCCGCAATGAGGGGGCCATCCTTTCGTTCGCTGGCGGAATGAATGGCCTGCGCAAACACTTCCTTGCCGGTGCCGCTCTCGCCCCAGATCATCACATGCGAGTTGGAGCGGGCTGCAGCGCGGGCCTCATTCAGCACGTCGGTCAGGGCTGCATCGTCACCTACAATGCTCTCAAAGGTATAGAACGCGGGGGGACGCGCCGTTTCCGCAGCCTGCCTGCCCGATGTGCGCCTGCGCTCCACAAGGGGGGCCGAGCCGGTCCATATGGTAAAGGCGATGACCCCGTCCTTTTTGCCGTTGTCAAAGAGCGGGAAGAAGTCCGTTACCGTGCTGGCCAGATAGTTCTTGGTGGTCTTGTAGAAGTAGGACTTCTTGAGAATGGCTTCGCCCCGTTGCAGGCATTCCATGGTGGGAATGCATTCCTGCTCGTGCGGCACATACAGCTCGGTTATGTGGCTGCCCTTGACGTTTATGCGGCTGAACCCGTCAACATGGCGCTGAATGGGGTTCATGTATTCGCATATGCCCTCGCCATCCACCACGGCAACGCCAAGGCCCATGCCGTCCCATATGGTGGTCATGGCCGGAGTCAGAACGCTCTGTCGGCTGACGTTGGAGAATCTATTTCTTGCAAAATACAAAATTCACAACCTCCGGTGTGTGCGGCGGGGGAGTGTGCCATGCCCTGCCGCAGCGCGTGTTCGGGGACGTATGATGAAAAGATTTTTTGCGCAAATGAAAAATTTCTTTCTTAAGATAAATTTCTTTCTTTTTTCAGATGAAGGCGCGCTGTGATTTATTATTAATAAAGTAAATATGTTAAACATGTTTATCCTGTGCTGGAAAAAGCTGGCACACCCCGTGCTAGTGCAGGAAGTAACAAGCGAACGAATTCCACCCGATATCCTTTTTCAGCATCTGCATCTCACAAGAACAGGAGATACTCATGTCTACCCATTGCGAAAACAACGTACCCGGAAGCTGCCCCGATGCCGGTTACGGTATCAACTGGGATACCGCAGAATCCCGCGTAAAGGAGCTTAAGGACTTTCTGATGTCCGCTCCGCAGGTGATGGACCCCGAGCGCCTGCAGTTCCTGAACGAAGTGTACGACGAGTACCGCGGTGAATCCGTATTCTATATCCGTGCCAAGCTTTTTGAACGTGTGTTGACCAAGAAGAAGATCTTCCTCGACGGCAACCCCATCGTGGGCACCCTTACCGGTGTGCGCGCCGGTGTTTACGCCTATCCCGAATGGAACGTTTCGTGGATCAAGGAAGAAATGCAGATGGCCAAGATGGCCTCTCTCGGCGAAATGAAGATTCCTACCGAGACGCAGGAGCTTCTTGAAAAGACCTACAAGTTGTGGAAGGGCCGCACCGCCATCGACCTGAACAACGCCATGTACAAGGAAAAATACGGCGTTAACCCCAAGCAGTACGCCAAGGCGGGCATGTATTACGAGAACGTGTCCGTTGCCAGCGGCTCAGGCATTGCCGACTACGGTCTGGTGCTGAACAAGGGCATTGCATGGCTGCGTGATGACGTGCGCAAACGTTTTGCAGCGTGCCCCACCACCCTTGAAAACAAGGAAAAGCACGACCTGTACCGCGCCATGCTGGTCACCTTTGATGCGGTTATCGCCCATTCCCACCGCTATGCGGAACTGGCTGAGAAGACCGCCCTTGAGGAAAAAGACCCCAAGGCAAAGGCCGAACTGCTGGAGATTGCGGAAATATGCCGTCGTGTGCCCGAGCATCCTGCCCGCAACTTCCGCGAGGCCATTCAGTCCTTCTGGTTCATCCACCTTGCCATTGAAGTGGAACAGATGGCCTGTGCCTGCTCCCCCGGTCGTTACGGTCAGTACATGTATCCTTTCTTCAAGAAGGACGTTGAAGAAGGCAACCTGACCCGCGAACAGGTGCTTACCCTGCTCAAGTTCCAGTGGATCAAGCACCTCGAACTGGGTGAATATCAGGGCAACTCTTACGCGCTCACTCTTTCCGGTCACACCGGGCAGAGCATCACCATCGGCGGCGTGGATGCCAACGGCGATGACGCCAGCACCGAGCTGGAAGAACTGCTGCTGGAAACCCAGATTCAGATGAAGAACATTCAGCCCACGCTGACCCTGCTCTATCACCCGAAGCTGAAGGATTCCTACATGCAGAAGGTTGTGGAGTGCATCCGCGGCGGCTCCGGCCAGCCCCAGATTCTCAACAACAACGTGGTCATCCAGCGCACGCTGGCCCGCTTTGCCCAGTACAAGGACGGCATCACCCTTGAAGATGCCCGTAACTGCGGCAACTACGGCTGCGTTTCTACCGGTGTGTGCGGCAAGGGCAGCTTCATCACGCAGGAAGACCAGCCCTGCCTTGCCAAGGTTGTGGAGCTGATGCTTAACAACGGCAAGTGCCCCGTGACCAAGAAGGTAGTGGGTGTTGAAACGGGCGATCCCCGCGAGTTCACCACCTTTGAGGAAGTTTATGACGCGGTGAAGAAGCAGCTGGACAATTTGTTCAACATCTCCCGCAAGCACTCCGACCTGAGCCAGATGGCCCGTGTGCACGTGGTGCCCAGCATCTTCCGCTCCGCCATGTACGATGGCTGCATCGAGAAGGGCATCTGCGAAGAGGCTGGTGGCACCCGCTATCCGCAGGTGAACCCCATCATGACCGCCGGTGTGGACGCTGCCAACTCGCTGCTGGCCATCAAGCATCTGGTGTTCGATACCAAGAAGCTGACCATGGAACAGCTGCTGGAAGCCCTGAAGGCCAACTTTGAAGGCTACGAAGATATCCGCAAGATGTGCTTCGAGGCTCCCAAGCACGGCAACGACTACCCCGAACAGCAGAGCTTTGTGCAGCGCTTCTATCGTGACGTGGATGCCATTCACCACGCTCAGGGACCGGACTGCTTCGGCTACCGCACCCCGCTGGATGCGTATTCGCTGTCTTATCACAACTACTTCGGCGCACTCATGGGTGCTCTGCCCAACGGCCGCAAGGCTGGTGTGGCTCTGACCGACGGCAGTGTCTCCGCAATGCCCGGTTCAGACCATGTAGGCATTACCGCCCTTATCAAGTCCGGGGCGGAAGCCATTGATACCGTGCGGTACGGCGCAAACCACTTCAACGTGAAGTTCTCGCCCTCCGTACTGGAAGGTCCGCAGGGGGCACGCACTCTGATCTCGTTGATCAAGACCTACTGCGACTTCGGCGGCTCCCACGTGCAGTTCAACTGCGTAAGCTCCGAAACGCTGAAGGACGCGCAGGCGCATCCTTGCCAATACTCTGATCTGATCGTGCGTGTTGCCGGGTTCAGCGCCTACTTCACCCGTCTGGACAGAGGCGTGCAGAACGAGATCATCAAGCGCACGGAATATAACTCGTAAAGGGTAACACAAAAGCAGGGTGGAAACACCGGAACGTGACGGGGGGATTCGCCGCCCCCCGTCACGTCTCCCTCCCTGACGGAAACTGCTGCACCTGCGAACAAACAACCTCTGCGGAAAAAAGTCATGAATCAGGGAATGATCTACAATATCCAGCGCATGTCCGTTCACGATGGCCCCGGTCTGCGCACAACGGTGTTCTTGAAGGGCTGCCCCCTGAAATGTCTTTGGTGCAGCAACCCGGAATCTCAGAAGGTTGCTCCGCAGATGCTGTATTTCGAGGAACTGTGCACCGGTTGCGGCGCATGCGTTACGGCATGCCCTGAAGGCGCTGCGAGCCTGGCTCAAGGTACACCGGGGCGGTCTGCACGCGATCTTGCAACGTGCACGAACTGTGGCCGCTGTGTCAGCGTCTGTCCCTCAAAGGCAAGGGAAATGTCCGGCCGGATGATGACTGTTGAAGAGGTCATGGCCGTGGTGCGCAAGGATGCACTCTTTTATGAAAATTCCGGCGGTGGCGTTACCTTTGGCGGTGGCGAGCCCACTGCGGGCGGTGCTTTCTTTTTGAATCTTGTCGAGACTGCCAAGGCGGAAGGATACCATGTGACGGTGGATACCTGCGGCTACTGCCCCGAAGACCGTTTCGACAAAACCATCGCGCTGGCCGACCTGCTCCTGTTTGACTGCAAGCATATGAATCCCGAGCAGCATAAGCTGCTGACCGGTGTGGATAATGTGGTCATTTTAAGGAACATGCGTGCGGCGCTTGCTTCCGGCACTGAGGTGCGCATTCGCATGCCGCTCATGCCGGGCATGAACGATTCGGAAGAGAATGTTGCCGCCATGGCCGGTTTCTTTGGCCAATTCGGCAGAACAGAAATTGAAGTAATGCCCTGCCATGCCTTCGGCAGAAGCAAATATCTTGCGCTGGGCAAGGAACTGCCCGTGGTGGCGCAGTATGCCCCCGAAGAGCTGGAAAGGGTTCTGGAACGCTTCGCCGCCCACGGGCTGAACCCTGTGCTGGTGTAGCTGAGGCACCTGACGACTTAGAAATATACGAGGAAAACATGTTTGAACTTTCCGTACCCGAAGAGATGCTCGAAAAGCTCCGGGGCATGCTGGAAGACGAGGACGAGGAAAGCTGCGTACGTCTGCGTGAATATCAGGTCGGTGGTGGCTGACACGCCAAGATAGTGCTCGGTCTGGGCATTGACGAGGCGGATGAAGATGAGGACGTGCGCATCATGGTGAGTGATGTTCCTTTCATCGCGGAAAAGGACTTTCTCTCCAAATACGGGAAAAAATATTCTCTCGGCTTCAACGAGAACAAAGAGGTTTCACTGACTCCGCTTGCCGGTGAACCCCTCCAGCTGTAGCAGCTGGTTCCTCATTCCGGTGTTTTCTTCTTTCGGGAAGGGAACACCGGTTTTTTTTGTGCCCTGCAACCGTCTGCCCTTGTGGTGATATCTTCGCAACAAGCCTTTTTATAACCGCAGGATGCGTTTTACCCGGAAAATAGTGGTGCGCACGTTTCCCATTATACCAAGAATAACAAATTTGTAAATTTCAAGAATATCGTGCAGTTCGGCAATGAACTCAAATTACAGGCACTATTGTTGAAAAATAACATTTTTGTAAATCAAGATAGAGCATGATTATTAAAATATCGTTATTTTACAGAGTGTTATAAAATTATAAGCCGTGGCATCTGGCTTGCATTCATGGAAACATGGTCACATCAGTACACGGACTGAAGCTTTCGGCTTTGCTAGCCATCTGCCAAACCATCGACATTGCGCTGGACCTTGAGTCTGCGCTGGATGGAGTGCTCCGCATCATGTCCGACAGGCTGAGCATGCAGCGGGCCACCGTGACGCTGTATGATCCTGAAAACGGGCAGCTGTCGATAAGCGCCTCATATGGGCTGACCAAAGAAGAGAAGCTGCGCGGAGTATACCGTCTGGATGAAGGCGTTACCGGACGTATCTTCAGAACCGGCGAAGCCTATTTTGTTCCCGACATCAACAAGGAACCGCTGTTCCTGAACAAGACAGGTTCGCGAAGCATTCAGCGCGGCATGATCTCTTTCATCGGCGTGCCCATCATTCTGCATGGCGAACCCATCGGCGTGCTGAACGTGGACAGGCTCTTCGAGGACGATATCGCCTTTGAGGAGGACGTGGACTTTCTCAAGGTGGTGGCAACGCTTATCGGTCAGTTCATCAGTCTGAATAACAAGGTCATGGAACGCGAGGCAGTGCTCAAGCGCGAGAACACCTCGCTCAAATACCAGATAGCCAGAAAGAGCAACGGCCCCTATATCGTGGGCCAGAGTTCTCCCATGGTTGAGGTGCAGCGGCAGCTGGAAAAGGTGGCCCCCACCTCGGCGACGGTGCTGCTGCTTGGTGAATCAGGCGTGGGTAAAACGCTCATCGCCCGCATCATCCACGAACTTTCCGAGCGCAAGGGGTACCCTTTCATCAAGGTGAACTGTGCCTCCATACCGGAAACCCTGCTGGAATCGGAATTGTTCGGCCACGAAAAAGGGGCCTTTACCGGTGCCACCAGCACCCGGCTCGGGCGGTTTGAAGAAGCGCACAGCGGCACCATATTTCTGGACGAAATCGGCGAGCTGCCCCTCGGCTTGCAGGCCAAGCTGCTTCGCGTACTGCAGGACAAGGAGCTGGAACGGCTCGGCAGCAACCGCACCAGAACCATAGACGTGCGTGTGCTGACGGCTACCAACAGAAATCTCGCAAGCCTTGTGGAGCTTGGCCAGTTCAGGCTCGACCTCTACTATCGCCTGAACGTGTTTCCCATCCGTGTTCCCGCACTGCGGGAGCGCAGGGACGACATAACCGGATTGCTCAACCATTTTCTGCAGAAGATGGAGCGCGATTACGGTCGCAAGATGCACTTCACCCCCTCGGCGCTTGATGCGCTCATCCAGTACGACTGGCCGGGCAACGTGCGCGAAATGCAGAACCTGATCGAGCGGGTGGTCATCATGGCCGATTCCGAGCGCATCAGCCTTGAGTTTCTCAAGTCGCACATGGCGTTGCGGGAAACAGAAATACTGCCCGAAGCGCCGGTGAAGACCGAATGCCGGATGCAGGGAGTAACTCTCAAGGACGTGGAGCGCAAGGAACTTGTCGCCGCGCTGGAACGCAGCGGCTGGCTGCAGTACCGCGCAGCGGAAATGCTGGGGCTTTCTGCCCGCCAGATGGGCTACCGAGTGCACAAATACGGGCTTGAGAGCATGATTGCCGAAGGCAGGGCACGGTTACGCAGACAGCGGTAAGCTGGCCGCGGGAACGTGCTGTGATGGCTGATTGCAGAATTCTCCCGTCAGGCATGGTCAGAAGCCACCCCGTTAGTATGGATTGACTACCCCTCTTTATTCTCCTCCCTTTATTTTTCTTCGTGCTGCCTGCCGATGAAGGCCGTGCTGATTTTTTGTCTGGTTTGATGTTGCGTTGAAACGTCATCAATAATCCAGTCAGGAGCCAGCATGGCCTTTTTCATTGTATGAGCTGGCTGCGGGGGGGGGCGTCCCCATCTGGTACGGACATCCACGAAATGCCCGCTCTGGTTGTTTGTAGTGAACAATATTCATAGGCTCAGAAATAAAGGTGTTCCTGCATTTGCTATGTGAAAAACGCAGTTATCATTCCTTATAGTTATCTCTTCGGTACTATGTTGAATATTGGAAGCGTTTATCTTGGTGATGCTTTCCAGTTCACATCAAAATGGCAGGAGGCTTTATGCGACGTGTTTTTGTTATTCTTGCTGGCATGTTATTGACATGTAACCTGACTGCGTTTGCAGGAGAACAAGCTCCCAAGGCGGTATACGATCTGGCAAATGACGAGTTGGTGCTGCACGGACAGGATCCGGCCATTGTTGGCGCGGTTAAAGCGCAGAACGCTGAAGGGAAGACTCTGGCCGACATCAAGGCCATGGATGAAAAATGGCGTGCTGATTCCGGCCTCAAGGACTACATGAAAGCGCTTATGGAAAACGACTGCGCAAAGTATGTGCGCTCAATTCAGGAGTCAAAACCGTATTATTCTGAAATATTCGTGATGGATAATCAGGGTGCCAATGTATGCCAGACAGATAAAACCTCCGATTACTGGCAAGGCGACGAAGCGAAGTTCCAGAAATCCTTTAATGGCGGTGCCGGTGCCACTTTCGTGGATGAAGTGGAGTTTGACGATAGCGCGCAGGCGTATCTGGTTCAGGTATCCGTCCCCGTCATGAATGAAGGCGTTGCTATTGGTGCCATCACCTTCGGTATCAATGTTGACGCACTGAAATAATCAGAGGGTTCCAGCGAGGTGTGAAACGTGTCTAAGTTGCTCGATATTCCTATCGGATTCAGACTGTTGTCTTCCTTCGGGGTGATGCTGGTTCTGTTGGTCTCTTCCGCTCTGCTTTCGTATTCCTCAGTCGAGAGCATCTACTCGGCGCTTACGAGTTTTGCCTCTAAAAGGACTCCGGCATTAAGCTATCTGCTTGAGGCTGACCGGGACCTGCATCAATTGCTTGTGGCTGAGAGAAGCATGATTTTTGCCAACACCAAGCAAGCTGAGTTCAAGGAACTTGTGAAAGATTATGAAACGAATCTTGAACAAGCGCGTCAGCGTATCGAAAAGTTTAGAGCGTTGTCTGACCTGCGCAACGCAGATGAGCTTTTTGCCGGATTCCAGACCGCGTTTGAGGCCTGGACAAAGCTCTCACGCCAGATTGTGGATGGGCGTATAGCTGATACCCGTGAGGGCAGGCGACTTGCTCTTGACCTCTCTATGAAAGAAGCTTCGCAAGCCTTTGCGGAAATGCGCGGGTATATTGACAAGTTTACTGAACTGACCGCCTTGCAGGTAGAGAATGACGTCAAAGGCGCTGAGGAGAAGCATCAGGTTGCATTAGTCTCGCTGGTGGTATTTTCCTGCGGCGGCATACTTATAGGTTTGCTGCTTTCATGGTTGACTAGCAGAAGTGTGACAAAGCCTCTTGCTTCCGGAGTTGTATTTGCCCAGGCAGTCGCAGAGGGGAATTTACAGTCGGAATTGTCAGTCTACCAGAAAGATGAGGTCGGGCAGTTGGCAGATGCCATGCGGCATATGCTCAGTAAACTGAAAACAACATTGGAGCATGCCGAGCAGAAGTCCCGCGAAGCTGAGCTTGCAGCGGAAAATGCGCGCAAGAGTTCCGAAGAGGCTGAAGAGGCACGTCGCAGAGGGGAAGCCGCCAGAAGAGAAGGTGTATTGGAAGCGGTCTCCCGGCTACAGGGAATTGTTCAAAGTCTCTTTGAAGCTTCCGAGCAGATGGGCAGACATGTGAACGAATCTCAGGCAGGGGCAACGTTGCAGATGGAGAGGGCCAATGAGTCGACCTCTGCCATGGAGGAAATGAATCTGACAGTTGTTGATGTGGCAAAAAACGCCTCAGAGGCAGCAACGAATGCGCAGGAGACACAGAAAGAGGCATTGGATGGCGAAGCCATTGTGCGCTCTGTGGTCGCCACCATAGATGAGGTGAACCGCATTTCCCTAGAAATGAAGCAAAATCTTGATATGCTGGGTGAAAGTGCAGCCAGTATCGGTCAGATAATGGTTGTTATCAATGACATAGCTGACCAGACCAACCTGCTTGCCCTGAACGCAGCCATTGAAGCCGCCCGCGCAGGTGAGGCGGGACGTGGCTTTGCCGTAGTCGCTGATGAAGTGCGAAAGCTTGCTGAAAAAACCATGCAGGCCACCAAGCAGGTGGGAGATGCTATTGCATCAATTCAGAGTAGTTCAAAGGTCAGCATGGAATCTATGGAGAATGTGGCAGGTGCCATTGGCAAGGCCACGGATTTTGCCGGCAAGGCCGGCGAGTCTTTGGCAGGTATAGTGAATTTGGCCGAGGCTACCTCGGCGCAGATTCAGGCCATTGCAGCAGCGTCTGAAGAGCAGTCCAGCAGCGTGGAAATGATCACCCAGAGTTCAGAGGAGATAAGCCGGATATCTTCCGAGACCTCAAGAACCATGGATGAGGCAGCAGAGGCGATCATGGTGCTGTCTGAACGTAGCGGTGATTTACAGAAACTGATCGACGAACTGGCAAATAGCTGAGTCTGTCGTGTCGCAATGTGGCACGATTACTTAGGCCATGTGCGTGCAGACGTAACGGCATCAGGGAAATCGCATGACAAAGGGGCAACGCACAGCGTTGCCCCTTTGTTATTCGTCTGGATCTGCAACTTGGTTAGCCGCATTTGGAACCGGTGCCTGTGCAGCAGGCTCCTGCAATGCCGCCGCGGCGGCCGCCGAGCTGACGAATGTCGCCGGACTCGTACAGCGCCTTCAGCGCATCTTCAATGAATCCGCTCACTACGTGGCACTTGATGTCGTGTTCTTCCAGCAGCATGCGGGGTGTTTCGCCCATGGCGGCGGCAAGCACCGCGCGACAGTCCTTGAACAGGGCGGCAAGCTGCGTCCAGCGCTGCGGGCCGCACCCTGCGGCCGGTGCGGTGCGGGTATCCACCAGACGGTAGCCGCCGCTTTCGCGCGGTCCCCAGATCTGGAAGCTGCGTGCCTCGCCGAGGTGCTGGTTGATGAGCATGCCCTCGCGGGTGGCAATGGCCACATAGGGGCGTGCATTCAACGCTTCCAGCGGCTTGAGCTTGGAACATGCCTGCAGGGTGCCGCACAGCGAGGCGGACTGGTCGTCGCCGAGAAGGCCTACGGCGTCTGCGCGGCAGCGCTTGCAGTGGGTCATCTGGTCGATGAAGCACTTTGCTTCCTTGCGCAGCGGTACGATAAGCTCGCCCGTGGGTTCCGGCAGTTCGGCAAAGGGCGTATCCGCCGTGGGCTTGAGGGGGATGATGTTCTGAATGTCCGCCCCCCACGAGGCTGCAACCTTGGCCACTTCCACGATATGGTCGTCGTTGACGCCGGGAATGACAATGGAGTTCACCTTGACGATGATGCCGCGCTCCTTGAGGCCCTTTATGGCGGCAAGCTGGCGGTCAAGCAATATGGCCGCACCTTTTTCGCCACGGTAGACCACGTTGCCGTCCTTGACCCATGAATAGATCTTGGCACCGATGGCCGGATCAACGGCAGACATGGTGATGGTCACATGTGATACGCCAAGCTCTGCAATGTCATCCAGATACGGCAGTATGCCCATGCCGTTGGATGAAAGGCAGAAGAGCAGGTGCGGATGCTTTTTGTTGATAAGGCGCATGGTTTCCAGCACTTCGGCGGGATTGGCAAAGGGGTCGCCGGGACCGGCAATGCCCGCAACCGTTATGCGTGGTTCCTTTTCCAGCACCTTGTCCATGTATTCCGCAGCCTGGAAAGGCTGCAGCACGCCGCTGGTAACGCCGGGGCGCGATTCGTTCACACAGTCGTATTTGCGGTTGCAGTAGTTGCACTGGATGTTGCACTTGGGAGCTACAGGCAGATGCACGCGGCCGCAGCTGCCGGCCGTTTCCTTGTTGAAGCAGGGGTGTTTGCTCGTATCTTTGGTCGTCATGGCGTTGCTCCCGTATTACAGATAGCCGTAACCGATCTGGCTGTCGGATTGTTTCTTCGCGAGAACCGTGTTCACAATATTGTCAAAAAGATTGAGGGCGCCCTTGTAGCCGAGGTGCAGCATGCGCTGGCCGCCGAAACGGTCGTGGATGGGAAAGCCGACCCGGACGAGCGGAATGTTCCATGCCTTTGCATATTGGTAGCCCTTTGAGTGGCCGATAAGCAGGTCCGGCTTGAGGCTTTCGCCTTCTTCCGCGATGTCGTGAAAGTCCACGCCCTCGCGTACTATGGGCATCTCCGCCACATCGGGCATCTCGCGCGAAAGGCCACTGGTCACTTCGCTTATGGCCTTTGCCAGCCCCTTGTTGCGCGAGCCTGTTCCGGCAAGCACGACCTTGACGCCGATTTCGGCAAGAAAGGCGCACAGTCCGGCCACCAGATCTTCTTCGCCGTACACGATGGCCCGCTTGCCGAACACGTACTTGTGTCCGTCCACATAGGCATCCACAAGGCGGCCGCGTTCCAGCCCGTAGCGAAGGGGCATGGGCTTGCCGGTTACGTCCTCCAGCGTGTTGAAGAACTTGTCGGATTCCCGCAGGCCGATGGGCAGGCCGATGCGCTTTACGGGAACACCGAACTGCTTGGCCAGCACGGTGCCGCCGGTTTCCTGCGGCAGGCAGCGGCCGAATTCCAGCGTTGCGGCAGCGCCGGACATGCCGCGGATGGCTTCAACTGTGGTGCCGCCGGAAGGAATGCGCACGTAGTCTTCCAGCGAGGGGGCATCCAGCGTTTCGGAAATGTCGGGCAGTATGGTTGCCTGTATGCCGAAGTCGCTGCAGATGTCCTTCAGGTGCCGAATGTCCTCGCAGGAGACCATGTTCGGCAGAATGTTCACGCTGCCGTCGGGCGTGCAGGGCCGGGTGCAGAGCTGTGCCACGAGGGAACGCACTGCGCCGTGCCAGCCGTCGGTATGGGTGCCGTTGTAGCTGGGGGTGGATACCTCCACTATTTCCGGCAGGGGCAGGTCGCCGAACTCGTCATGGAATTCCTTGAGAATACGGGGCACGTCGTCGCCAATGGTCTCGGTGAGGCAGGTTGTTGCCACGCCTATGAGCTTTGGCTCGTATTTCTTCATGACGTTGAGCATGCCCTTTTTCAGGTTGGGCGCGCCGCCGTATACGGCCTGCTTTTCGCCCAGTGCGGAAGAGGCTATATCCACAGGTTCGCGGAAATGGCTGATCACATAGCGCCGCATGTAGGTTGCGCAGCCCTGTGAGCCGTGCAGAAAGGGAATGGCTCCTTCCACGCCGCGAAAGGCCATGGCCGCGCCAAGCGGGGTGCACAGCTTGCATGCGTTGGTGGTGGAAATATAGTTGGGCTTACTCATGGGAACCTCCCTTGCGGGCTTCCGTTGTTCCGGGAACATGGTTTGCGCGGCGGGGTACAAAGTTCCAGACGGGGCTCATGACGGAGGAATGCACCTCGCGGGCAAAGTTGAGCATGCCCACAAAACCTTCGAGCGCTTCCTTGCGTTCGTGGTTGTGGTCGCAGAAGCCCACGCCCAGCTTGTAGGCGATGGGGCGTTCCTTGACGCCGCCCACGAAGAGGTCCACGTCCTTTTCCTTGATGAACTGCGAAAGTTCCAGCGGGTTGGCATCGTCCACGATGATGGTGCCGGGGTCCGCTATCTGGGCGAGTTCCTCGTAGTCTTCCTTGGTGCCGGTCTGTGAGCCGACCATGACCACTTTCATGCCCAGATGCCGGAAAGCCTTGAGCAGCGAAAATGCCTTGAACGAGCCGCCCACGTACATGGCCACCCGTTTGCCTTCGAGGTCTTTGCGGTAGCGGGCCAGTTCGGGCATGAGAGTTTCCAGCTCGCTGCGCACCAGGTCCTGCGTGCGTTCCACAATGCCGGGAGACTTGTCCTTGAAAAAGTCGGCCACCTGATAGAGCGAATCCGCCATGTCCTCTATGCCGAGGTAGGAAACGCGCAGGAACGGCGTGCCGTATTCTTCCTGCATCATTTTGGCCAGAGCGAGCGTGGCGCCCGAACACTGCACGAGGTTGAGTGCGGCCCCGTGGCAGCGGCGGATATCGTCCACACGTCCGTCACCGGTAACATTGGCCACCACTTCAACGCCCATGCGCTTGAAGTAATCGCGGATGATCCAAATTTCGCCGGCGAGGTTGAAGTCACCGAGGATGTTGACGGAAACCGGGCTTATGCCTTCTGTAGAGCCGGTGCCGATAAGCTTGAACATGGCGTTGCACGCGGCAAGGTAGCCCTCGCGCTTGTTGCCCTTGAAGCCTTCGGACATGACCGGCAGAACAGGTATGCCCTTGCGTTCGGTCATCTTGCGGCACACGGCCTCAAGATCGTCGCCGATGATGCCGACGATGCAGGTGGAATAGACGAACGCGGCCTTGGGAGCGTGGCGGTCTATCAGTTCATCCAGTGCGGCTTCGAGCTTGCGTTCGCCGCCGAAGACCACATCCATCTCCTGAATGTCGGTGGAAAAGGAAAGTCTGTGCAGTTCGGGGCCGCTGCTCAGCGCCCCGCGAATATCCCATGTGTACACGGCGCAGCCTATGGGGCCGTGCACCAGATGCAGTGCGTCCGCTATGGGGTAGAGCACCACACGGGAGCCACAGAATACACAGGCCCGCTGGCTCACTGCGCCGGCAAGGGATTCACGGTTGCAGGCGATGTCCAGTTCGCCTTCGCCGATCCTGTGTATCTGGCTTTTTCTTTCGTCCAGAATGGCAGTACTCATGTCTTCCCCCATGATTTCGTTACGATTCCAGCATGGATCTCATGCAGACGAGCCGCGTGTGCTTCCAGCCGAGGCGGTTGTAGAAGGCAAAGGCCGGTGCGTTGTTACGGTCGGCCAGCAGTTGCAGGCGGGTGGCACCCTGTTCCTGCGCCCACTGGGTAATGGCAGTCATCAGCTCTGCGCCGACGCCCTTGTTGCGCCAGCCGCGTCTGACAACTACGTCTTCGACCATGACGGCGGGGCCGCCTTCCGATGTGGAGATGAGCAACTGCCCTGTGCACATGCCAACGACAGTCCCGTCGGCTTCAGCAACCAGCACGCGCCCCTGCGGGTTATGCAGCATCAGATCGAGCCCTCTCAGCTGCCTGTCCCTGTCCACGGTGAAGTCTTCTTCAATGTAGAAGAGCTCTTCGAGCAGGGAGGCAAGATCGAGCAGGTCGGCATCGTGGGCTGTGCGTATGGTTGCGGTGCAGGGCATGGTGTCTTCTCCTCGGGCCTTCCGGAAGCGTTTCGGTTGTGCAGTCTTGCCGGTGTGCGTTGCCCGCCCGGTTGATGGGCTGTTGGCCTGTTCCCGGTGCGGGCTGCGCCCGGTGTGTGTCAGGTTCTCTTGTGTGTTGGTACTTAAGCTGCCAGATAATCGGCGCAGGGTTCTCCCTCTTCCAGCGCGTCCAGAATGGCGTCGATGGCGGCTTCGGAATCCACACCCTTGAACCACCAGTTGTCGGGCTGTACCACCAGAATGGGGCCGGATTCACACTGCTTGAGACAGGTGGTTGCCACGACAAGGGCATCAAGCCCGCGGTCCAGCACTTCTTCTTCTATGTA
>JBKEAK010000165.1:0-1731 GCA_047972125.1 Halodesulfovibrio sp.
GGTCCTGATCGCCATCGGCACCAGAGGTGCCGTCAGTCCCTGCGCCAGAGGTATTGCCCTGCTGCTCGTCCAGAACATACGAGGTGTCGTTATCGGTCATGCTCATGTTACCTGTTCTCCTTTTGCTGTGCCGCGAAGTGTGCGGCGTATTCTTCACTGCTTTCACGCATCAGAGCGGCCACTTCTCCTGGCGCAGTTTTTTCGATGTTTGCCAGGAGCCACAGGCCCATGGCACGCAACCCTTCGTTATATTCCGTGCTGCGGTTATCATCGCCGTAGGACGGTGCCATGGCGTTGGACACGGACAACAGCAGCCGGAATATGCGCCTGGTGTTGATGTTCTTCAGCGCCGCCCGAAAATCTTCCTGTGTCCGATAGGCATCCGGTTTTACAAAAAAGAACACAACGGAGGATCCATTATTCATTGCCCGCCCCCTAGCTGCTCTTGCATGGCGGCCAGCATGTCGGCCTGTTCCTGATCTTTTGGCAGTACATTTGACATCGCCCGTGTGCCTTTTTCAGCCGCATCCGCGCCCTGCTGGGCAGCAGCAAGCATTTGCATCTGCGCCTGCTGCTGCATGCGTGCGTTGCGCTTTGCCGCCAGATCTTCATCCCCAAGTACGAGGTTGGGCGGCGTGCCCAACAGATCAGCATAGATATCCATAATCCCGTCCTCGTTCAGTTTTTCGAGAGGAGCAGGAGACTTGAGCAGTTGCGACAGTTGCCCGGCGCGCTGCACAAGCTGGTCAACGGCGGCAAGCCCGGCCTGTTTCTGGGCCTGGGCAAGAATGGAGATAAACTCCACCTTGATTTGCTGACCCGCCAGCTCGGACGGAGGGAACGCAATCATTCCCGCCCTGTCCATGATGCCGTACACGCGCTCAATGAGCGGCTGGAACAGCTCAGACCGCAGACGGTCCAGAACCGGGCCGAGCATGAGCAGTTTTTCGGAGTTACGCTCAGCAACCTCACGGGCGGTCATTTGCTTGTTCACGTCGGAAATCATCAAGAACAGGTCGTTGTGGAAATGCCGCTGAATCTGGTCCTTGAGATCCTGCTTTTCAGCCGCCAGGGCTTGCAGATTAGCGCGGGCCTGCACAAGGGGGATTGCTACCTCCTGCCCCTTGAGCAGCGCGTTGGTGTAGTTTATGGCGCGCGGCGAGAGGTCAAGCCCACCGGTCACACCATTCTGCGCCACCAACATTGGCGGGCCAACTTCCATTTCAAGCGACAGCCGCCCGTCTTCGGTCAGCTTCTGCAACTGGCGGCAGTCTGGCAGGGCATCCATGGCCGGAGCCGCGCCGTAAATGTCACTGCCGGTAACCACCCATCGGGGACACAGGGCCGGGAACTCGTAATAGCCGCTGTCTTCCAGCACTTCTCGGTTAGCGCCCTCAAGCACGAGGTAGACGCTCCGCCACGGGCGTTCCTTCGCCTTCCAGCTCCCGCGCACGGTATCCGTATTTGGCTCCACCGCGTGCAGGATGGTCAGCCATGTGCTCGCGTTCTGTTCAGCCAGATGCTTGATATTTTCCGGGCAGGTTTCAGGCCACGCCTGCAGAACCTGCCGGGGCGTCATGCGGATGCGGCGATAGAGCGTGTCTACCCGACCATCTTCACCGACATCGAGCGCGTATTCTCCCACTGTCTGCGTGCGGCAGCGCATGGTGATTTTGGGGTCTTCCTCGATGATGACCGATGCCGTGCCAAAACACGACAACTCCGAATACA
>JBKEAK010000166.1:0-5865 GCA_047972125.1 Halodesulfovibrio sp.
GAACAGTCAGGAGTATCAGTCCTTTCTTCTCGGCCTGCACAAAGTTGACCAGATGATTACCCCTTCAACCATTGTAGGCTATGCCCTTTTTGCCTTCATGATGGGCCTGCTGCCTGTTCTGGGCAATCAGATACAACGGGCGGCCTTTCCGCTGTGGTTCAATTTCATGCTCTGGATTGGTGGCATCATCGTCAGTGCGTGGCTTCTGCAACGCGGCAGCGGGGCATGCGTCGGCCAGCTGCTCCGCGATATCCGCATGCAGCAAAAACCCGCCTTTGAAACCCTGCGAGGCTGCGTTGCCGCCCTTGCAGCCTGCGCCATAGCGCTGCCCAGCCCTGTGCTGACCATCATCGGCGCGGCCATGCTGCTGCCACCCGTTACCCGCAGTTTTGCCATCATCCTCAGCGACAGGCTCCGCGAGGCAGGGCTCATCGATTAACATCGCACCTTTCCAACAACGCAGAAGGCGGCCAGATTTTTCAATCTGACCGCCTTTACGTTCTGAAGCACTGTGTATTCCTGTCGGCCCCTCACCTGCACAGGACCATGCCGTTCAAACTGAGCATACTGCGTCGCCGGGCATGCCACGCTGCCGGACTACATCCAGCACAGCACGGTGCACACAGATTCACCTGCAGCAGGGCTATTCCGCAGCCAGTACCGGCTCGGACGCATTCTCCTGCCGCAGCTCGGCAAAATAGGCCTTGGTTTCGGCAATAACCACGCCGGAAAGACCAAGCAGGCCCACGAGGTTGGGAATGGCCATCAGGCCGTTCACGATGTCGGCCAGCAGCCAGATGGTTTCCAGCTTGATGAAGGCCCCACCGGCCACCAGCAGGATGTAGACGCTCTTGAAGGGCAGAATGCCCTTCACGCCCACAAGGTATTCCGTGCAGCGTTCACCATAGTAGTTCCAGCCGAGGATGGTGGTGAAGGCAAAGAAGATCAGTCCGACGGTCACGGCATATTGCCCGAGCTGGGTACCGAGCCCCAGATTGAAGGCTTCGTTGGTCATGGCGGCACCGGCCAGATCGGGATTGGTCCACACACCGGTCATGACCAGCACAAGGCCCGTCATGGAGCAGATGACAATGGTATCGAAGAAGGTTCCCGTCATGGCGATAAGCCCCTGACGCACGCACGAATCGGTGCGGGCCGCGGCTGCGGCAATGGGTGCGCTGCCAAGGCCGGATTCGTTGGAGAACACCCCACGTGCAACGCCGTTGCGCATGGCCATCATCATGGTGATACCCAGCGTTCCGCCGAAAGCCGCTTCGGGAGAAAATGCGGATTCGACAATCAGCGAAATGGTGGCGGGAATCTGGCTGGCGTTGAGCACCAGCACCAGCAGAGAAGCCAGAATGTAGAACACGGCCGCAAACGGCACCACGAGCTTGGCGGTTTCCGATATGCGCTTGATGCCGCCCAGCGTCACCGCAGCCACAAGCAGCGTCAGCACGGCAGCAGAGGCCAGCTTGGGCACACCGAAGGAGCCAGCCGTGGCATCAACGATGGCGTTGACCTGCGGGAAGGTGCCTATGCCCAGAAAGGCCACACCAATGCCGAACACGGCAAACATGCGGGCAAGGAACTTGTTGTTCAGGCCGCGCTCAAGGTAGTACATGGGGCCGCCGGACATCTGCCCGTTGGCGTCCACTGTGCGGTATTTCACGGCCAGCAGCGATTCGGCATACTTGGTCGCCATGCCGAAGAAGGCGGCAACCCACATCCAGAACATGGCGCCGGGACCACCGGCCTTGATGGCCGTGGCAACCCCCACGATGTTACCGGTGCCTATGGTGGCGGAAAGAGCTGTGCACAGCGCGGCAAAGGGAGATACGTCACCCTGCGCAGCAGGATTGGGATTTTTTTCCGGACGAAAGACGTATTTGAGGGCCAGAGGCAGCCTTACGACCTGCAGCACGCCAAGGCGCAGGGTGAGATACACACCCGTGCCCACAAGCAGCGTAAGCAGCGGAGGTCCCCAAACAAAAGAGTCAATACGATCAAGAAGTTGCAGCAAGTCCATTTCTGATGTCCTTCATAATGAATGGTTAAACAATCAAAAGTGGATGATGCGAACAATGGAGGGCAGAAAATTACGCGAGTCGTACCCAAATAAAAGAGGTGCGGCAGGAATTTTCACTCTGTCCTTTTGCCTGAGAGGTTCGCCCGGCCTGGCGGCAGGGTTTGCTCCTTCGGCGCTTCCACAAGGGAAGTCTCTCCAGAGGTTCGTCAAACAGCAGTCCTTTTGCCTGAAAGATTTACGTCTTCGGCGGCACCTTAGAGGGGGAAAAAGGTGCTCTCTCCTGCTGTCGTCATCCGATTTTCCAAAAGGGAGAAGCTCTATACCCCCGCCTTTTCGCCTTTGCAAGTCCCCACTCACGCCATTTTTCTGATTTGCTACCGCAATAAAGACAAAGAAAAAGGCCGGACCACATGGTCCGGCCGCAGGCTGTTACGAAGACTTTTCTGGATTTTTTGGCTCCGCCGGGCAGGAACCTAACGTTCCTGCACCTCGTATAAGCGATGCAAATTCGTTTTTTGCACCTCAGTTCCGGCTTGACGGGAACGCGGTGTTACAAAAAACGAGGGGTTGCCATTACCCCGAGTCCGGACCATATGGTTCGGCTGAAATAAGCTCGCAAATTCAAGTCCCTGCCGGATAAATGCATCCGGGTATCAGAAGTCAGTCCGGCTCAGTAAGAAAGAACCAGCGTGTCCGACGCGCTTACCGCTTTCACTCCGGCTCCCTTAACGGCGGCAACACCCGGCAGAAGGTCTTCACTAGTCATCTTGCCCACGTGCTGCATGCACATGGGGCAGGCGATAACCTGTCCTCCGTCCTTCATGAAATCAGCAAGCATGACAGCGATGCTTTCACCGTTATCATAGGTCGGGGAAGTGATTTTCGCGTTGACCAGATTCACCCCGTACACATTGAAGAACAGCACTCCGCGGCAGTTCTTTTCTTTCATGATCGAACGGGTGAACTGTATGGCCATGGCAGCGCGGTTCACGTCATCGGTGGTAACACTGGTAACCACCTGTTTAAAATCTTCGGCACGCACATGGTGAGGGGCGGACAGCATGGCAACCGAGCACAGCACCAGAATGACTAAGGCGAAACGACGACACAGGATCATGTTGACCTCCAGAGATCGGAAATTCCGACGGTTTTATCCGCGAGAATACCAGTTCACAATTGTCGGACCATGATTTTCAACGGACCATACGCCCCACGAAAAAGGCGGCAACCGTCACCCGGTTACCGCCTTTTGCTTAGCCCTCTGCGGCACTGCCGCACCGTTCCCTTCATGCGCCAAGTTCCCGATACATCGTCTCGGCGTTCTGTATGGCACGGTAGGCCCCTTCGTTCAGGGGATAGTCCCACGAACCGCTCCGGAATTCGATGCGTCCACCGAATCCGGTCTTGAAACGGTGCAACCCGTTGAAGGGGTGCGAATCATCAGGCGTGGGCGAAACAGCACCCATTTCATAGGTCAGGCAGCCGCGCTGTCGCGCCATGCACATGCCTGTCCAGTGCATGAGGCTGGACGGCATGTAGTTGCGTTTGATGTTGCCGGATGCTCCGTACAGGAAGTTCGCGGACTGCCCGGAAATGCCTATTATGGCCCCGGAAAGGATATCGCGCCCGTGCCGGGCCAGCAGGAAGATGATATCCGCCTCATCCTTTGCGCCGAAGTTGCAGCGGAACATGGCCGCAAACTGCTCCATGCAGCAGGGAATAAAGCCGTTTCGTCTGGCCGTCTGTTCATACAGGCCGTAAAAATCGACAAGGTTGCTGCTGTCCGCTTCCTGCACATATACGCCTTTGCGGCGGGCCAGACCGATATTGTAGCGGGTCTTGGGCTTCATTCTGCCCAGAATGTCGTCTTCGCTGCCATCCAGATCCACAACAAGCGAGCTTGCCACTGTCATGTCCGTAGAGGCCTTTCTGAAGTTCCAGAATCTGGTGCCCATGTTCATGCGCATTTCGCGAATGCGTGCTTCGGGAAAGGCTCTCCAGCCCTGTTCCTGCATTTCGTCCGCATAGAGCGACTTCCATGGCAGGTCATAGCGGATAAAGGCCACATCCGGCTCAAGCCGGTCTGCCAGAGCAACGGAAAGGTCTTCCAGATACTGCCCGTACGAATCCTCGGCAGGGGCGTGCTCAGGTCCCTGCGGGACGAGCGCCAGCTTGTGCCCGCAGTGGTTGCGTATCAGCACCAGCACGTCGCCCCATGTTTCCGAGGAAAGAATGTCAAACGCCATGGGTTCCATGCCCAGACGCGACTTGACCTGCGCCCAGTAGGGCGTCTGGAACAGTATGTCTGTCGGATACAATTCGTTTGTCGCCTTGGCGATCACGTCCACCATGAAATCCTCCTCTCACCGGTGGGGAAATAACATTCTGCCGTTCCGGATACCCCGGCAACGGCTATTGAATAGGCGCTACAGGTCGTAGCGTCCGGTGCGTTCCGGCTGGTCTTCCACTTCGTACACCACAAGGCGCAGCGTACCGCCGTTGGGGTTTGGCCAGTGAATTTCATCACCTTCAGCCAGCCCCAGCAGCGCGCTGCCCACGGGGGCAAGAATGGAAACGGTCTCTTCGCCGGAATCCGAATTGCCGGGATACACAAGCTTCAGACGGCGCTCTATGCCAGAAGGCAGCAGTGCAAAACGCACCGTTGAGTTCATGGTCACCACCGAGGGCGGCACTTCTTCAGGTGCCACAACGCTGGCGCGGTAGAGTTCGCCTTCCAGAGCCTCGCGCCCGGGAAAAATGTCAGAGGGCAGGGCCTCCAGCAGGGTTTCCAGCCGCGATGCATCACTGCTGGTAATGGTAATGTCAGGATATGCTTGCATGTTTGCCTCCATTGCACTGTGTAAAACAGTGGTCGTTAAATAAAAAAAGAGGGCGTACCCGGTACGCCCTCTTGTTGTGAACTGCAGTTGTGCGGGCGTTATCAGGTTGCAAAAAAGCCGCGAAGCTTTTTCACTTCGCAAGAAATGTTTTTTACAGAAGAAACGCTCGAACGCATTGTGTTGTCCTGTTGCGGAAAAAAGTATGAACGCAGAAAAAAAGGGCAGCTTTCCCTCTATACGGAAAGCTTCCCGAAACGATTGCCAAACATAAAGTAGCCTATCCTAGCTGTTACCTGAAATCAGTGCAAGCACAAAAGCAAAACACTGTTACAAGTATGAAATTATCAATTAATATAACCTGTATTGCCCTCGCATGAAACAAAATGAAACTCCATTAAAATGAAGCCACACTCCATTTTCGCACAAAACGAAACATATGCGCGAAACAGCAACGTGCAAAATCACACTTTTTCCTTTTGCTGAAACGCAGCAGCCCCGCGCACCGTTCCCAACCGGCTGCTACGAAACACCTGCGGACAGCCAAGCGCCTACAGCAAAGTTGTCAATGTGTGTAAAATCACCTCGCTGCAGACTTTACACCTTTTTCGAAAGGACTATGATGAAAGTCCCTTTTCAAGCACAGACTGGTGCAGCCCCCCCGCATCGGGACCGTCTGACGCGGCCATGAGCCGCACAGTTTCCGCCTTTGGCCGCACAGACTGCAGGCCGGGCAGCACCGAAACTGGCCACGGGCAAACCCTATAAAACGGGAGCACATGCCCCGGCGAGAACGAACAATACGCAGAGAGCCCTGCGTCAGGCCTGCATCCGGCTGACCGGCAGCAAGCCACATGGCGGGCCTCGCTGACAGATAAGTCCACGATAAAGGAGCCCTTATGCCCACATTCTTCAAATATGCCCTGCCCTTTGCACTGCTGGTGCTCATAGGCTGCTCGGAAGCCCCGCCACAAGAACCGAGGGTCATTCCCGCCGTCA
>JBKEAK010000167.1:0-25740 GCA_047972125.1 Halodesulfovibrio sp.
CACGGGAGAAAAGGCCGCAGCCACACGCAGCAGCGCGCCCACATTGTCCGCGTTAACACCCGGCACAACGGTGGGCACCAGCACCACGCCTATGCCAGCCTCGCCAAGACGGTGTATGGCGCGCAGCTTGTCTGCAAGCAGGGGCGCACCGCGCAGGGCTCTGTAAATATCGTTGGTGGTGCCGTCGAACTGCAGAAACACGGAATCGAGTCCGGCTTCCGCCAAGGCGTTTGCATAGCCGCTTTCCCGGGCAATGCGCAGGCCGTTGGTATTCAGCTGCACAAAGAGGACCAGTTCCTTGGCTGCCGATATGATGGCCGGAAGATCGCTCCGCATGGTGGGCTCGCCGCCCGAAAGCTGCACATTGCAGGGGCCGGCGGCAGCACGCGCCTTGCGAAGCTGCTCTTTCAGCTGCGGCATGCCCGGATCATCCGCAGCACTCCCTGTTCCGGCAGAGGCAAAGCAGTAGGTGCAGGTGAGATTGCAGCGGGCAGTCACCTCAAGCAACACTGTGCAGGTGTGCTGCCGGTGCTGTGCGCACAGGCCGCAATCGTAGGGGCACCCCTGACTCGGGGCATTCTGCGGTGCGGGCGGGGTGGGCAGCTTGGGCTTGCGCCACGAGGTGATGGAAGGTTCGCCGCGCCACACGGGCGTGCGGAAGGTGCCGTGTTCCGGACAGCGCTTGACCAGATAGACCGTCTGCCCCCCTTCTTCTGCAACGGCTTCATGCCGTGCGCCTATACGGGCGAGGCAGACGGGGCAAAGGCTCAGGCGGTCATTTTGTGAAAACAGATCGGGAAACAACTCAGGCATGATCGCCCTTGCCTGTCATGGGGTCCATGCCGTTTTCCACCACAATTTCCATGATGCGGGCATACGCGCCGGAAAGCAACGTACCACAGCGAGAAGGGTCCGGTGTGCGGCAGTCGCCGCCCGCAATGCTGCCGCAGGCTATGCCCCCGTATCCGGCAACGGCCTCGGTAAACCAGTCGCGGAAGGATTCCAGCATCAGCGGCAGCCTGTCGTCGGCAACATCGTCATCGGTTCCCTTGCCGGTGTACATGCCGAGAAGACATACGCCCCCGGTCAGCACCCCGCAGGGGCCGTCACAGTCGCCCATGCCGTGGCACAGGCCCGCCATGGCCCGCACAAGGTCGGGATTTTCGCGTCCCATGCCTTCAAGTGCAAGCAGAATCAGTATCTGGCTGCAGCAGTAGCCTTGCCCGGCCAGCTGCATCATCCGCAGGGAAGTCTGGTCAATCATCTCGCCTCCCGATGGTAAGTGTGTCTCCGGTTCAGGCACTCGGCCTGTCGTCATCTTCCGTGATTATCCTGTCGCCGACCCCGTCCTCCAGTCTGTCGGCAATCATCAAAAAATACCCCGCAGTTCCGCTTCCGGCAGAAGGACGGCACAGCGGTTCTCCCGCCATGACCAGTCGTGCTGCCAGTTCCCCAAGCAGATCGGAATGATCTTCAAATACCCGTAACGCAAAACCGGCCTGACGCAAATGCGCTTCTACATCAGCTCTGTCGGCACCCCAGCCGAGACAGCTCCGCCCAGCACAGCTTTGCTCAGGACAACTAATACCACTTTCTTGAATACTACTTCCTTGCCGTGAGGCATTCACGCCTGCGGACGGCTTATGGCGGTAATACAAATCGCTCACGGCGAGCATGCCCCCCGGCTCAAGCAGGGCACGAAAGGCACGTAGCGCCTCCTGCGTATCGGGCAGCAGGGAAAGCACACACTCGCACAGCACCATACGAAAACTGCCGTTCATAAAAGGCGGATTGGCCGCATCGCCCACGGCAAGCGGCAGCCTGCCCGGACCTGCAGCCCCGGCCTGTGACAGCGCGGAATCAACGCCCACGGCCTTTGCTCCGTATCGCTGACGCAGGTGCAGGACAGAAGCCCCCTGTCCGCAGCCCATGTCTGCAATACGCCAGCCGGGCAATACCCCGGCCAGCTCGGCCATGCGGTCGGTCAACTGCAATCCACCGGGGCGAAATATGCCTCCGGAAACGGAACGCATGGCCGGACGCGCCCACAAGGGCAACGCCTGCACCGGCTCGCCGTCCGTACCGTGCTCCTGTGCGCCAGTCATGCCAGTCACGCCAGTCGCAGCAGTCGCAACAGTCGAACCAGTCACGCCAGTCGCTGACATGTCAGGCGCAGGCACGGCAGAAGCAGTTTGCGCAGTGCGGTGCGTCACAACATCCTCACTTGTCTTCCAGCAGGCGCTCCACATCCGCCATCCTGCCCAACGCCAGTTCTTCGGGAATAAGCACCATGCCGCACGCCACGCAGCAGGGCAGCTCCACATTGAACAGGCTTTCCATATATTCCAGTTCCACAGGGGCGGGTTGCAGCGGCTGGCCGCATCCCGCGCAAACCCACTCGGAATAATCCTTATCAAGAACCTTCATGGTGCTCATTATGCGGCTCCCTTTTTCAGCGGAAGAATGCGCATGCGGTGGCACCACGTATTATGCACGAGGTATTCGCCGTCGCCTTCCGTGGTGAATTCCACCCAATAGGTCACGATTGTGGGCCGGAACATGGCCAGCCTGCGCCCCTTGGATGCGGAATCGCTGACATTTTCAAGCCAGCCGCCCTGCTCCATATGGAACAGCACTTTGCGCACGTCGGAATCGAGTATGCGCCGCGTTTCCATGGTCTTTCGCGCCTCATCGGTGTAGCTGACGCGCACATTCTCCCACGGTGCGGGTGTGCGGGCCGTCTCGCCCTGACACACCGGAACAAGCCGCTCCCTGAGGCGGATGCGGTTCTCCCGCCGTTCGGAGTAAGACGGAGCAGGTCCCGCATAGGGAAGCGCTCCCTGCCGGGGACCGCAGCAGACGCGGGCCTGCGCCTCTGCCGGAGGCAGCAGCAGGTCGAGCAGGTGCACGATGCGCTTGCCCGATTTGGCAAGCATGTCGCGGCACATGGCGCAATAGGTTACGGCATCAGCCTCCGGCCCGTCACCGGAAGCGGTGGAAGCGGCGGAAAGCCGGGCTGCTCTGCCGTCCCGTATCTTGCGGCCAAGCTCGGGATTGGCGTTTTCCGACAGGCCGCCGAAGCCGCAGCATTCCGTATGTTCACCCGTAAGTTCGGGTTCCCTGACGGTTATGGAGCGTTTCCCCAACAACGTACGCACCGCACCGCGCAAGGCAGCATCATGACGGGTATTGCAGGGATCGTGCAGCACAAGCTCGGTACCGTTCGGCACAGGCGATGCCGGAAGAATGGTGTTACCTGAAATGGTGTCGTTTGAAGATGCTGCAAGCGTATCGGCAAGCACCTCCCACAGGGTCGTTACCACGGCCTGCGGCATGGCTTTTCGCAGCATATCCGTACAGGTGGGGCAGGCTGCAATAATCGGCGGACTGCCGAGCTTCTCCCATCTGCCGCGCACCTCTTCCACCACGGCGGCGTGCATATCGGGGCGTCCTGCCCAGTGCGCCGGTGCGCCGCAGCAATGCAGCAGCAGGCCCACCCCGCCCTTGTCGGCAGGCAGGCTTTCGCGCAGCCACTGCCATGTGCGCTCTACCGCGTCGGGCATGGATGCGGTCATCTGACAGCCGGGGAAAAAGAGCCACGCGCTGGCAGATGTTCCCGGAGCGTGCGAGGCGATCACGCAATCATCACCATTGGCGAATTGCATATCCCGCAGAGCAAATTCATGCGCAGAGGGCGGCATCTTGCCGCGTTTCACCATGCCCTGCCGCGATTGCAGGCACAGCGCCCCCATATCGAATCCTTCAGGGCACAGAGAAGCGCACAACCCGCACATCATGCACGAGTTGATCATGGTGTTGGCCTGCCGCGTGCCCATGACAATGGATTCATTATTATAGATGCGGCGGGTGTATTGCTTGGGATAGCTGCCATATTCCGCGAGGTAGGCGCAGTTCTTCACGCACTCCATGCACTCGCATTGCAGACAGCGGGCAGCTTCTTCCGTTGCCTGCGTGGCCGAATAGCCTTCTGTCGGCACCGTAACCGGTGTCTCGGGGGCAACCATTGAAATATTGGTGAACAGACGGGTTTCGAACACGCCCTCGCGTTCTCTTCCGGCAGCTAGGCTGGCGTTCTGGAACAGGCGGTCCATGGAAACGGCAGCCCTGCGACCCAGTGCGGCAAGCTGCACGGGCGAGGCCGGACCGGATAACGGCATTGCGGCAAAAACACCGCTGCGCAACGTGCCCAGCGTCACCTGATCGGGCGGCACATCGCCGCCGTGCAGCAGGTGGTACACATCCGGCGCAATGAACACCGTGCGCCCTTCCGCCATGGCGGCGTCCACTATGTCTCCCGAAAGGGCAGCCTGCTCATGCAGGACAACGCCCTGCCTGTTCAGGGTGGTGAGTTCCTTTTCAAGATGCTGTTGCAGGTCCGCCGCCAGCTCAGGGGCCACATGACCATACAACCGGGAAGGCAGTTCCGCAGTGCTGCAAGGACAGTGCAGAACCACCTCAACGCCCTTGCGGGAAAGGTCCCACACCGCCGTCAGTGCGGCCATATCGCCACCGAACACGGCTGCCATGCGCCCCTTTGAAGGGGGTACCGGCAGCACCGGAGTTCGCGATGCACCATCGGCACACGCCCTTTCAAGCGCGCCCACCTCGACAGCCCCACCCGCCTCGCCTCGCAGGCAGGCGCTTTTGCAGGGGGCATCGCATATCCGTGCCATGACGGATGGCAGCGGCAGTGAGCGGCACAGGGTGGCCCATGCCTGATCCACTTTTCCGTCCGCCATGCGGGTACAGAATTCACGCACATCCACATGCAGGGGGCAGGCAGCGCGGCAGCGCGGCGGCTCTTCCTGCGTACATCGGGCTTCCCAGCTTCGCAGTTCGGCTTGATCCATCGTGCAGGTCTCCGAAAGAATGCGGGAAGCACATGACAAGGCCGCCCGCAAGGAATTCGACATCAATTCAAGTGTAATTTGATTGTCATTTTACTGTGTTCCCCTGTACTTAGCCATGCCCCAAATCATCACCCCCAGCCCACCCGGCCAGCCCCACTTCGGGGACGAGACTGCCCGCCGCAGGCTGTTTTCTCCGACTTACGGCATTCTTATGTCTTTGGCGACATATTAAGTCAACCGCCGCAGCCCCCCCCTGCGCGCTGCGCACCAGCATGGTGCTTTGCCTGTCTGAACGGCACGCAGCTCTCCGACATGACAGCCTCAAGCTGGCCCGCGCCGGAAATTATGCCTTCTACGGTGCCATCAACATATTCTGCATATGGATACTCTCACCCCTTATCAGGCGCATTCATATACTCCATGAAGCATAGGGGGGGATGGGGAAATGGCTGGAGTTTCAGTTTTCGTAAGTTCCAAAAAGCTGGAAAAGGCGGCGAAAGAAAAGACTGCCCACCTGGGGCAGCCTTAATTATCTCATTGCCACATTCTAAAACAATAAAAAAAAGCCTTTGTGCAACTTACAGAACGTCAATTCTTCCGCAAGAAAACTGCACCAAATCACCAACCTTAAACCCACACCCCAACTCAATATCAACCTCAACTCTCACATCACTACCAACAACAACATCTCTTATCCCATCAACAACCCCTCTAACAATGCATGATCCATCATTATTCATAAATATACCACACTTACCAGCCGCGACTGCGACATTGCTTACAGACATACAATAAAGCATATCGACAACATTATCTGAAATACAATAGCTACATGGATGGCAAAACACAACGAACTTGCCAACGCACGAATCAACGTGCACAAATGCCTCTTTACCTTCTAAGGAAAGCCAATCTATACATACAATTTTCACAACCAATCACCAACACTATAGCAACTCATTCGGCAAACTGCAACAAAAATCATAACAGCACCTCCTGACGACGTCGCACTTTCTACAGACCTATAACGCGACAATAAATTAAAACAAGAATAAACACTAGAAATGTCACATTGACACGAGCTAGCTATATCAACAAAGTCAACAACATCATCATAAAACCTCACAAGATCATTAAAGATAATACTATTTCTTTACGCTGACATGACAGCCTGCAGCGAACAATAGACTACTTTTAGAGACAAAAAAATTATTAACAGCAGCTTTAGAAACACATTTTGGCAAGTCCAACTTTGAATATTTATTGTAAAGCATCTCTAAGGCAACTTCAGACCCATCGCCTTTACACTACAACACGCTGGCCGTATACGCTTCAGCATTTTGCACATTTATAAAACCAATGCTCGACGAAATATACAACACATCCCAAGATAAAATAACATGACTCCATAAACACTTATAAATCAATCTATTTACGCGCATATGTTATACCAACTTCCATCGCTCTAAAGATCGATACCGTTTTCATCAGCTATTGTGCGAAACTTTAATCCTATTTCTATTATTTGCTCCTTAGTGAAACGACAATATGTTGGAAGTGATTCTGCAGGCACATTAAGCAACAATGCAAAACCACAAGCAATCAGATACCTCAATTCATCATCAGTCACTTCAATATTTATCATAATAAATTTCCATATTTTTAAAATATAAACACTATACAACACATTCACTTATACAACCATATCTTACCAAACACTAACAATATGACATACAAAAACAAGTCAATTACAAAAAAGCTACATCGATCCTATCGACAACAATTTCAACCAATTTTTCATCATACATTCCAAACCAAGACTTAAAATATTCATCACAAAATTTGATATCAGAGCACACACAACCATTAACACAATGTCCAACAATCAAATGCTTATAGTATGAAATATTATACACTCCAACACTTTTACTTGATATATTCATATCTATGTCATCATTAAAAAATAACGATATCTCCACATTATACACTTCTCCTTCGACAACAACGTATGGAGTATAATTACAAAAACATCGCAATACGCAGCCATCAATATTTATTGACAAATCATTCTCATCATCACTGTCAATTGAAACAATCTTAGCAGTATATATCACCAGCACACTCCATCTTATAACACCTAGACACCAACGCCATACTCTTAATTACCATACAACACAAAATTGACTGGTCAATTTAACACCCAAACAACATACGAGCAAAGTAATACAGAACAATAAAACAGATCAGACAATCTATAAAAAACAAGGCGAAGAACTTAATTACGAAGACACATACTACTTTTCTACATAGCGTTCAACCAAACGCAAATATTCACATTTAACAGTTACCGTACCAAGACTCTCTTCCCCATCAAAAAATTCAACCTCATAAGCATTTCCATTATCATAAACCATTAAGACAGCACCACTAGTCCCAGCAGGGATTCCTTCTACGCACCTCACAAGAACAACAGAATCATATTCATTAATCATACTACCCTTCTTTTGACAGGGACACAGGCCAAACACCTAATCAGACAGGCCATCCAGCTGAGACAGAGACATCTTCAGCAAGCACGCAGCATCTTTGAGGCGAGCCCTATGCCCATCAGAGAGCTCAATGTTGTATTCAAAAATTTGAGAGCACAAAATCTCCAACGCCACTCCAACTTCGCTATGAGCAATTAGATCATCAACTATTAGCACCGTATTGTCAGGGAATTCATCTCCTACTTGGCCGAGAACAGTCCTAATGATGAGTTCCGCCATCTCTATTTCTTCCATCTCATTGCCTTTATATCTTAAGAATGTCCCACCACCCTACTCAAGGCAATAATCAAACCGTTCGCTCAAGCCGAACCGCTCGTCTTGCTTTTTTACCCGTTCCAACACATTGATTATTTCTTCAAACCTATCACCCAGATACTCCTTTGATTCGTTTGAGCAAACCCATCGTAGGAGAATAGGTCTTTCTATGCTTGCGCTAAGCAAATCCCAAAGTGCGTCAAGATTGTAGCCGTAATAGGCCTCCACACCAAGCACTACTGCAAGCTCATGATGAAAATCCGACTCACTCTGCAACATGCTGCCTTCAATCAAGATATCCATGCGCCTAACCACCTATTTTATTTTCAAAGCTAAGCCCCACGCATATACTTTATTCACAATATTCTGTGCTTATCAAGCAGTTACGCCACAGCGTATCCGCACAGCATGTTAATTCATCGGCACCATCTTCAGGCCCCTTGTCCATTCTGATCTTCTGCATATCGCGCAGCACATAGGCGCTGCACCTCTCCGGTTGCTGCGCCATGGATGGATACCACGCAGATGAAACCACTACAAAGGTATCCTTGTATCTTCCGGTATACAGATACATCTCGAAATTCGAGGCTTCGCCTTTCAGGTGGGCCAGACGGTGATCATCCGCCGCCTCAACAACCTGCACCGTGAGGGGGCTGATTCTTTTACAGCCCGTAAAACACCATGACAGCCAGACAGAGAGCGACCGCTCTCATCAGGCATAGCATACTGAAATATTTATTATTATTTCTGCGGCTGATTGGCACGCAATTTGTTCTTTCCATGAAGGCAGGCAAGGCCTGCGATGCTGCCCGGGCAAAACCAGACCGACAATCAGGAGCGCATATGTCCCACCTGAAGGTGCTTCTTGTGGATGATGAGCTGGACTATCTGGAGCTCATGTCAAAGCGGCTGACCAAACGCGGCTTTGTGGTGACCACGGCTTCCGGCGGAGAAGAGGCGCTGCGGCTTGCCGCAGAGAATCTTTTCGATGTGGCGGTGCTGGACATGAAAATGCCCGGCATGAACGGGCTTGAATGCCTGCGCCGCCTCAAGGAAATGCGCCCCCTCATGCACTGCATCATGCTCACAGGCCATGCAGATCTTTCAGACACGGCAACGGGCTTTGCCCTCGGCGCGTTCGAATACCTTGTAAAACCCGTGCACATTGACGAACTGGTGGAAGCCATCGTCAACGTATGTTCCTGCGGGCACCTGCAGCCTCCGCCCACTATGCCGGGCGCAGCCCCATAGGAGAATGCCGTGCCCCAGCCGAACATCATTGCGCGCGTCATGGCCTTTCTCGGCCGCCCCGCCTCTCCGCCTGTCGACCCATCCCTGATCAAGGAGCGCCACCGTGCGCGCTGCAACGACTTTCGCCTGCTCATACGCGCCAACAACAAGGCGCTGGAAGGCATGTCGGAAATTGAGGAAGCCCTGCACGGCACCATGCCCTTCGGCATGGCATTCATCCGCAGCCGATGCGTGCAGGTGGCCTCTTCCGTCCGCCAGATGGTGCAGCGCATCAATGCCCTTTCCGACAACGGCTACCCTGAACTCGAAGAGCGTTTTCACGCCATAAACAATGCCGTTGCCGCATCGCTGGAGCCGCGCATCAGGGACACATCCGGCCCGCTGGCCCTGCCGCTTGCAGGTCTGACGCAGGAGCACGCAGGCGAAGTGGGCCCCAAGGCGCTCAACCTCAGCCTTGCGGCAGCCAATCTGCAACTGGCCATACCCGAAGGCTTTGTCGTCACGGCCTCGGGCTTTCGCCTGTTCATGGAACATTCCGGCCTGCGGGATGAAATCCGCCGCCTGACCCAGATAGCAGATACCGGCGACCTTGAAGGGCTGGCCGCCCTCAGCCACAGGCTGCAGGAACAGATTCAGCAATCCCCCCTGCCTCCGCAGTTGCAGGACGCCATAGAAGATGCCTGCAGCGAACTGCGCCGCCGCATGGGAAGCCACAGAACCCTCGCCGTCCGCAGCAGCGCGCTGGGTGAGGACCTGGCGGGCATGACAGCCGCAGGCCAGTACCGCACAGTGCTCAACGTGCGCTTCAACGATGTCATAGACGCCTACCGGCAGGTTGTGGCCGGAAAATACGATGTTCCCGCCCTTGCATACAGATTCAATCGTGGCCTGCGCGACGAGGATATCGACATGTGCGTGGCCTGCATGGTCATGGTGGATGCCGCAGCAGGCGGTGTGGCCTACAGCCGCGACCCTGCGGACATTGCCTCGCCGGATATCATCATCAACGCGGTGGATGGCGCACCCGTGGCCGTTGTGGACGGCAGCCGCGATGCCGACCTCATCGTCATGCAACGCGTCGGCAGCGGCTATGAAACAACATCCAACACCGCCAAACTTACCGGCAACCTGCTGACTCAGGAACACCTTGTCACCCTTGCGCGTCACGTGGACGGGCTGGAACGGCATTTCGGCAGCCCGCAGGATGTGGAATGGGCACTGGACAGAAGCGGCAGCCTCATCCTGCTGCAAAGCAGGCCGCTGCATGCGGACGCTCCGACAGACCCGCTCCCCGGCCGCAATGACGATGCGACTCCCCCGCTCATGCAGGGGGGCATAACCGCCGCCTCGGGCATTGCCCACGGCCCTGTGCAGATTCTGCGCAACAGTGAAGATGCTTACGGCTGCCCGCACGGGGCCGTTGCCGTTATGGTGCAGTCGCTGCCCCGCTGGGCACCGGTCATGAACAGGGTGGCGGGCCTTGTGGCGGAACGCGGCAGCGCCACCGGACATCTGGCCAGTGTGGCCCGCGAATTCGGCATTCCTGCCCTGTTCGGGCTGGAAGGGGCCGTTGCCGCGCTGGAGAACGTGGCGGACGTTACCGTGGATGCGGACTACAAACGCATCTATGCCGGATGCGCCAGCCATCTGCTCGCAGACAGGCCGGGCAAACCGCGCAACCTCATGCAGGGCAGTCCGGTGCATGCCACGCTCAAGAACGCCGCAGAGCACGTTGTGCCGCTGCATTTGCTTGATCCGGCAGCAGAGGAATTCCGCCCCGCGAACTGCAACACATTTCATGACATAACCCGTTTCTGCCACGAAAAGGCCGTTGAAGAACTTTTCCGGGTAGACGACAGGTTCCCCAAAGACACCCTGAGCAGGCAGCTCTATGTGGACCGCCCCATGCAATACCGCGTGGTGGATCTTGACGACGGCCTTGGACCGGACCTTGATCCGCGCTTCGTGCAGATCAAGGACATACGCTCCGTCCCCATGCTCGCCCTGTGGGAGGGCATGACCGCAGTACCGCTTGAAGCACCCGTGGCCGTGGACACACGCGGGTTCATGTCCGTGCTGGTGCAGGCGGCCTCCAACCCTGAGCTGGACCCTGCCGCGCACACCCAGTTCACGCAGCAGAACTATTTCATGATCTCTTCCACCTTCTGCAACCTGCAGGCACGGTTCGGATTCCATTTCAGCACGGCAGAAGCCCAGATAACCGACACCCCGCAAGAAAACTACGCCACGCTGCGCTTCAAGGGCGGCGCGGCAGACCTTGACCGCAGGCTCAGACGCGTGCGCCTGCTGGGTGAACTGCTTGAAGAACGCGGATTCAGAGTGGATGTGGTGGAAGATGCCCTCTTCGCCCGCATAGAAGGGTTGTATGCCCATGAAACCGAAGAAGGGGCCGCACTGCTCGGCTTTCTGATCATGCACAGCCGCCAGCTCGACATGGTCATGTCCGATGCGGGCAGGGCTTCCGAGTGGCGCAAGCGCCTCTATCAGGGCATGGATACGGTGGTGGAAGCCGTGCGGCACAGACGGGCGGAGCGAGAGGCGCTCCCCCAGTCCGATGCAGAAGACGTCTCGCACGGCAACGCCGCCGGCAGTGCCGACCCCACTGCGGAGGACCGGACGTGATCGAAGCAAAGTATTCGAAACTGTTCGGCCGCATTGCAGGCATATCCCTCGTGTTTGCCGTCATACCGCTGCTTTCGCTGGCGGTCTTCATCTATATCCAGTTCTCGGAAACCTACAGCAACAAGATCACGGCAAACCTGCGCGCCACGGTTGAAAACAAGCGCATGGCCATAGACCTGTTTCTGGAAGAAAAGCGCTCCATCCTGCAGACGCTGGCCGGAATACACGACTACGAAACCCTCACCTCTCCCGGCTATCTCAGGCGTCTGTTCCGCGAAACCGCCTCGCACGCCAATGCCTCATTCGTGGATATGGGCGTGATCGACGAGCAGGGAAAACATGTGGCCTACGAAGGGCCCTATCAACTGCGGGCGGCCAACTACAGCGATGCTGAATGGTTTCATGAAGTGCTGCTGCGCGGTGTCTACGTCAGCAATGTCTTCATGGGGCAACGCCGGTTCCCGCACTTCGTCATCGCCATCCGCCGCGACGAAGGGGAGAAAACGTGGATTCTGCGGGCAACCATAGACATGAACGTCTTCAACTCGCTGGTGCAGAGCGTGCAGAGCGGCAGCCGCGGCGACGCCTTTCTCGTCAACGACAAGATGGAACTGCAAACGGCATCACGCTTCAGCGGCGGGCCGATGGCACCCGCGCCGCTTACATCCGTTGAGCGGTTTCGCGGCATACGGGTGCACAACGAGACCATGCACGGCAGGCCGGGCATGATAGGCATGGCGTGGCTGGAAAATGCCCCGTGGTTGCTGGTCATCACAGATGATGTGGCAGAGGAGATGAGCCCGCTGCTGAGCACCAAGACAGATGTACTGCTGCTCTGCTCCATCGGCGTCATCATCATCGTCATCGGCACCATTACAACCAGCAGACTGCTGGTGGCCCATATCCGCAAGGCGGACATGGAAGCGGCGCGGCTTGATGCCTCGCTGCTGCACCAGAGCAAAATGGCGGCTCTGGGCAAAATGGCGGCAGGCGTGGCGCACGAACTCAACAACCCGCTCACCCTGATACGCGAGGCTGCAGGCTGGTTGCACGACCTGCTGGACCCGGACGAAAACGAAGAGCCGGACCGCGAGGAAATACGCAAGGTACTCACCCGCATAGATGCCTACATAGAACGCGCACGCGGCATAACCCACCGCATGCTCGGGTTCGGCAGGCGCATGGAACCGGTAAAGGAACATGTAAACGCCAACGCGCTGGTGGATGAAACCGTGGCGTTTCTGGAAAACGAAGCCCTGCACCGGAACATCACCATAGAACGGTCGCTCGACAGCGCGTTGCCCCCTGTCCGCATAGACCCCTCGCAGGTGCAGCAGGTGTTTCTCAACCTGCTGGATAACGCCATAGACGCCGTGGGGCACGACGGCACCATACGCATACGCACGCAGGTAGCCCCGACAGCCGGTTTTGCGCAGATCGATTTCGTGGATTCCGGCCCCGGCATTCCGCCGCAGATCATCGACAAGATATTCGACCCCTTCTTCACCACCAAGGCCGCAGGCGAGGGAACAGGACTGGGGTTGGCCATATCCTACGGCATTGTTGAAAAAATGGGCGGCAACATACGGGTGGAAAGCTCGCCGGAAACGGGCACCACGTTCTCCGTGCTGCTGCCTCTGGCTGAAACGGCATGATGCAGACCGCACGAGCAGTACTGTACTCGCATGCCTTATGACAAAACGGCCGTTGCAAATACCCATGGCAACGGCAGACCGGCCCTGAATATTCACCATGTATCGGGATCACAATGGGAGGCCCGATGGACAGGACAGGTATAACGGTTCTCGTAGTGGACGATGAAGACGACTTTCGCCTCTATTTTTCCAAACGCTTCGGCAAGCGGGGCATGGAGGTTTTCGAGGCACACGACGGGCTGACCGCACTCAAGATGGTGCATGAAATCCCCGTGGATGTCGTTGTGCTGGACCTGAAGATGCCCGGCATGGACGGCATGGAAACGCTTATTCAGCTCAAGCGGCAGGTGCCGACCGTAGAGGTGATTCTGCTGACGGGGCACGGTTCCGTGGAATCCGGCATACAGAGCCTGAAATACGGTGCCTACGACTATGCCATGAAACCCTATGTCATAGACGAACTGGAAGCCAAGATCCGCAGCGCCTATGAACGTCGCAAACTGCACATGGAACGGCTGAGGGCACAATGAGCACGTGGCAGACAGTACGCATGGCGCGTCAGGATGAGCTGGGCTTCATTCAGGAGCCGCTCATGCGCTCACACCGGCTGGCAGCGCTGGGCGAAATTGCGCTGGGCATAGCCCACGAAATAAATACCCCGCTCGGCATCATCGGGCAGGAAGTGGAACTGCTGCGCCATCACCTCGGGCAGAGCGGCGAGGTCACGCCGGAATCGGACGAATCGCTCAGGCAAATCCAGAATCAGGTGGACCGCTGCGCAGAGATCATCCACAGCCTGCTTTCGCTGGCCTCCACCACATCGCCCATTCCGCAAAAGGCGGATGCCACATCGCTGGTGGACGGCATGGTCACGCTCATGGAACGTGAGGTTCGCAAGAAAGGCATAACCATTCAGCGCCATTACCCCAAGTCGGCCCTTGGTGTTTCAACAGACCCGCCGCTGCTGCGGCAGGTGGTGCTCAACCTGCTGAACAATGCCGCACAGGCCATATCATCCAAGGGTGAAATTCACGTTACCGTCCGGCACGAAGGCACGGATTTCTGGGTGCTTTCCGTGCGGGATAACGGCTGCGGCATTCCGGCAGAAGACATTGCCCGCATTTTCAACCCCTTCTACACCACCAAACAGCCCGGTGTGGGTTCCGGCCTTGGCCTTACCATCACGGCATCCATCGTCAGCAAGCTGGGCGGTTTCATAGAGGTTGGCAGCACACAGGGGCTTGGCGCAGAATTCATAGCGCACTTCCCCGTCAAAGACACCGGCCGGGAGGCAGGCAAAAACACGGCCACCACACCGGAAACACCGGCCCGCAAGCGCGGAAGGAAATGATATGGCCCAGAATATTCGCGTATTGATCGTGGATGACGAGTTGCGCTTCAGGGAGAACCTGCAACGGCTTCTCTCCCTGCGGGGCTTTTCCGTTTTCGCCGCCGAAGATGGCGGCAAGGCGCTTGCCCTGCTGAAGACCGAAACCGTGGATGTGTGTGTTGTGGACATGCGCATGCCGGGTATGGACGGCACGGAGACTGTCCGCTGCATCCGCGAAATGCCCGAGCCGCCCGCCTGCATCATTCTCACAGGGCATGCCTGTGTTGATCAGGCCGTGCAGGGCTACCACAGCGGGGCTGCGGAATATCTGCTCAAGCCCTGCACCACAGATGAACTTGCCGAGCGCATCCACAGGGTTTACGAACGTACAAGAGAACAGCGCACCGGCACCTTTGCCAACGGCAAGGGCAAGGCCTAGTTTTTTCCACTACAGCGCAGTTCTTAGCTGCCTGCTCCATTTCGCGCCGACAACCGGCAACGGCATCGTGCCGACGACGCCCCGCCTGGGGTACGTCGCCAGCATCACACGGCCCCGTCACTCCATCAGGAAAAGCGGCGATACTCACCGTTGATAAAATGCTCTGCGGCCATCTGCACCGAGGCATCGTCGTGCATGAGCATATCCATCTGCCGCGAATAGATCAGCAGCCTGCCCAGCGCGGTTATGCGCTCCACAGTCTCTTCCCTGTCATACTTGCGGAAGCGGGCCACAACACGGTCGCCCCGCACCTCAAGCACGAACCCGAGAGCCGTGAGAATGCGGGCCAGCGCCTGCACCCGCCTGCTGCGGCGTTCTTCTCCTGCCGCGCCGCCCTTGAACTCGAAATGCACATAGTTGCTGTCCATCGCCTGCCCGCAAAAGGCATCCAGCACGCTGTAATGGTAGCCCACCCGTGAGCTGAAGTTCAGATACCGGTCGGATACGATGGCGTAGCTGCGCTCGCCGAACCGTTGATCGCCCGCAGTGGGCGGTTCCAGCATCTGGCGGCTCATGACGGAAAGAAATCCCTGCAGACTGACGGGGCGCGGGGCACCATGTGCCACGGCAGGGTCCAGCATGCCGTCGAGCAGCGCGGCAAAGGGTTCGGAGAGCACCTCTTCCCGCGTGACAAACCCGCCTGAGCCATGCAGCCCGCCGCCAAGGTCAATCACATGCAGATCAACAGGCAGCGCCGCCTGCAACCGCACGGCAGAAACGCTTTTGTCGGTAAGCATGTCGCTTATGCGGAACATTTCCTTGTAGCAGACCTCGTGCGCAAACCGCATAAGATCATGCACCGTGCGGCACGAATCGGGCCGAAAGTCGCCGGAGGCAGGGTCCGTAAGGTACAGGGGAATGACAAGGTCTGCGATCTTGCGCAGCAGTTCCAGCATGGCTGTTCCTGCCATGACTGGCATTTTTTCCGCTTTGCGTTCCAGCACGGCAGCCACCTCGCCTGCATACACACGGGCGCAGGCGGCATCCAGCGTGACCACATCGCCCTGCCGCAGCACGGAGGATGCACCTTCGGCATTGAACAGGGCCGGAATCTGAAATTCGCGCGCAAGCGATGCCAGATGTCCGGTCAGACTGCCGGTTTCTGCCACCAGCCCGTCCGCACGCACAAGAACAGGCACGAAACGCGGCGATGGATGGCGGACAACCAGAATGGTACCGGCCGGAATGCCCGCAGGAATATTCTCTTCATCCAGCAGCAGCACCGTGCCGCAGCCAACACCGGAGGCGGCACAGTCGCCCCCTTCCAGCAGCACGGTTTCGCCTGCCACGGGAATGCAGGCCACCTGCTGTTCCAGCTCCACCTTCAGCGGGCGCGCCTGCAGAAGCACCAGTCCGCCATCGTGGCCAAGCGCCCACTCTATGTCCTGCGCAGAACCATAATGTGCCTCTATGCGCAGGCCCATGGCCCCAAGTTCAATGCACTGGCCGGATGAGAGACACGGGGCCTGCCGCTTATCCTGCGGCACATCGGCAGGGGTAACCCCGCCCCTGGGATTCATGAGCAGCTGCCGGTGCTTGTCCGCCACGGCAGAGGAGAGAAGACGGGGCGGTTCATCATGCGAAAGCACAAACCTGTCCGGTGTCACCTCGCCATCCACGGCGTAGGCACCAAGCCCCCACACGGCATCCAGCACCATGTGTTCCTCGCCTTCGGCAAAGGGAACAGGGTTGCGGGTATAGAGCACGCCCCCGGCCACGGCATCCACCATCTCCAGACACAGCACGCTCATGGCCGAGGCTTCCAGTGGCTCGCCCATGAACAGGCGGTAGGTTATGGCACGTTCAGAGAACAGGCTGGCCACCACCTGCCGGTAGGTTTCCACCATGGATGCCCCGTCCACGTTGAGCACCGTGGCATACTGTCCGGCATAGGAAAGTTCTCCGTCCTCGCCCACGGCACTGCTGCGCATGGCACAACGGGTAACGCCTCTGTCCGCAAGGGATGCCCATGCCTCGGCAAGTGCCTGCTCAAGATCGGCAGGCAGCGCGCTTTGCATCACGATCTTCTGAATATCGTCGGAAGCCTCGCGGATGGAGGCAGGATCATCCGGCATAATCTCCCGAGCCCTGCAGAGAATATCATCGAGCAGGCCACCGTGCCCCATGAAGGCATCAAACCCTGCCGTGCTCACGGCAAACCCCTCCGGCACAGGCAGGCCAAGCCGTTTCAGTTCGCCAAGGTTAGCCGCCTTTGCCCCCACGGTATCGAGCGCAAGGCGCGAAAGCTGCGACAGGGGCAGCACGTAGGGTGTGGTGCCGCCGTGGCGCGGCTGCGTGACCAGAGCATCCATCTCGCTGCGGATACCGGCAAGCGCTTCGGCAAGATCGGGGTAACGTCCGCCCGACAGGGTGTCGAGACTGGAAACCATGCGCGTGGCATGGAAAAGCAGACGGGATGTCTGTGTGGATATGAAGGGACGGCCGAAAACGGTCTCGCCGTCCAGCATCTCCTGCAGCCCGCTGATGATGCCGAGCAACTCGGAGTTGGATTCCAGAAGATCGCGAAAGGCGTTATACCGCCTGCCGAACAGGTCCGCAGCCTGCTCGTTTGTCGCTTCTGCAGGGGTTCCCCTGCCGAACAGCCGTGACAACATGGACGAAAGACTGCGCATGATACCTTCCTTGCGTTAACGCGACGGGGGTCTCTTGAGGCGATACACGGTTCCCGGACCGCTGCCCACACGCTCGACTACCTGCCGCCTGACCATATCCTGCAGATCATACAATGCCGTGCGCGGGGCAATGTCGCCCCCTACGGCCTCCTCATATTCGCGGCGCGTGATGGTTCCCTTGCGGGCAAGAATGCGCCATGCGGTCTGTTGCCGTGCGTTCAACCCTTCCGGCTCTCGCGGTACCTCGATTGCGGGTTCGCGTGCTGCGCTGTTGTCCGCATAGGGCGGCCCCATGGGCTGCCTGTCCGCATCTGCTGCGGCACCGCCCGACGTACTACCAGACGTACCACCAGACGTACCATCGGTCGCATTGGCTGACATGACAGAAGACGATGCCGAAGCCCCCAGCCATGCCGCCTCGGGCTTTCCGCCATTCTGTACCTTGTCGGCATCCGGCGTAATCCAGTTGTCGGCATGTCCGTCAAGAAGCAGGCAGTCCGCCTGAATGACATCATGATTGGTCATCACCGCCGCACGGATGATGGCATTCTTCAATTCACGGATATTGCCGGGCCACCGGTACGCCATGAGCTTCTCCACGGCGCCACGGCTGAGTGCCAGCGATTCCCTGCCCGCCTGTTTTCCGGCTTCACACAGATAATACGCGGCAATGGGCAGGATATTCTCGGGATGGTTGCGCAGCGGGGGCGTGGCAATGGTGATGACATTGAGCCGGAAGTACAGGTCTTCACGGAACCGCCCGTCTGCAAACAGGGCGCGAAGATCAACGTTGGTCGCAGCTATGACACGCACATTGACCGGCACCTCCCTGTCGCTGCCAAGCGGCTTGATAACCCGCATGGCCAGCGCACGCAGCAGGGACTGCTGTACCCTTGGCGATGCGAGCGGAAGTTCATCAAGGAAAAGGGTACCGCCGTCCGCTTCGCGGAACGCACCGGGGCGGTCGTTTCTGGCTTCGGTGAATGCGCCTTTCACATGCCCGAAAAGGGTATCTATGAGCAGGTTTTCATCAAGCTCGCCGCAGTTGATGGAAATGAAGGGATACTCGGCGCGGACGCTGTTGCAGTGTATTGCCTCTGCTGTCAGCTGCTTGCCGGTACCGGTTTCGCCCACGATAAGCACATCCACATCCACCTGAGCAGCCTTGAGAATATTGCGGCGCAAGGCATCGAGCGTGGCACCGCCGCCGATGATCTGCGGCACCCGCTCTGCAAGCTCGGAGGGCCGGATGAAGAAAGTCTCCAGCGGCACGGCCTCTTTCATGCCCACGGCGCGGATGGTGTTGTCCTTGCGCTGAATCTCGTCCAGCTGCGCACGCATGCGGCCAAGCATGGAGTTAATGGCCTTCTCCAGCATGCGAGCCTCATACCCCTGCGCCGACACATCAATGGGCCCGAGATCGCCCGTATCGTGCATGGCCTCCGCCGCACGGGTTATCCCCCGCAGCGACCGGGTAAGCATGCCGGAAACAAAATAGATGAGCAGGGTTGCCAGTACGCAGGCCGCAATCACTACAATGAACATGATGTCGATGTGCTTGTAGCCCGCCGCAATGGTCAGGCGGCTCACATCATAGAAGGCAATGCCGCCCCATACATATGGCTCGGCATCGGGTGCCGGCCGGAAGGTTACCGGGGCGTAGGCCGTGGCAATCTCCTTCATGGTCTCGGTCAGGTAGGGGGGACGCAGATCTTCAAGCACCCCCTGCCGTACCTGCCGCACTTCACCGAGCATATGCCAGAAGCGGTCATCCGCCTCTGGCCTGAAAGCACAGTCCAGTTCAGGCAGGCCAAGCGTGCCCACCTTGGAGGAACGGGCAAGATAGGTGGAAAGAGGCACATCCGGCGTATCCACGGACTCCGACTGGAACAGAATCCACCCGGACATGTTGAAAAGATAGCTGTAGCGGACTTCCTGCGTGCGGACAAAGGCCCGGATGGGCGACTTCTCTGAACCATAGAGAGAAAGGACATTACGAAGAATGCGGGCATCCAGCACCACAAAGTAGACAAGGCGCTCGCCCGCGACCTCGCTCACCGTGGCCAGCATGACGGCCGGAATCTCCAGCCTGCCGGTCAGGTCCGGGCTTTCGGGGTCGGTGAAGAGCATGGTCATCACCTCGGAAAGCCACACATGGCCAGCGGGTAAATGACGCACACGCTGCAAAATGGAATGGGGCGAAGGCTTCATATCCTCCGCTTCGGCTTCCGGGATATCGACAAAGTTCCCCTTGGCGGTGGACATCATCAGCGTGCAACCGCCGTCCTTTCTGACCATGCCTGCGGCAAGGTATCTGCCTCCGCCAACCCCTGCCTTGCGCGATAAATAATCGCGCACCCCTTCTCGCGCAAGACCTTGCTGGGCAACAATACTCACGTCTCTGCGGCTTTCTTCAAGCACATTGCGCAAGGCCTCTGCCGTTGCCAGATTGTGCACCATTGCGTTTCTGCGCAATGCGATGGTCACGTAATCGTAGGTCACGAGGTAGGAAACGATTCCGGTCACGGCCAGAACAAGGGCGATAAGCGGCACCAGAATCACCAGAAGCCGCGTGCGCAAAGAAGCCTGCCGGAAGCCGGACAGGAACGGCACACTCAGCGCATGGGCATCTCGTCTGCTCAGTATAGTCATGGAACTCTCCCGCAAAACCGATTCACAACCCACCGGATATTCCGCACATGTCCGCGCATATCCGCGCAACCAGAATTTTCCCAAAACAGCCTGTGACCTTTTTCACAAAAAAATATTCACACATTTCAGCCAACTTCGTCAACTACTTCGCGCAATGGCCCACCTCTTGCTCTAACTGCTTGCAATTGCGCGGCAACCGAGTCCGCTCCGGCAGGGGGAGCCGCAGACTGAAACAGCTGAGATTTTCAACTCAACGGAAAACTGGAGGAGTTCTTATGAGACGGAACATGAAGCGGATTATGGCTCTTGCCGTATCCATGGTAGCGGCACTTCCCGCTCTGGCGCATGCAGCTGCCGGCAAAGCAGCGGATCTCGTGGTGGTGGCAGACACCCGAGTTATCGATTCCGGCATTCTCCGCTATTTCGCGGACCTGTATAATACGAACCCGACCATGAACGCCATGTGGGCGGTAATACTCACCGCCGTATACGGCTGCTTCCTCGGTGTGCTCATGGACTTCCTGCTCAGCCGCACCGGCCTTGACCTCAAGTCCCGCAAGATCGTGGAACATTAACCACCGCTAGAAGAAGGAAAATACCATGGAAATGTTCGCAGCAGACTGGTTGTATATGTACATGCCCATCGCGGGCGTGAAAGTATTGTGGCCTGCGCTGGTTCTCATCGGCTTCTCGGTGGGCGTTATCGGCGGCTTCTTCGGCATGGGCGGTGCCTGGATGGTTACCCCCGGCCTCAACATCATCGGCTTTCCCATGGCATTCGCCATTGGTACGGACATAGCCCACATCGCCGGCAAGTCCATGATCTCCACCATCCGCCACTCCAAGTTCGGCAACGTGGACTATAAACTAGGCATGGTAATGCTGGTAGGTACCATGGTCGGTATCGAAATAGGCGCCCAGCTTGTTATGTGGCTGGAACGCATAGGCCTCGTCGGCTCAGTTGTCCGCTGGGTATACGTTGTCTTCCTCGCGCTCATCAGCTGGATGGTCTTCTATGACTACGCAAAGGCTGTGAAGAAGAGCAAGATGGGTGAAGTGACCGACCGTGGCGCAGAAGGCATTACCTGGTACAAGACCCTGCACCGCATCAATATTCCCCCGATGGTTCACTTCCAGGCTTCCGGCTTCACCTGTTCCGCATGGCTGCCCATTATCGTGAGCCTTGCCACCGGTATTCTGGCCGGCTTCCTCGGCATCGGTGGCGGCCTGCTCCGCATGCCCGCCCTCGTGTACCTGATCGGCTGCCCCACCCATATCGCAGTTGGCACCGACCTCTTTGAAGTTATGATCTCCGGTCTGTACGGCGCCTTTACCTTCGCGCTCAAGGGCCGCATTGAACTGGTCGCAGTATTCGTAATGCTCACCGGCGCAGCCATCGGCGCGCAGATCGGCACCGTGGCGACCAAGTACTCCAAGGGTTACGGCATCCGCGTGGCATTCGGTATCGCAGTGCTGTGCTGCATGATCTCCATCATTCTCAAGCAGTTCAAGTACGACATGCCTTCCGCCATTCTGATTCTGGGCACCATCTCCCTGATATGTATCTACATCATCAAGGTCATGTTCACCGGAGCCGCAGCTGAACTGCGCGCCAAGAAGAACCGCGAAAACAAGGCCCATGCGGCCTAGGGGAACAGATATGAAAACCGCACGTTTGATACTTGCCATGCTCACCGTTCTCAGCATCTTCGCCATCCATTCCGTCACCTACGCTGCGGAAGTGAGCCAGGGCATCTGCAAGAGCTTCAACCAGCAGGAAAAGCAACTGGTGATTGAAGAATACGACACGCACTTCACTGAAGGCCAGAAGTACGGCGGCGCAACCGGCATCATCAACACCTACGACGTATCCAAGGCCAAGGTGGGCATGCACCCTGAACCCGGTGACATCGTCCGCATCGCCTACAAGGTCGAAGGCGACAAGCGCAACGCCATCAAGGTCATGAACGTTTCCAAGCAAGACTTAATGAAAAAGTAGTCTGCATACCACCCCCGGAAGGTGCCGGGATGTCCCTACCATCCCGGCACCCCCCCACAAGGAGATACCTTATGAACCTGAACACGAAGCAACGCGTTACCCTTATCACCATGGACATTCTGCTGCTGGCTGAGCTTGCCTTCTGCATCTACTTCAGCCACGGCGACCCGGAAACCATGCCCTACACCTTTCTCAAGCTCTACGTGCCCATGATGCTTGTTACCTTCTTCTCCTGCCGCCACCTTATCCGCAGGTTCGGCAAGGGTCAGGAAAACACCTTCGACCCCATGGAAGAACGCGGACTCACCAAGGAACTGGGGGCCTAGCCATGGTATATCTGCTCATCATGCTGGCCGTTTTCATCGGCCTGACCGCAGGCGCTGCCATCCACCGGCAGATCAGGCGCTAACCCGCCCGGAAAGCCCAAACAACAAAGGAACATCCCATGGACAGATCACTCCGCCTCGCAGCCATACTCACCTTTTCCCTGCTGGCTTTTTCTCTTCTTGATTCGTGCACCGCCATTGGTGACCGGGGAAAGGTAGTACGAGGATTGCGCGGAGCTCCCATACTCGTCAGCGGAGATCTGGATTCCTCGGGACCTGAACTTGAACGCCTTTCCGGCATGCAGAACGATCCCAAGGCGCTTGCCGAAAACATTCTCTATGAAACCGACAATGTTTCCGGCTCACTGGTGATTCAGGAACTTTCCGGCCGCATGTGGCGTGGCACGTATCAGGTAACGGACGACACCCGTGCCGGGACCTACCACATTACCGTGCACCAGAAGGGTGTGGCAGTCGGCGAAGGCACTTCGCGCGTCGCCATACGGGTCTTTGAAAACGAAACCGACATGCGTGCAGACATGGAGACCTTCTCCGAGCGGCTGTTCGGCTTCAAGCCATGGATCATCACCCTGATGGTCTTCCCCTGCTGCCTGCTGCTTCTGTACTACTCGTACAAGGCTTCCATCCTGCAGGAAGAGGCTTTGCAGGCCAAGGGGATGAGCACCATCTTCAAGATGGCGCGGGAAGGAAAGGGATGGGAGATCGCCTTCAATCTGGGCAAGAGGCACGGAGTGCACCAAGGATCACTGCTCTCGCTGATCGACCCCAAAGGCAACTACATGGGCACGATAGAAGCCCGCGACGTATATGACACAAGCACCACGGCATCCGTGGGACCGGAGGTGCGGATCAAGGCATCCTACCTTGTCAGCATCAACATTCCCAGAAACGGACGCACGGAACACGGCGGTACGAATTAGACAAATTTCCTCATACGCGTTGGCCTAAAAGCCATAACCACCTCACGGCCGGAGGCTTCAGCAACCTCCGGCCTTGAACCGGGACTGCCGGAGACACCCATGCAAAACATCCGCATGCGCTTCACTCGTACTGAACTGGCCGGGGCCATTGGCGATCTTGGAACACTGCTGCCCCTTTCGGTCGGCATGATCGCTGTAAACGGGTTGGACGCCATGGGGCTTTTTGTGGGCGTCGGACTCTTCTACCTGATCGCAGGCCACTACTACGGCACGCCCATTGCCGTTCAACCCATGAAGACCATTGGTGCATATGCCGTGGCCACAGGTGCCACGGCAACTGTCATTCATGCGGCAGGAATCTGGATGGGCATATTGCTTTTGCTCATCGCATGTTTTGACGGTGCAAAGCATCTGCAACGCATTGTGCCCAAGGAAGTTATCCGCGGAGTGCAGGTATCCACCGGCCTGCTGCTGGCCTTGCAGGGAGTGCGATTCATTGCCGGGATATCGCCCCTGCAGGCCAAGCTTTCCGAACCGTGGCTCGGCATGGGGTCCCTCGCAGGCATTCCCTGGAGTCTGGTACTCGGTGTGGTCAGCCTGTTCCTTCTGCTGGCGCTGATAGACAGCAAGCGGTTCCCCGGCGCGCTGGTAACCATTGTTTGCGGCATCATCTTCGGCCTGCTGTTCGGCGAACACACCATCACATTCAGCCCCGGATTGCCCAGCCTGCTGCCCCACGGCCTGCCGGGCCTTTCCGACTTCATCATTGCCCTGCCTGCCATGGTACTTCCCCAGCTGCCCATGACGATTGGCAATGCCGTGTTCGCCAACGCTGACCTTGCGAACAAGTATTACCCGCAAGGCGCAGACCGCAACACACCGCGCGCGCTGTGCACAAGCATGGGCCTGGCCTGTCTGGGCGGCGCGCTGCTCGGCGGCATGCCCATGTGCCACGGCGCGGGCGGTCTGGCAGCGCACTACCGGTTCGGTGCACGGACCAGCGCGAGCAACATCATGATCGGCGGCATCTTCCTGATGCTGCCCCTGCTTGCCGGACAGGGCATGTTTGACGTGGTGCGCATTATCCCCGTTGCCGTTCTCGGCACCATGCTGCTCTTTGCAGGCATTGAACTGTGCCTTGCCATGCGTGACATGGAAACCCGCGGGCACCTGTTCACCATATTCCTCATGGTTGCCTGCACCCTCACCTTCAACCTTACGGTGGCGTTTCTGTGCGGCATACTGGTGGCGTGGCTCATGGAACGCGGGGTTATTTCGGCATAGCCCCGTCCGGCGGCAGACAAGGAGAAGCGTGATATGCCCAGATTTGTTTCCATGCCCGGACTGGTTGCCATGTTCAAGACGGCTTCGCACATGTACGCGCAGCGCGAAAAGGAACTGGCTTCTTCCATACTAAAAACGCCAAGGGCACGGGTTGCGCTCTTTCTTCTGCTGCTGCCTGTCATCGGGCTTTCCGTTGCCGAAGCCGGTTTTGAAGGACCGGAAACGCTGGGCGGAGCGCTTTCTTACAGTCCCATGTACTTTACGCCGGGCATATTCTGCCTCGCCATAGTCATAGGACTCTGCTCCGGCCTGATCACCGGCTGCATAGGGGCGGGGGGCGGATTCATCATCACGCCCGCGCTCATGAGCATTGGCGTGAAGGGTATAATCGCCGTGGGCACAGACCTGTTCCACATCTTCGCCAAGGCCATCATGGGCACCATAGTGCACAGAAAGCTCGGCAACGTGAATGTGCGGCTGGCCCTTGCCATGCTGGCGGGGTCCATAGTCGGTGTTTCCGCGGGCGGCAGCATAAACAGGGCACTCTACAGTGCCGACCCGGCCCTGAGCGACCTGTTCATCAACATCATGTATGTTCTGCTGCTCGGATTTCTCGGCAGCTATGCCCTGTTTGATTTCATACGCCTGCGCATGGCGGCCGGAACAGGCGCACCGGCCAATGAGCCCAGCCTGCCCATGACCCTGCAGTCTATCAACCTGCCCCCCCTGGTTGCCTTTGACGAAGACCTCTTCGACGGCGGCAAGCGCATATCAGCATGGTTTGTCGCCTGCTGCGGGGTCATAGTAGGATTTATCGCCACCCTGCTCGGCGTTGCGGGCGGTTTTCTCACC
>JBKEAK010000168.1:0-11548 GCA_047972125.1 Halodesulfovibrio sp.
ATCTTGGCAAACAGAATGTCCAGCCGCATGGCCTGCAGCGTGCGGGCCACGTCATACAGCAAGGCACGCCTGTCAGGGGCGGAAATCTCGATCACGGTATAAAAATCAGAAAGGCCGATGTCAATCACCACGGATACATCGTTCCTGCCCCGGTGAGGCTTGGGGAACTGGTCGCGGGTCTGGTCTATACGGTATTCCAGCGACAACTTGCCCGTGAGGGCATATTGGATGGAGCCACGCACCTTCACCCAGAACTCACGGGGATAGAGCGGATCAGGCGGTGCGGAGACATGGAAGACATCCACCACCGTTCCGTCTCTCCAGACAAAGGCATCCGCAGAAAACACCTTCAGGTTGTGTAGTGCCAGCACCCCCGCCACGGTAGCGAAAAGGCCGTGCTGGTCGCGGGCAACCACCACAAGTTCCCACACATCACTCTGCTTGCCTTCCAGCGGACGGGGATCAAGCAGCACAATGCCTCGTGCCGCCCTTTCTTCACTGAGCCTGCGCTGGGCGTCCTTGATTTCCTTGCCCAGTTCGCGCACCAATCCCATGTGCCGGACAATATTCTCCGGATCAACCACAAGCGCGTAACGCGAAGGCAGGTGTTCGAGCATGGGCTCGCCCACTTCGAAGGATACCGGAGAATCCGGCTGCATCAGCAGTTCGCCCACACGCTTGCGGGTGTCGCATATGGTACGTGCGGAAAGCGGCGTTGCCAGCGTGCTGTCGCGCAGCATGTTGGCAACCTTGCCGTAAAGCTCTGACAACAGCGATGCGGACCACTGGTTCCACGCCTTGGGGCCTGTGGCACGCGAATCGGCGTAGGTGAGCAGATATAAAAGATCAAGCCGTTCCTGCGTGGCAATGGTTCCGGCGCACTGAGCAACGACGGATTCGTCCGACAGGTCACGCCTGTGGGCCGTACGCGCCAGCAACAGGTGGTGCTCCACAAGAAATGCCACTTCTTCCACAAGGACTTCGTCCACGCCCCACAGCGCCAGCTGAGCCCGCGCCATGGCAGCTCCCTTGACCGAGTGCGAGGTGGCATCGTTGCCGCCTTTGCCAAGGTCGTGGAACAGGGCGGCGAGCATGAGCACGGTCACATCCTCAAGCTTCTCCCAGCGCGGGGTGAATACAGGATGCTGCTCTTTGGGAAGCGATTCAAGATAGCTCAGCACAAACAGGGTATGCTGCCCCACCGGATAGGTGTGAAAGCCGTCAAACTGCACGCGGTCGCGCACCCTGCCGAAATCAGGCATGAATGCGGACAGCAGCCCCACACCTACCATCTGCTCCATGATGTCGAACGCCCTGCCGGAAGTGAGAATACGAACCAGCGTGGGCCACACGCCCTGCAGCTCGGTCAGGCGTTCCGGCTCTTCGCGCACAAGGCGCGATATGGTCTGGCGTGTTTCCCACGACAGCACGGGAGAGGCTCCCTCCGGCCGGACAACGGATTCGTCCAGCGCCTGCAGGATAAGGGCGGGATTCTCGATCAACGCCTCGGGCGGGCAGATATGAACCACGTTTTCCTGCACGACCACGGCACCGGACGAGGTGGCGCACACGGCAGCTGCATGTTCGGAGGCGTCGCCCATGATAGAGCGGAATGCAGCCGCAAGGGCCTTTATGTCTCCCATGCAGCGGTGCAGGTCGCCGAGGAACAGTTCCACGGCCAGCATGCCAGTGGTATCGGCATATCCCATACGCGCGGCAAGTTCGGGCTGAATGTCCACATAGAGCTTGTCGCTCTTGCGTCTGCTGAGCGAGTGCAGCCGGTTGCGCACCCGGTGCAGAAAATCCACATTGCGCTCAAGCAGGTGGCAGTCGTCTTCACTGAATCCGGCCTGTCGCATGACTCCGTTCACATCGCCGGTGGCACCGCGCAGCCGTGCAAGCCAGAGCAGGCGGTGATAGTCACGCAGACCGCCCACGCCTTCCTTCAGGTTGGGCTCCAGCAGAACTGCACCGTCACCGTAGGTGGTGAGGCGCTCTGTGTGTTCGTCATCCAGCCACTGTAGAAACGCCTTTTCACGCCGCGCAAGCACCTTGTCGCGCATGCGCTCCTGCAGCTCGTCATAGATGGTGCTGTCGCCTGCCACGAAACGGGCATCCAGAAGGGAACAGAGAACCTTGTGATCCTTGTTGGCCAGCTTTACGCAGTCGGCAATGGTGCGGAAGCCGTGGCCGAGAGAGTAACCGGCATCCCAGAGAGGCAGAAAAAGAGGCTGGGCCACATCAATGGCCTGCGGGGGGATGCTTCTGCGGCAGAGGATGATGATGTCTATGTCGGAACCGAGGCACATTTCACCGCGCCCGTATCCGCCCACCGCCACAAGGGCGATTTTCTGCCTGTCCGCGCCGGTTTCCACCACGCGGGTCTGAAAATACATGTCGAGCAAACGGGTAAAGGCCCGTTCAAAGCGAATGCTTCCGGGCCTGGGAGGCTGCTCCAGCTCTTGTATAAGAGAAGCCCGTCCAGCGGCCAAAGCCTTGGTGGCATCTCCGCTGGACGGGGTAAGTATATCTTTTGTCATCAAATACGAGTTAGTTTGTGGCAGGCAAAACAGCAAAGCCGCTCTGCTCGCCGCAGCGTTGGCCGGTGCCTAGATGGCGTCCGACCCCATCTCGCCCGTGCGGATGCGGTATACATCGTCCACGGGCATGATGAATATCTTTCCGTCGCCGACCTTGCCGGTTCTGGCTGCCTTGCTGACGGAATCGAGCACCGGCTTCACCAGCGCATCATCAACCACAACCTCGATCTTCACCTTGGGCATGAAATCCACCTGATATTCGGCACCGCGGTACACTTCCTTGTGCCCGCGCTGGCGACCGAAACCTTTCACTTCCGTGACGGTCATCCCCTTGATGTCAAGATCGGTCAGGGCCATTTTCACTTCGTCCAGCTTGAAAGGACGGATAATGATCTCAAGCTTCTTCATTGTCATATCCCTGTTCAGGTCCTGCAACAGACCCGCTGCTGTCACTGGCGGACAAGTGGCCCCGCCAGAGTATTCTTGTAGACCACGATTACAATCGCGTCAAAGGGTTAGCCGGTGTAGGCAGTCTCGTTATGCTCGCTCACGTCAAGGCCGGCCTGTTCAGCTTCGGCATCAACACGCAGCCCCATGACCAGATCAATGGCCTTGAACAGAATAAGGCTGACCACATAACAGAACAACCACGTGGCAACCACGGACACAAACTGTGTCCAGAGCTGGCCGGGGGCACCGTGCAGCAGGCCGTTGACCCCGCCGTATGCCTCGGATGCCCAGATGCCCGTGGCAAGTGCGCCCCAGGTACCGCCGATGCCGTGAATACCCACAACATCGAGCGCATCGTCATACTTGAAGATATTCTTGAGCAGAATGCCGCCAAAACAGATAACGCCGCCCACAAGGCCGATGACACAGGCAGCCATGGGGCTGACAAAGCCTGCTGCGGGCGTGATGGCCACAAGACCGGCAACCGCACCGGATGCGGCACCCAGCGTGGTGGGCTTGCCGCTGTGGAGCCATTCCACAATAACCCAGCTCACGGCTGCGGATGCTGCGGCAATGTGCGTGGTGACAAAAGCCATGACAGCGGAACCGTTTGCAGCAAGGGCGGAACCGGCGTTGAAGCCGAACCAGCCGAACCACAGAATGCCCGCGCCGAGCACGGTCATGGGCAGGTTATGCGGCACAAAGGCCATCTTGCCATACCCGCGACGGCGACCGAGCACATGCGTTGCGGCAAGTGCCGCAGCAGCGGAGCTCATATGCACCACTGCGCCGCCGGCAAAGTCCAGCGCGCCCATCTGGGCCATCCAGCCGCCGCCCCATACCCAATGGCACATGGGGGCATATACGCAGAGAATCCACAGCACGCTGAAGGCAACCATGGCGCTGAACTTTATGCGCTCTGCAAAGGCACCGGAAATAAGTGCGGGAGTGATAACCGCAAACATGCACTGAAAAATCATGAACAGTGCGTGGGGAATGGTCGCGGCCGGTCCCGGCTCCACGCCCACACCATCAAGAAACATGAATTCCAGACCGCCAATAAGGCCGCCATGGTCAGAACCGAATGAAAGGGAGTACCCCGCAACCACCCAGACAAGCGTGGCCACACCCAGCAGCATGAAGCTGTGCATAATGGTGGAAAGAACGTTCTTGGAGCGGACAAGGCCGCCGTAGAATAACGCCAGACCGGGCGTCATAAACATCACCAGTGCTGCGCACACGAGAATAAAGGCGGTATCCGCCGCATTCATATAATAGCCTCCTCGCTCAAGACAACGCTCATTGTGGTGAACAATCGCAGAGTGACATCTCGTAGTGCCCTCACCACGAGACAGCCGCCACCCACAGCCTATGCGATTTCTTTAGGCAAGAGGCATGCCAGCAGCAAATCACCCTGCAAATGCAGGCCTTTCTGCAAACACACGCTTTGTTTGATTATCAAATTTTACAATTATGTTTAACTTCAACATTATATTTTTACAAAATAGTAAAATCATAGTGTACAAAAAGGTAACTCAATAAAATTTGGAAAAGGACCATATTTTTTTGTGAGAATTATTCCCATTTAGCTCAAAGTGCGTTATGTTCTCGAATGGACTGGCTGACGAAGCAATTCGATAGTCCTCACCACACCAAAATAACAACGTTTTCTGAATAATAAGGAGACTTTCAATGACTGAACGTACCGGCATCATCACCTTCATGGGCAACGGACTTACCCTTCAGGGCTCTCCCGTCTCCGTAGGCGACAAGGCTCCCGATTTCACCGTTCTCGGCAACGACCTTGCACCCAAGACGCTGGCAGACTTCAAGGGCAAAGTGCTCATTCTCTCTGCTGTTCCCTCGCTCGACACCCCCGTCTGCGACGTGGAAACCCGCCGCTTCAATCAGGAAGCCGCCAATCTCGGCAATGATATCGCCGTGCTGACCATATCCGCCGACCTTCCCTTTGCGCAGGCCCGCTGGTGCGGCGCTGCCGGAATCGATGCCGTGACCACCCTTTCCGACCACAAGGATATGGCCTTCGGCGCTGCTTACGGCCTTATCGTCAAGGAACTTCGCCTGCTTACCCGCGCTGTTCTCGTCGTGAACAAGGAAGGCAAGATCGTATATCAGGAAGTGCTGCCCGAAATCACCAAGGAACCCAACTACGAAGCAGCCATTGCTGCCGCACGCGCTGCCCTGTAGCCTTTCTTCCATTTACCTACAAAAACGGCTCCACATGCGTGGAGCCGTTTTACATTTTTGTAAATCGCAACATTTGTTCCATATTCCGGCCTGTTCTTGCATCATGCAGCGCGATACAGTACCTTCCCCGAACCGTCTCCCATAACGGGAGAACGCATGGCGCAACCTATTTTACCGGTCTTTCCGGCAGCAGGACCACAATGGACACGCAGAACATCCGCACACATATTTCCAATGTCATTCTTGCCCGTCTGTCCGATTCCCGCGAACGCAGAACCGAAGCCCTTGGCGAATTCATGGGCGTGACCATGCCCAACGTCGAAAACAAGGCCGCTGATCAGGTTGCCTCGCTGGTTCCCGAGATTCCCGCATCCGTCTACCGCAAGTGGGTGGATATGTTCGTGGACCGCCTTCTGGAGACCGTACCGCTTAACCAGCTTGCCGAACTGTGTGGCGATACCGAAGAAAACAGGGCCACCCTTTCGCTGGTGTATGTCATGTTCATGGAATCGCAGCGCATGGAAAAACAGATTGCCGAAGATCTTTCCGCCCTCGGCATGGAGCAGTCCGGGCAGGACGACGTGGGCAACACCCTTGCCGACTACCTGCGCGCCAAGCTGGCCAACCTGAAGGGCGACCTGCCCACGCAATAACAATGAGGCCGCCAAGGCGGCCTCATATATTTCATGCATTATCGGAACTCAAGACCGACTACGCCTTGCGTTCCACCTTCATACCACCATCAACGGCCGAGAGAAGATACGAACAGCCGGGGCAATCAAGCTCGTAGGACATGCCGGGGAAAAGGGTGGCGCGCGATGACCACTCATCTCCCACGAACACCTCTCTGGCACCGCCGCTTTCTTCGTAGCGCACCATAGCGCCATCTGCCAATGACACCAATTCTGCCTCCCTGATGACAACAGGAAGATCACGTTCCGAATAGTCCATGTTTCCTCCTTTCCGTATAAACGGTTACGTGCAATAACGTATCTACGGAATCAATGTAAGCACACATTCACAAACAACAACAGCTTTTTTTCAAAGAACCAGCATGACCACATTTGCAACACGTATTGCCAAGGAACTCTCCCTTCCCGCAGCCAAGGTTGAAGCTGTTATCGCCCTGCTCGACGACAGCGCCACCATTCCGTTCATTGCCCGTTACCGCAAGGAAGCCACCGGGGGAATGGACGAAGTGGCCATAGCCGCCATCCGCGACAGGAACGAGCAAATCGGCGAACTGGAAAAACGCCGCAGCGCCATCACCCAGTCGCTGGAAGAACGCGAATTGCTCAGCCCTGAACTGCGCAAGGCAGTGGACGGGGCAGAGACACTTGCTGCACTGGAAGACATATACCTGCCCTATCGCCCCAAGCGGCGCACCAGAGCCCAGATTGCACGCGAACGCGGACTTGAGCCGCTGGCCGACATTCTGTGGAAGCAGGACCCGCGCGACATGCCCGACAAGGCTGCCGCACAGTTCATCTCGCCGGAGAACGACGTACCAGATACGGAAGCCGCCCTTGCGGGCGCACGCGACATAGTGGCAGAACGCATCAGTGAAGATGCGGAAACCCGCAAGGTCATGCGCCTCATGTTTTCCATGCGGGGCCAGCTTGTTTCCTCGGCCACCAAGGCTGCCGGAGAAAAAGCAGATGAAGCGGCCACCTTCCGGGACTATTTCAACTGGCAGGAACCCGCCAAGGCAGCCCCCGGCCATCGCATTCTCGCCATGCTGCGCGGTGAACGCGAAGGCATGCTCAGCCTTTCTCTGCGCCCTGAAGAGCCCATGGCACTGCAGGCCCTGAAACGGCACTTCGTCACCGGCAACAGCCCCTGTTCCCGGCAAATGGATATGGCAGCGGAAGACTGCTACAAGCGCCTGCTCGCCCCTTCCATGGAAAACGAAGCCCGCACCCTGCTCAAGAACCGCGCAGATGAAGAAGCCATTGCTGTGTTTGCGGCCAACCTGCGCGAACTGCTGCTGGCCTCTCCCCTCGGGCAGAAGCGGGTGCTTGCACTAGACCCCGGCTTCCGCACCGGGGCCAAGCTGGTCTGCCTTGATGCGCAGGGTGCCCTGCTTCACAACGAGACCATCTATCCCGTTACCGGCGGTGCCAAGGTAGAAGAGGCCGCCAAACGCGTCACAGCCCTCGTCAGCAAGCTCAACATTGAAGCCATTGCCATTGGCAACGGCACGGCATCGCGCGAGACGGAAGCCTTTGTCCGCAGCCTCGGCCTGCCGGAAACCGTAATGGTGGTCATGGTTAACGAGAGCGGGGCTTCGGTGTATTCCGCTTCTGATGTGGCCAGAAAAGAATTCCCCGACCACGACGTGACGGTCCGCGGCGCCGTGTCCATTGGCAGACGCCTCATGGACCCCCTTGCCGAACTGGTAAAGATTGATCCCAAGGCCATCGGCGTGGGACAGTACCAGCACGATGTGGACCAGACAGCGCTCAAAAGCTCGCTGGAAGATGTGGTTGTATCCTGCGTGAACAGCGTGGGCGTGGAACTGAATACCGCCAGCGCGGAACTGCTGACCTACGTTTCCGGCCTTGGCCCCACGCTGGCAGCCACCATTGTTGCCCAGCGTACGGAAGGCGGCCCCTTCGCATCCCGCAAGGAGCTCCTCAAGGTCAAGCGGCTCGGCCCCAAGGCCTATGAACAGTGCGCTGGCTTTCTGCGCATAAACGGTGCAAAGAACCCGCTTGATGCATCCGCTGTGCACCCGGAATCCTACACCATCGTGGAACGCATGGCCAAGGATCAGGGTTGTACCGTTGCCGACCTCATCCGGGATGAGAACCTGCGCAAGCGCGTACGCCTTGATGACTACGTTTCCGATACCATCGGCCTGCCCACCCTGACTGACATCATGCAGGAACTGGCGCGCCCCGGCCGCGACCCGCGCCCGGAATTTGCGCCCTTCTCCTTTGCAGACGTGCACACCCTTGCCGACCTTGCCACGGGCATGGAACTGCCCGGCATAGTGACCAACGTGACCAAATTCGGCGCGTTTGTGGATATCGGCGTGCATCAGGATGGTCTGGTGCATGTTTCCCAGCTCTCGGACAACTTCGTGAAGGACCCTGCGGATGTCGTGCGCGTGCAGCAGCGCGTGCGTGTACGCGTGGTGGAAGTGGACCAGCAGCGCAAACGCATCGGCCTGACCATGAAGGGCGTGCGCCAGAAGGTCTGATACGGGCAACGGCGCTTTCCAAACAACCGAGACGAAAGCTCTGGCTTTCGCAACGCCATACCGCGACTACACAATTACAAGAAAAAAAGGCCGGGAGCATATGCTCCCGGCCTTTTAAGTTCCTGCTCGGCAGGATGCTATTTCTTGGCTGCTTCTTCGTCGCGCTGACGACTTTCCACACGGCGAATCTTGCCGGAAATGGTTTTGGGCAGTTCGGCGACGTAATCGATTATACGCGGATACTTGTAGGGTGCGGTCACCTTCTTCACGTGGTCCTGCAGCGTCTTGGTAAGCTCGGGCGACGGCGTGAAACCGGCGGCAAGCACTACGGTTGCCTTGACGATCTGACCACGCAGGTCATCGGGCACGCCGGTAACGGCAGCTTCCACAATAGCTTCGTGTGAAACAAGGGCGGATTCCACTTCAAAGGGTCCGATACGGTAGCCGGAGGACTTGATCAGGTCGTCCACGCGGCCGAGGAACCAGAAGTAACCGTCTTCGTCCATCCACGCCTTGTCGCCGGTATGGTAGTAGCCGTTCAACATGACGGAAGCGGTCTTTTCAGGATCTTCAAGGTAACCGGTAAAAAGGCCCACAGGGGTCTTTTCCGATACCCGCACGCAGATTTCGCCTTCTTCACCGGGGGGGCAGATGCGGCCTTCCATGTCGCGCAGCACAATGTCCCAGCCGGGGGCGGCGCGGCCGATGGAACCGGGCTTCGGCTCCATGGTGGGCAAAGTGCAGATCTGCAGGGTGGTTTCCGTCTGGCCGTAACCTTCATAGATGGGCAGACCGGTCTGCTTCTTCCATGCATGGAACACGCTGTCGTTGAGCAATTCGCCTGCGGTGGTGCAATGACGCAGAGCAGAAAGGTCGTACTTGGTAAGGTCCTCGCGCACGAGGAAACGGTATACCGTAGGCGGTGCGCAGAAGGTGGTCACCTTGTGCTCCGCAAGCTGCTCAAGCAGACGAGCAGGCTCAAACTTGCCGCGGAAATCCCATACAAAGACGGAAGCACCGGCAAGCCACTGACCGTAGAACTTGCCCCACACAGCCTTGCCCCAGCCGGTATCGGCAAGGGTGAGGTGCAGGTCGCCTTCTTCAAGGTCATGCCAGTATGCGCCGGTCATGTAGTGACCGAGCGGGTAACTGTGGGTGTGCTCCACCATCTTGGGCATGCCCGTGGTGCCGGAAGAGAAAAAGATGAGCAGCGGGTCGGTTCCGCCAGCAAGATCGTCACCCTGCGGTTTGGGGAACACGGGGGATGCATCGGCCACAGCGGCATCATAATCCAGCCAACCGTCAGGACGCGAGTCAGGACGCAAGGTGCCATCGACCTCCACAAGACAAGTCAGGGAAGGACACTCGGGGCGGGAAGCCTCCACACGATCGGTGATGGAATCTTCCACGATCATGCCGCGGATATTGGCGCGGTTAACGCGGAAGATGATGTCCTTGGGAGTAAGCTGCGAGGGAGAGGGAACCGGCACTGCGCCCACCTTGTGGCAGGCAAGCATGGCTACCCAGAATTCCACGCGGCGGTAGAGCACCAGCATAACCCGGTCGCCCTTGCGCAATCCCTGTGCCTTAAGCACATTCGCAAGGCGGGAAGAAGCGTCCTTGAGCCATGAAAAGGTATAATCACGGCGGGTGCCGTCATCATCCACATGCACAAGGGCAAGAGGATTGCCGGAACCGTCAGCCGTGGCATCTGCCAGACGATCGAGATCATCAAAGGCAAAATTGTATTTAGCCGGAACTTCAAGGGAAAAACGGGAAACAAGTTCGTTGTAACTGGAACATGAAAGTTTATGCATGGCTCTGCGTCCTTCAAAACGGGTCAATACGGAGTACGCACACGGCGTACAAGCTAACCTCTGTGCAGGAGCGCCACACCGTACCGCCGGACAGCTTCTGCTGACCGGATAACGGCTGGCGGCCGGGCCCATGTGGGCCTGTTTCCACCCGAAGGCATCTCACGATGCCGCGCACCGGAACGTGCACTCACACGGCTTGCACCGCGCACCGGATGGAAACTAGCTAATCACGTCCAGGAACACGGCCTCTGCTTCATCGAGGCCCCGAAGCGCGTGCGGAATCTTGGAATCGAAATAGATGGAATCGCCGGGTTCGAGTTCATGGCGGCGCTGGTCGAGCCAGATTTCAAGCCGCCCCTTGATAATATAGATGAACTCCTGACCGCCGTGCTCGTTCCATACGAGTTCGTTTTCATCCTTGGGAGGCACCGTCACGAGGAAGGGTTCCATCCGCTTGTTGGTGAAACGCGCTGCCAGATGCAGATAATCGTAATCCGCACGGCGGGCTACGCTGAGCCCCTGCCCCTTGCGCACCAGAGTGTAATCGTGCAGGTGCGCCTCGTGGCCGGAAATGAGCGAGGTAATATCCACGCCACAGGCATTGGCCACATCCTTAAGGTAGCTGACGGGAATCTCGGTCTCGCCTTCTTCATACAAGGTCACCGTTTCGGGTCGCACGCCGATCTTGGCGGCAAGCTCGTCCACGGAAAGCCCAACGGCTTCTCGCAGGCCCAGCAGTCTGGGCGCTATTTCCACATACGCCTGTCCCGTCTCCATAATCACTCCTTGAAGCATAAGTGCACTACATCATTTTTAAGAAGAAGCACACTCTTTTATGAACCGCCCGCCTCTTTCCGGCAGGCATCAATCTCTGTATCCATTTCTGCCCCGCTTGAAAAGTGCAGAAACGGAAAACGGCACGAATCGGGATGCGATTCGTGCCGTTCTGAGTCAGAAATATACGAGAAAACGCAACCCGTGCTATCGCGGGCTGGTAATTCGTCCGTTACGTTCAATCATGGCCACGGTGTTGGTCACCTGACGGCCAATGGGGGTTTCCTTGCTCATTTCACGCTCAAGGCTAGTAATGCCCTTGAGAACGGTGGAATGGGTGCGGTTGAAATGATCGCCGATGTCCTTGAGGGACAGGTCGGTGTGCTTTCTCGCAAGGTAAAAAACCGTGTTACGCGCAACAACCAGTTCGCGGCGGCGGCTGCGGGAATTGAGCTGCGTGGGCGAAAGGTCAAAGCCGTTGCAGACACAGCGGACAATGCTGTCCATATCCATGATGGTTTCGTGCGAGGCGTACTGGCTGACGACATCCCACG
>JBKEAK010000169.1:0-4661 GCA_047972125.1 Halodesulfovibrio sp.
AGCAGACCGAGTGCAGGGTAAAACTCGTTGCATCGGACAATATGAAATAACTGGTATTTTCCGGCAGCAGCGTGCGCAGGTACCGTGCATGCAGGTCCGGCACGTTCATGGCGTCCTGTTCCGCCTCTATCATCACCACGGGCACCTGCATGGAGGCAATGCCCTGTCCGGTGAAGAGCATGCCGTAAGCAGGCGCAAGCAGCGCAAGGCTTTTCACTCTGGGGTCCTGCCAGCCATGGCCGTCCGGGGGCAACAGCTCCTGTTCGGTCTTTTCCATGAACTTGGCAAGCCGGGCGTGGGCCCAGTCGGAACAATACGGATCATCCTCACCCGCCCGTGCGCAATAGGTACGCAGCCCGGCAGGGTCCGGCACGGCACCGGCAAGCAGCATGGCACCGGCAGCGCCCGCCCCATAGCCTATAACGCCTATGTTGTTCATGTCCGCTATGGGACCAAGCTCGGGGTGCGCCGCCACTGCTTCAAGGGCCTGTTCCAGATGGTGGGGCCTGTCTGTTACCTGATGCTCCGTGTAGATGCGTGAAGTATCGAGATAGTTGTCACCGGGGTGCGTGGGAGCAACAACCACGAAGCCCTTGCGCGCCAGAAACTCCGCCGTGTCATGGTGTGACAGGCCGGATTCTGCCGAGGCATGGGAAAGGAGGATTACCGGAAACTTGCCCTCTTCCGGCATCCCTTCGCGGGCGGCAGAGATGGTGTAGGGCTCAAGAAATACCGAACGCTCGGGACGGATAGTCGGGTACCATACATATATGGCTATTCTCGATCCCGAGTTCTCTTCCCAGGCATTCAGAATATGCAGGCCCACCCGGCCGCCTTCCGACTCACCTGCCCCCATGGCCCAGCCCGGCAACGCAAGGCACATGACAAAGAGCACAGCCAGGCAGAAGCGGGACAGGTTTTGCGCAAGGCCGCGCCACCCCCTGCCAACACATCGCACACAAACAACGGGCAGCCGCCCGAATGACAATTTCAGCATAACCACTCCGATACGAAATTGCGCAACAGGTAGCCTATCCGTGACCCCGAAGCAAGCAGAACAAAACCCGCTTTTGCCCGGCGTGCCTGCAGCGATGCGGCCTACAGCCCCAGACCACGGCCCCGGGCGGACACTCAAAAAACCGCCAGCCCCAAAGGTGAGTTCCTGCCCCGGAAAGGCAACGCGGAAACGCGCAAAATTTATTAATGTCGACAATCGACTGTTTTTCTTAGGGATTGCCTTTCCATCTGAATTTCATGTATATTCCCCTGCTTCTCACACTTGCGATTTTTGTGGTATATTCAGCATGAAAATGCGCAGGAATTGCTGAAAAATGCAGCAATACCCCTGAATTACGCTTTTGTATAAAAAAACTGGCGAAGCATTTGGGTATTTAAACAATTTTTGACAATTCCGTCTTTCCACGTTAGTGTGCCACGCAGTATGCTCCGAAATCCCGTTCCGGGCCTTGGGGTAAATTTCGTAGGTTGAGGAGAGTGGTTAGGGATCATCTTTACTCCATATGTTGAGCGACAATTAGGAGAGCTTCGATGAAGAAACTGATTCACGCGTTGTTACTCGGACTGGTGCTGTCACTGATGCTGTCGGGAATATCCTGGGCCGACACCATTAAGATCGGCGTGCAGGCACCCCTCACGGGCAAGTATGCCTCTGAAGGGCAGGACATGAAGAACATTGTGGACATTCTTGCAGAGAAAGTGAACGCCGCTGGGGGCGTGAACGGCAAGAAGGTTGAAATCATCGCGGAAGACGACGCGTTTGATCCCAAAACGGCCGCACTGGCCGCACAGCGCCTGACCACCAGCGGAGTGGTCGCAGTCATCGGCACCTACGGTTCCGCCATTACGGAAGCCGCACAGGGTATCTACGACGAGGCGGAAGTCATTCAGATCGCCACCGGTTCCACCATGGTGCGTCTGACTGAAAAAGGTATGAAGAATTTCTTCCGCACCTGCCCCCGCGACGACGCGCAGGGCGCAGCAGCTGCCAGCATCATCAAGAGCTTCGGCAGCAAGCGCATCGCCATTCTGCATGACAACAGCTCCTACTCCAAGGGCCTGGCAGAAGAAACCAAGGCGCTGCTCGATCCTTCCACCATCGTATTCTACGATGCCCTTACTCCCGGCGAACAGGACTACACCGCTATCCTGACCAAGGTGAAAGGCTCCAACCCCGATCTGCTTTACTTCCCCGGCTACTACAACGAAGCCGGCCTGCTGCTCCGCCAGAAGATGGAAATGAAGTGGAACGTGCCCATGCTGGGCGGTGACGCCACCAACAACGCCGACCTCGTGAAGATCGCCGGTGTTGACGCTGCCAAGGGCTTCATGTTTGTAGGCCCTCCCGGTGTTAACGATCTGGACGATCCCGCTGCCAAGGAATTCCTTGCAACGTACCAGTCCCGTTTCAACGCCATGCCCGCTTCCATCTGGTCCGTATTCGCAGGTGACGCTTTCAACGTGATCATCGAAGCCATCAAGAAGACCGGTTCTTCCGAGCCTGAAAAGATCGCTGAATACTTCCACAAGGGCCTGAAGGACTTCCCCAGCCTCACCGGCACCATATCCTTTGATGCCAAGGGTGACCGCGCAGGCAAGTTCTACCGCCTGAGCAAGGTCAACGAGAAGGGCGAATTCATCCTTCAGTAACCTTTCGGCCCGTTCGCGGGGCGCGGGCGGCCACACCGGCCGCGCCCCGATTTTCGCTGCGCTTCATCTGCTACCACGGGACACTCTATGGAAGAGTTTTTTCAGCAATTGACCAACGGTCTTGCGGTGGGCGGCATTTATGCCCTCATCGCATTGGGCTACACCATGGTATATGGTGTACTTAAGCTTATCAATTTTGCTCACGGCGATCTGTTCACCATCGGGGCCTTTCTGGGCCTTACGCTGCTCACCTCGCTGGGACTTACCGATCATCTTGGCGCTCTTGCCGGTGTGGTGGTGCTGGCTGCGATGGTTATCGCGCTGGTGGGCCTCATAGGCTTCATGCTCGAACGCACCGCCTACCGACCGCTGCGCAACTCCCCCCGCCTTTCCGCCGTTGTGAGCGCGCTCGGGGCATCCATCTTTTTCCAGAATGCAGTCATGCTCATCTGGGGCGCACGCCCGCTGGTCTACCCTCACAACATCCTGCCCAAGACCGTCATTTCCATCTTCGGCATGGATGTTCCGCTGGTGCGCATCATCATGCTGGGCACATCGCTGCTGCTGATGTACGGCCTGTACTATCTCACCCACAAGACCAAGATCGGTGCAGCCATCCGCGCCGCAGCCATTGATCAGGGCGCAGCCAAGCTCATGGGCATTGACGTGAACCGCGTCATCGCGCTGGTATTCTGTATCGGGCCCGCACTGGGCGGCGCCGCAGGTGTGATGGTCGGCCTCTACTACGGCCAGATCAGCTTCACCATGGGCTGGCTCTACGGTCTGAAAGCATTTACCGCAGCCATTCTCGGCGGCATCGGCAACATCCCCGGCGCCATGGTCGGCGGGCTGCTGCTCGGCGTCATCGAAGCACTGGGTGCCGCCTACATCTCGATCGCATGGAAGGACGCCATTTCCTTCCTCGTGCTCATTCTCATTCTGATTATCAGACCCACCGGACTGCTCGGCGAAAGGGTGGCAGACAAGGTATGATGGATAAACGCACACTAGCACTGCTGGCCGGCTGTATCCTGTTCGGCATTCTGCCGATGTTCATCAACCCCTACTGGACCGACGTATTCAACAACGTTGGCCTGTATGCCATTCTCGCGCTCAGTCTGAACATCATTCTGGGTCATGCAGGTCTGTTCCACATGGGCCACGCCGCCTTCTACGCCGTGGGCGCATACACCACCGCCATTCTGAATACGCAGTACGGCATACCGGTCATGTACACCATGCCCCTTGCCGGACTTCTGGCCGCCGTTTTCGCCATGATCGTGGCACGCCCCATAATCCATCTGCGCGGCGACTACCTGCTCATCGTCACCATAGGCATTGTGGAAATTGTCCGCATTGCCCTTGTGAACGACATCTTCGGCCTTACCGGCGGGGCCAACGGCATTTTCGGCATTGCCCGCCCCTCGGTGTTCGGCTTCAAGATCAAGAAACCCGAACACTTCTTCTACCTTATCTGGGGCTTCTGCCTGCTCACCATCTTCTTCATGCACAGGCTTGAGAACTCGCGCTTCGGCCGGGCCCTCAACTATATCAAGGAAGACGATGTGGCAGCAGAAGGTTCCGGCATAGACACGGCCCACTACAAGCTCGTCGCCTTTGTGCTCGGCGCTTTCTGGGCAGGCATGACCGGCACCATCTTCGCTGCGAAGATGACCATCATCTCCCCCGAGTCCTTCTCCTTCTGGGAATCCGTCGTGCTCTTCACCATCGTCATTCTCGGCGGCATGGGCTCCATACGAGGGGTGCTGGTGGGTGCCTTCCTCATCATCGGGCTGCCGGAACTGTTCCGCGACCTTGCCATGTGGCGCATGCTGGTCTTCGGTCTGGCCATGATCCTGATGATGATCTTCCGCACGCAGGGCCTCATTCCGCCTCCGCCCCGCAAGTACGACGTGCTCGCCTATCTTAAGGATGCAATAAAGCCGTCCGGCTCCGCAGCTCCCGCAGAAGGAGGTGCACGTTCATGAGTCTGG
>JBKEAK010000170.1:0-5984 GCA_047972125.1 Halodesulfovibrio sp.
GCCCAAATCCTGCTGCCGGGCACGGATAAGCGCCTCTGCAGCCTCCTTGTCACCATGCTGCTTGAGCAGGGTGGCGGATTCCAGATCACGCAGATACTTTTCGCACTCCGCAATGACCCCGGAAAGATCGAGAGAGCTCAGTTCTTCCGGCACACGGACTGATTTGACCCTACGCGGCATGGCTCTTCTCCTTCCTTGATTTCCTTATGAAATACAGAATGTATACAAAAGGTCAACAGTCCGTATGCGAAAAAGAAGTGCAAAGACTCATTTTACTGCCGCCTTGCTCAAACATACCCACGCGGACACCCCACCAACAACAAAGCGCCCCGTGGAGCGCTTTGCAATTCTGCATCTGACAGCAGGAACAGGACCGTGAGATACCGGCTTCAATCAATCTCGTTGTTTTACATCCGTGCGCCAGCGATTCTGAGGGGCGCAACACCCTTCTCCCATACGCTGCACTTCGCGGATATAGGCCCCGGCAGCGGCATCCATGGCCATGGCACACAGATAACGAGCCGCATCTGCAGACCAGAACAGTTCGGGACACCTGTCCGTATACCCATGCCTGTGAATGGACTGGTCACACGGGTGGTCCAGACAGCACCAGCCGCAACCGACGCATGGAAGGGGAGCATTGATGATTATACCGGATTCGGGTGACGCAATTGGCTGGTCACTCCTAAACGGCACATGGGTGCGCCCGCGGGATGCACTGTGCGGCGAGGGGCGCGTTAGAGAACCTGATTGAGGTATGGAGGGGGGACACTCTTCCGCTTCCGCGAAAGCAATGAAAAACACCAATTCCGGTTGGTGCGCCAAGGGCATTCGCTCCCTTTTGGGGGGTCGAAAGTTGTGCGCCCGTTGTCAGATATGGAATTTGTACACGCTATCAGCCGCCGGCCTGAATAGCCAGCCCCGAATGCCGCGCCGGGAAACAGCTATGGGCAGGAAAGCCCTGCCTGAAATGGCGTCAGCGGCCCAGCGCTTCCCGCCGGGAGTAGCGTATCTTCATCAGTAAAATAGAGGCCGCCAGAACCAGCGTGATGCCGTTGGCGATAATGACAGGAAGCGAACCTATCCCCAGTCCGTACAGGAACCAGAGCAGCACGCCCAGAGTCAGGGCAACATAGGTGACAAGCGAGATATCCCTAACAGATTTCGTACGCCAGACCTTCAGCACCTGCGGCAGAAAGGCAAAAGTGGTCAGGCAGGCAGCCAGATAGCCTGTTCCCTCTGTCAGAAGCGATGCGTCCATGAAAGCCCCCCTGCCGAATGACTGATGACCGTATCTATCCTTAACCCGCTATCTCGGCAATATGGCGACGATTTCATTTTTCGTGATTACGGGATAGATTGTGTGGTATGTGAAGACATCTTCTTCCATCATTCCACGAGGTGCAACATGCAGACTACCACCGCCCTGCCCATACTGGTAACCGGCGCCACCGGCTATGTGGGCGGACGGCTCATCCCCCTGTTACTCGAAAGAGGGCACCACGTCCGCGCGTTGGTACGTTCCCGGCGCAAGCTTGCCGCGCGTCCATGGGCATCGCACCCGAATCTGGAAATCGTGGAGGGCGACCTGCACGACCAAGTGCGTCTGCGGGCGGCCCTGAACGGATGCTGGGCTGCCTATTATCTGGTGCATTCCATGACCTCCCGCCACCATGATTTCAAAGATGCCGACCGCAAGGCCGCCTACAACATGGTGCGCGCCATGAAAGGCAACACTGTTAAGCGCGTCATTTATCTTTCCGGCCTTGTGCCGGATGATACTGAGCTGAGCCCCCACCTCAAATCGCGGGCCGAGGTGGCAGAAATTCTCGCGCTCTCGGACGTTCAGGTTACGGTGCTGCGGGCAGCCCAGATTATCGGCTCTGGCAGCGCATCGTTCGAACTGGTCCGCTATCTTGTCGACCGATTGCCGGTCATGATCACGCCCAAATGGGTTCATATGGAATGCCAGCCCATAGCCATATCCAACGTACTGGAATATCTTGCAGGTGTTCTTGAACTGCCGGAAACGGCAGGCAAGACGTATGACATCGGCGGGCCGGACATCCTGACGTACAGAGCGCTCTTCGGCCTTTATGCGGAAGAAGCTGGCCTGCGCAAACGCCTGATCATCCCCGTCCCCGTGCTTACGCCCTATCTCAGCTCCCTGTGGCTCATCCTTGTCACACCTGTTCCCACTGTGCTTGCCCGCCCGCTTGTGGAAGGACTCAGGAACAGGGTCGTCTGCTCCGAGAACACCATACGCGAGCTTATTCCGCAAAAGCTGATCGGCGTGCGGGAGGCCATACGCATGGCGCTGGACCGCATCCGCCAGCACACCGTGCCCACCTGCTGGAAGGATGCCGGAACGGCAGTGCCGCCCGAATGGATCACCTGCGGTGACGCACCCTTTGCCGGGGGCACGGTGGTGCATACCGCACACGAGATCACGCTGCATGCAACGCCGGAAGAAGTATGGGGCCCCATTCAGCGCATTGGCGGTGAAAACGGCTGGTACCAGAGTGATATTTTGTGGCAGATGCGGGGATTCATGGACAAGCTTGTCGGTGGGCCCGGTCTGCGACGCGGCAGGCGGGATGCTGAGGAGCTGCTTGTGGGCGATGCGCTTGATTTCTGGCGAGTGCTTGATATACGACCCCGCGAACGCCTTCTTCTGCTTGCAGAAATGCGCCTGCCCGGGGAAGCCCTGCTCGAATTCAGAGTGGAAGACACAACCTGCGGAGATGACGGTCCGCCACAGGTGGTGCTCACGCTGATTGCACGGTTCCTGCCCCGTGGGCTTGCAGGCATTGCTTACTGGTACGCCATGTATCCTTTCCACCAGATCATTTTCAACGGCATGCTGCGCAATGTGGCCCGTGCAATCGGAAAGGATGTAGTGACTGGTCCACGGCATACCGATGATCCCAATGCCGCCACGTGCAGACTGTGAGGGCCTGTAACCAGACAGACGCTCTGGGGATAGCGCCAGTACGGTGAAAGACGGTCAATGCAGCCACAAACAGACCTGAACTGCTGTTTTGACACAACTGCAGGCTCTTTCCCGTATTTTCATTTCTGCAACCCCCTGTTATGCTTTCCCGAGCAAACTCGGAGGTATCCTGATGCTTGATCTCTTCCTGCCTCTTGCCTTTATGCTGTCCCCCGGCGCGCTGGTAGCCGTGGGCAACGGCTCCGGCATGTCGGGCATGCTTTTCAGCCTGTTCATGCTCCTTGCGGCACTCTGCGCCCTTGTAACGGCAAACGGCATGGGAACACCTGAAAACAGCGGAAGTTCAAGCAACCTGCTCAGGGCCTACGGCCTCGGAGTCATAAACGCAGCACGCATTCTGGCACTGGTCACGCTTGCCACACTCTGGCTTGCCGAAGCGGGCTACAGCTTCAATGAACTCTTTGCCAGTTGGTATCCCAACCTTGCCTTCTCGTTCACGTTGCTCGCGCTGATTGGCGGCGCAGCACTTCTGGCCCCGGTTCCGCGCGGCATAGTGCTGTATGTTGTCACGCTCATCGCGCTTACCTCCGTTGCCTACGTGGCTGTCATGGCAACCCGCCAGCACGGCCTTGAAGGCCTGTTCCCGACCATGTTCCCGCAGAAGACACCGCCGTTTTTCCCTACGGGCGGAGACCCTCTCAAGGGCTGTTACCTCGCAGTGGTCGCCCTGCTCGGCTTTGACCTTGCCTCCAGGCCTGAGGTAGGCAAAGGGGCACAGCGCGCACTCATGGCTGTGCTTCTGGCCCTGTGTCTGTTTGTCGTCTACCTGTGGGGCAGCCTCAGTGCGGCAGACCCGCTAGATCTTGCAGGCTCCACGGTGCCGCATATTCTCATGGCGGGCATTGCTCTTGGTGACAACGGACGCCAGATCATGGGTACGGCCGTTATGTTCGGCACCGTTGCATCCATTCTGGCCCTGCTCATTGCCAACGCACGGCAACTTGCATTTCTGCTTCGCAAGCCGGATGACAAAGTCCTCCGCCGCCAATTGCACATATTGCTGTGCATTCCCATTGCAGGACTGCTTGCCTTTGGCTGGGCTGGTGAACCAAGGCTGGAAGCACTCATCAACGCCTCCCTTCTCTGCTGGTTCGCGGGCTATGTCCTCATCAACTGCGCATTGCTGCTGCGCGGCTACCTGCCTCCGCTCACAGTACTGGGGATACTTCTGTACACCTTTGCCGCATGGATGACCTTTGGCAGGCCGGACGACGTACAACTGCTGGCATACTCAGTCGGAACCATCGCTGTTACCGGCATGATATTCTCTTTCGCCTATGCCAAGCTGTCTGCCCCTGCAGCACCGCAGCAGAAGGAAGCAGCCAAGCAGGAGCAAGGCTAATCCCGCAAATCCCTATTCTTACACTGCCCCCACAGTATTGATAAGACAAATGCGGTTTCGCCCTTGCCATACTTCAATTCCAAGCTAAATTTAGAGCATGGCTTTTGAAAACTATAGTGGCATTTTCAGGAGGCGACCATGCGAGACAAAATTTCGCACATACTGTGGGCAACTCTTTTCTTCATACTCTCCTTTGCCGTAATAACAGCACATGCGGCAGACATTGCCAAAATAACGCCGGAAGAGACCCTTTCCCGGCTTGATTCAGCCCTGATTGTCGATGCACGCTCCGGTGCAGACTGGAGCGGTTCCACGCTTAAAATCAAAGGAGCCATGCGAGGCAGCCTGCAGGATGTGGATACATGGGCAGCGGCTATCCCAAGGGACAGAGAGATCATCGTCTACTGCGCCTGACCCAATGAATACACAAGCACCCGTGTGGTGCGCACGTTGGAAGACATGGGCTTCACCAACGCCAAAGCACTTCTTGGCGGATGGCACAAATGGCACAGGGATGGTTTCCCCACCGAAAACAAATAGCACTTTCCGCAAGCTCATTTACACACTAGGCAGACAAAACAAAGCTCCGGATCAAATTGACCCGGAGCTTTTTCTTTTAGCGATGCAAAACACAGACGTAATGCTCCTCATCACTTCTTCGCGCCTGCTTATAGCCCCTCCTCGTCTGCTCAATCTCCACGCCGTCCCACCACCGACGAATCACTCACCTGAACAATCCGCATGCCGATTGGAAGCACTTCGCTTCTACGGCAGAACGAACGGCAACCAGCGACCAGCTGGGGCGAGGCAGTGGGAGTCCAGAGTGGGCCTTGCTGAGGAGTGCCAGTGGCTGTCTGCGACGAAGGAGCAATACAGCCACCAATCTAGCGAGTAGCAGCTGTAAGCGAGGCACGAGCCATACAGATGCACGTTGCAAGACGGCACCGCCCGGCTGAGGCCCCTTCTGGTCCCGCGGAAGCTATAGCCGTTGGCGAGTCTGCGAGCCTTACGGATAAAGACAGCAGAGCGGCGGCAAAAAGAAACAGTAGATTGGACTTGATGGAGTCGGCGAACGCCTAACCAAGTCAGAACGCACCAAGGCCTAATTCATTATTTGATTGAAGGCAGACAGAAGAGGAAAGGAAGGCGAGGATAGATGATGGAGTCACCGACAAACAATTCTTTACCCCCAAAACAGAACAACTCCGGCCCTCATCGGTTACCGGAGTTTTTCGTTTAGGAAATAAGTCTTAGCGGCGGCCTACTTTCCAGACTGACAGGAGTAGCCTGCCCCTTGCTGCGCGCGGGATCAGGCCTCGGCTGCGCGAGGGGCGCGGCCCCCGCTTGCCTCCCTGCCTTTGCGTATGCCGGTCGCTGGTGGCAAAGCAGGCCGCAAGGCGGAAAAACAGAAAAACTCCGGCCCTCATCGGTTACCGGAGTTTTTCGTTTGGAAATAAGTCTTGGCGGCGGCCTACTTTCCCACCAGCTCCCTGGCAGTATCATCGGCGATGGCGGGCTTAACTACCGAGTTCGCAATGGGATCGGGTGTACCCCCGCCTCCATGACCACCAAGACAAAGTTCTCGGGTCTGCGTCTGTCGGAAAGGCGAACGGTATTTACCCCGTTGCC
>JBKEAK010000171.1:0-15212 GCA_047972125.1 Halodesulfovibrio sp.
CCAGCCGAGAACGGTGGAGACATGGTGAAAGAGGCCATCCCCAGCAACAAGCCGCACGGCATGTATGGCTTTATCCTGAATACCCGTCGCACGGTGTTTGCTGACAGGTCCGTCCGCAGAGCGCTGACGCTGGCTTTCGACTTTGAATGGACCAACAGGGCCATATTTCACGGGGCCTACGCCCGGTGTAACAGCTTTTTCACCAACAGCGATTTTGCTGGCCGGGGGCTGCCACAGACAGAAGAGGCCGCCCTGCTCTCTCCTTATGCAGACAGCTTACCACCAGAAGTTTTCACAAAGGCTCCCGCTGTGCCCGAGACGGCAGGCGACGGAAACCTGCGCCCGGTCATGGGCAGGGCGCTTGCCTTGTTTCAGGAAGCAGGATGGAAACTCGAAAACAGCAAGCTGGTGGATGCATCAGGCAGACAGATGGAATTCACCCTGTTGCTGCGTTCGGCCAGTCTCAACCGGATTGCATTGCCATTTCAGGCCAACCTTGCCCGGCTGGGCGTCAAAATGCACATCGCACTTGCAGACGCAACGCAATACGTAAACCGCCTGCGCACCTTCGACTACGATATGATCCTTTCGGGCATACCCCAGTCTTCCTCTCCGGGAAATGAACAGCGGAACTACTGGACCACTGTGGCTGCCGATACGCCGGGGTCACGCAATTACGCGGGCGTACGCTCTGCGGTTGTGGACGAACTGGTGGAGAGAATCATAGCCGCACCGGACAGAAAATCACTTGTCACCACCTGCCGCGCGCTGGACAGGGTGCTGCTGTGGGAAAACTATGTAATTCCCGGCTGGTATTCGCCGGATATGCGGGTTGCCTACTGGAACCGGTTCAGCCGGTCCCCAGTTCCGGCTCCCAATGGAATGGACATCCATGCATGGTGGGTGGACGAGGCGAAGGATGCTGCCCTGCGCAAGGCCGGAACAGGGTACGGAGACTAGAATGCTTGCTTACGTAACACGCAGGCTTCTGCTGCTCATTCCCACGTTTCTCGGCATTATTGCCTTGAATTTCTTTGTTATCCAGTCCGCACCCGGTGGTCCCGTGGAGCAGTACATGTCCCGTCTTGAGGGCGCGGACAATGTCTTCATAGAACGCATCGGCGGCGAAGCTGCAGAAACCGGTACGCAAGGCATGGATTCCGAAGGCTTGTACAAAGGTAACCGGGGACTCTCGCCTGAAATAATGGCTGAGGTGCGCCGTATGTATGGTTTTGACAAACCCATATTCGACCGTTTCTGCCTGATGCTTGGCAACTACCTGCGCTTTGATTTCGGCAACAGCTTCTTCAAGGGGCGCAGCGTCATGCAATTACTTGCGGACAGTCTCCCCGTCTCCATCTCCCTTGGCCTGTGGAGTACGCTGATCATTTACCTGATCTCCATCCCGCTGGGCATAGCCCGCGCAGTCAGGCAGGGTTCCCGATTCGACGCGCTTACCGGGACGCTGGTCGTCATCGGCGACGCCATTCCCGGTTTTCTGTTCGCCGTGCTGCTCATCGTTCTGTTTGCCGGAGGCAGCTATTGGAACATTTTCCCACTGCGGGGACTCGTGTCTCCCGGATTCGACGAGTTATCCCTCGCCGGAAAAATCGGTGACTATTTCCACCATATCACCCTACCCCTCACGGCGCTGGTCATAGGCGGTTTTGCCACCCTGACAACGCTCACACGTAACTCGTTTCTTGACGAGATACACAAGCAATACACGGCTACGGCCCTAGCCAAGGGGCTCAGCCTGCGGCAGACGCTGTTCCGTCACGTGTTCCGCAACGCCATGCTCATTGTCATTGCCGGTTTTCCCTCCACCTTCATCCATATGTTCTTCACAGGTTCTGTGCTCATTGAAGTCATTTTCTCCCTCAACGGTCTGGGCCTTCTCGGGTTTGAAGCGGCCATGACACGAGATTACCCGGTCATGTTCGCCACCCTTTACCTGTTCACCCTGCTCGGGCTGCTCACCCGCATCCTCTCGGACATCACCTACTCGCTGGTGGACCCTCGCATAACCTTTGAAAAACGTGGAGTGGCCCGTGGCTGATATTTCTCCGCTCACCCGGCGCAAGATTGCCGCATTCCGCAACCACCGCCGAGGCTGGTGGTCGCTATGGCTGTTTCTCGGCTTTTTCATCCTGAGTCTGTGCGCAGAGGGTATAGCCAATGACAGACCGCTTCTCCTTTCCTACAAGGGAAAACTCCACTGCCCTCTGTTGTACGATTATCAGGAAACCGACTTCGGCGGAGAATTTGCCATTGCAGCCGACTACCGTGATCCGGCCGTATATACAGCCATTTCCGGTAACGGATGGATGATCTGGCCTCCCATCCGTTTTGCCCACGATACCGTTAACTACGACGCGCCGGCTTTTCCCGCGCCGCCTTCCGCCCAAAACTGGTTGGGAACGGACGATCAAGGACGCGACATAGTCGCCCGCATTCTCTACGGATTCCGCCTCTCCATCCTATTCGGCCTTGGACTTTCGATCATCAGCTCTGCCGTGGGGGTCACAGCCGGAGCAATTCAGGGCTATTACGGCGGCGCGGTGGATCTTGTCTTTCAGCGGTTCATGGAGATCTGGTCCGGCATGCCGGTACTCTATCTGCTGATCATTCTTTCCAGCATGATCACTCTGGGCTTCTGGTCACTGCTCGGCGTGATGCTGCTCTTCAGCTGGATGGGACTTGTGCACGTGGTGCGCGCGGAATTTCTGCGCTGCCGCCAGCTTGACTACGTGCGCGCGGCCCGCGCCATGGGGGTGCGGGATAGAACAATCATGTTCCGCCACATTCTGCCCAATGCCATGGTAGCCACCTTGAGCTACATGCCTTTCATCTTCAGCGGCTCCGTTACCACGCTCACCTCACTGGATTTCATCGGTTTCGGCCTGCCAGCGGGTGCTCCGTCACTGGGAGAATTACTGGCGCAAGGCAAGAACAACCTGCATGCCCCGTGGATAGGGCTTACGGCATTCGTCACTCTGGGTTCGCTGCTTTGCCTGCTGGTCTTCATCGGAGAAGCGGTGCGGGATGCCTTCGATCCTAATGGAGGAAAACGCCCATGACTCCCGTGATTCAAGTGTCCGACCTTTCCATAGGCTTTGGCAGCACCACTCCGGAAACGGCGACTGTGCGCAATGTCAGCTTCCAGCTTGAACGCGGAGAAGTGCTGGGACTGGTTGGCGAGAGCGGCTCGGGCAAAACCCTGACCGCGCGTGCGCTCATGGGCCTGCTTCCCGCCGGAGGCAAGGTGATTTCCGGACGGGTGGAACTGAACGGCTCATCCATTATCGACCTGACGGAACCGGCCTTACGGGTCCTGCGGGGCAACCGCATAGCCATGCTGTTTCAGGACCCTCTGGGTTGCCTCAACCCGCTGCACCGCATTGGACGACAGATCGGCGAAGGACTTGCCCTGCACAAGAAATACAAGCCTGCCGAGGTGGATGCCCGTGTGTCCAGCCTGCTGCAACAGGTAGGCATGGATGACACAGAACGGTATATGGCGGCTTTTCCGCATCAGCTCTCCGGTGGTCAGCGGCAGCGTGCCATGCTGGCCATGGCCCTTGTCAATGAACCGGACGTACTCATTGCGGACGAACCCACCACTGCACTGGATGCAGCAGTGCAGCAACAGGTGCTGGATCTGCTGCTCACTCTGCGCAACCGCATGTCCATCATCCTCATCAGCCACGATCTGCCCATGATGCGCCGCGCAGCTGATCGCATCTGCGTCATGCGTAACGGCATCATCGTGGAACAGGGTACTACCACCCGGCTTTTCTCCATGCCCCGGCATCCATACACCTGCATGCTGCTGGATACCGGCCCCGACATGCCGCCCCATCCGGTTCCGGAATCCGCTCCGGAAGTACTCCGCGTGGAGCAGCTCAATGTTCGCTACCCCGCGGGCAGCACATGGTATGGCCGCACCTCCAACTGGCTTCCCGCCGTGGAGAATGCCGGTTTCACCCTGAAGCAAGGCGAGTGCCTCGGTGTGGTGGGTGAAAGCGGATCAGGCAAATCTTCCCTCGGGCTTGCCCTGCTGCGCCTCGTGGATTCCACGGGAAAAGTGAACTTTGATGGCACTGAACTGCATGGCATATCCGAATCTCGTCTACGGCAGATAAGGACAAAGCTACAGATCGTCTTTCAGAATCCGCTATCCTCGCTCAACCCTAGACTCAGCGTGCAGGAATGCATCGCCGAAGGTTTGATTGCTCCCCGGCTCCATAGGGATAACCAGGGTCACACGGAAGAAATGGTAATACACGCCATGCGCGAGGTAGAACTCGCCCCCGAGCTGCGCCACAGATACCCGCACGAGCTTTCCGGGGGACAATGCCAACGCATATGCATTGCACGCGCCCTGATCATGCAGCCCCGGTGCATAGTCTTTGACGAACCCACCTCGTCGCTGGACCGCAACACCCAATATCAGGTTGTACACCTGCTGCGCACTCTTCAGCAGCGGCACGGCATGGCCAGCCTGTTCATCACTCACGACCTATCGCTGGTGCGCCAGCTGTGCCACCGGGTACTTATCATGCACAACGGCCGGATCGTGGAATCGGGTTGCACTGCCGATGTCTTTTCCGCACCACGCCACAGCTATACGCGCATGCTGCTTGATGCGGCCCTGCCGTCCGGCGCCAGTCGGAACCACGACCAGTCATTTACCGGAGTCCCTTCAGGACATCCCGAACGTTCAAGGAGACACGCATGAGTCGGTTGATACACCGTCCACACATAGCTTTTACACAGCTCGGTCGCAGTCTGGCTGCAACAGGCATTCTTCTGTACTCCCTGCTTGGTGCTGCACCTGTTCTTTTCGCGGCAAATCCTTCACCCGAGAAAGTCATGGATACCGTCACCTCGGCCATTGCCATAGAAAAAGCCGGACAGGAACGGGGTCGGCAGTGGGAAGAGGCGCAGGCACGCATGCTGGAAGAAATCCGGCAGGCCCGTCTGGAAGCAGCATGGTACGCCCTGCAGGTTGAAACCTTTACCCGCTACGTTGAAACAGCCCGCCAGCGCGTAACCATGCAGCTGCAAACGCAAAAAGAACTGGAGCGCATGGAAGCCGAGCTGGAAGGCGAGCTTCTGCTTGCCACGCAAGCACTGGAAAAGCTGGTCGCACAGGATATCCCTTTCCTGCCCGAAGAACGGCAACGCCGCCTCGTTTTTTTGCAGAAGACTCTGGGCGACTATGAGCTTGCCAGTGCGGAAAAACTGCGCCGCGTGCTGGAGGCCATGCAAGCCGAATACTCATACGGAAACACGGTTGATCTCTCCCCCGGCATCATTTCCGTTCCCGCTCAGAGCGGTAAAGAACCTTCTTCTCAGAGTGTCACCATAGTGCGGGCCGGACGCGTAGGTCTTTATGCGCTGGCACCGGATTCCAGCCGTGCATGGATCTGGACACGGGAACACGGCTTCCGCCCTCTGACGGAAACGGAAACCGGAGAGCTTGCCCGCGTTACCCCCATGCTGGAAGCCAAGTCGGTACGTTTTCTGCCTGCATTGCCCTTCGCCGCTCCCCTCTCTGACACGATTATTTCGTACCCAGCACCAGAACAGCCCATGAACGCCCGCCCGAACAGCACGGAGGTAAAGCCATGATCCGTTTCATGCACAGATATTCCCTGTTTCTTATTCTCTCGGTGCTGCTCCCGTATTCCGTCAGCGCTGCCGATACCAACGGTACATGGCAGGACGCCGCAAACCGTGCCGAAGAGCTTAAAAGCGCAGCGCAGACTCATGCTGCAGAAGTCCGCAACAATATTACCCGTGACCATGTAAGTCTGGCACGGGAACTGGCAGACCTGAAAAAGACCGCAGCACAGGCCCGAGGCAAAGCTGCTGCCCTTGAAACAGAACTGCGCGCACTGCGCGACGAAGAAACCACGCTCGAACGTCTGTTGGAAGGCAAGCAGGGCACCATGCGTAAAATCGAAGGAACCGTGCGCGACAATGCCCGCCTGCTCCTTGCCGCATACGGAAACAACCCCGCACTGTCGCTGCATCCGGAATGGAAGCCCAAGCTGAAGACATTGGCCGCTTCAGAACAGTTTCCCGCCCTGCATGATGTGACCTTTCTCATGCAGTCGCTTCTGCACACCATCCGTGAAAGCGGAACCATGCTCCGCCGGGAAGAAAATGTGCACACCATAAACGGTGCAACAGAAACAGCAAGGGTACTCCGTCTGGGAGCGCTGCAAACGGCATACACAGCGGGAGATGAAACGGGCTTTCTGCTGCCCCGTCCGGACAGTCCCCTGCTGCAGGCTGCTCCCCTGTTTTCGGATTCCGACACCAAAACCGCCATCCGTGCTGCGGTAACCGGCACGGACGCTCTGCCCATGGATTTTTCCGGTACATCCCTTATCGCCAATCCCACTACTCCCAGAACAATCATGAGCACGCTGAGTGCCGGCGGCCTCTTCCTGTGGCCCATCCTTGTCATCGGAATTGTTGGTGCCGGTCTGGTGGCGGAACGCTGCTTCGTGCTCTGCCGCACCCGCATCAACGGCAGGCAAGTGCTGCTGGAAAGGCGTAAGGATATCACACAGAACACAGGCACACCGGCAGAACGCGTTGCCGCTCGGGTGCGGGGTGATGGCGCTCCTGCCTCTGTCGAAACACTGGAAAAACGTCTTGAGGAATCCATTCTGGACGAACTGCCGCCCCTTGAGCGGTTCCTCCAGACCTTGCGGGTTCTTGCGGCCGTTTCTCCGCTGCTCGGGCTGCTGGGTACGGTCTCCGGCATCATACAGACCTTCCGTGTCATTACCGAGCATGGCAACGGCGACCCCAAGCTGCTCTCCGCAGGCATTTCAGAAGCGCTGCTGACCACGGAGGTTGGCCTGTTCGTGGCCATTCCCCTGTTGCTGTGCCACCACTTTCTTTCCCGCCGCGTCAATGCCGTGGTCACAGACATGGAGGTGACAGGCACAGCGCTGATTGTCGAACGTGCGGGAGAGGCAGGAGTCCGGGAATGATCCCCCAGGGATTTGAAACCGCTCTGGAAGGTGTGCTGGCAGGCAAAAGCATAATGATCCTGCTTGGTCTCATCTCCGTGTGGGTGTGGGCCCTCATCATCATGAGCGCATTGCATCTCCGCGAGATAATCCTGTCGGAACGAAAGATCCGCAAGTCTCAACCACCCTACACATCCAAAGCACCCACAGCAGGGCCTGATGGTCTCAGCTCTCACGGCTCCACCGTATCATCGGCATACCCCTGGGAGCGCAGCGGAACGGATAGTGAAATGCTGCCCGGGCACATAGCCCTCTGCTGTCAGGTAGAAGGACTCAACATACGCCCCAAACTGCGCAAACACATATTGCGCGTCAGCATAGATTCCGCACTGCGAATACTCTCGGGCAATGTACGTGCCGTGCTCCTGCTTTCCTCCCTTGCTCCATTACTGGGGCTGCTTGGCACCGTGGAAGGCATGATCTCTACGTTCACAGCACTCTCGGTGCAGGGCAACGCTGACAGCAGCGCGCTGACCGAAGGGATATCAAAGGCTCTGGTCACCACGCAGGGGGGCCTGCTTGTGGCCATCCCCGGCCTGCTTGCAGGCGGGATACTCTTCCGGAAAGTGAAGAAACTGCGCGACCGGCTCTATGCCATATCCCTGCGTACTGAGCCGGGTAAGGCCCAAAGGATACACATGCCGTTACGACAAGGAGTCAAACCATGAGACAATTCAGATATGGTGAGCGTTCTGAAACGCTCAATGACATCGATCTGACACCCATGATCGACATGGTGTTCATTCTGCTCATATTCTTCATTGTTTCCACAAGTTTCATCCGGGAATCCGGTGTGGTGGTGGAACGCCCGGCTGCTCAGACAGCCGAAAATCAGAACGCGCAGGTAGTTATCGGCATCGACGCCGAAAACACCCTCTGGCTGGAGGGTAATTCCGTGGATATTCGTGCGCTGTCTCCCCGCGTGCAACAATTGCTGGCAGAAAAATCCGACCTTGGCATCATTGTCGCCGCAGATGTTCTCACTAACGCAGGAGTACTGGTGGAAGTGCTGGATCTGTGCCGTCAGGCCGGAGTGAGCAACGTGAGCGTCGCGACGAGGAAACCGCAATGAGTCCTGCAACAAGAACCATGTTGGGAGTGACAGGCGGTACCGGCATCACTTCTTTTTTGCTGCTCTTTCTGCTCATGGGCACATTTGCAGGCGATACGAAGGAATCGCCACCCCACCATGGAGCCATACGCCTTTCCGCATTCACAGAAGAACCAGTACAAGAAGAGGCCACATACAGCACCAAGGAAATACCTCGGATACAGCATATGGAAGAAGTCGCCGCTGTGGCGGAACTTTCTATGGAACAACCACGGCTGGAGATGGAAGTGCCTTCTCTGGATATGGATATTTCCCCCGTTGCCCCGGGCACGATACCCATGAGCGGCATTCCCTCGCTTGCCGATGCGGGGGCGCTTTCTGCTCCGGGAGGAGGGGCTCTTACACTCGGCGAGGTTGATGAACAACCGCGCGCCCTTTATGCCCCCACGCCCGCATATCCTCACCGCCAGAGGGCTAACGGAAAAGAACGAAGCGTCATCGTACGCATAACACTGCGCAAGGACGGCTCAGTGGCAACAGCTATCCCGCTGAATTCTACAGAAGAAACGGCTCCGTTCCTCGACGCCGCTGTTGAAGCCGTGCTCCGATGGCGGTTCATGCCTTGCAAGAAAGGAGGCCAGGCCGTGCAGTGCATAGCAGATCAACCCTTTGCCTTCAGCCTTGGCAAGTAGCCGCCGGGGATAACCACCATGACCATGCATATAGACACTTTAGGGCAAACGCCCACCAGACTGCGAATGCACGCGTGCTTCCTTCTGCTGCTGGCGGTCCTGTTTTCCTGCCCTGCCACGCCGGTTCAGGCCGCGGAACGCGCCATAACTCAGCATGAATACGCTCTTTTCAAACAGGCGCATGAATACGCAAATGCCGACTCTTTCGCCAAAGCGGCAAGCGTTCTGGCCCCATATTTCAACAGCAGTCGCCAGCATCATGTTTTTGCCTATGAACTCTACGGATATGTTCTGCTGCAACTAAATCGCGCTTCCGAAGCCGTCCGCATTCTGGAGAAGGGTCTCACCGCATATCCCGCCAATATCACCATTGCGCAGAATCTTGGGTCCGCCTTCGCGCGCCTCGGCAAGCATGACAAGGCCGGTGAAACACTGCTCAAGGCCTATGCACTCGGGGGAAACCAGAAACACGGCATGGCCTTTTCCGCCGCCCAGATGTTCGCTCAGGCAAAACAATTCAAGCGGGCCCAGGAAGTGCTTACCCTCCTAGTGTCGCTACCGGAAGCACGACCGGATTGGTTTCTTCTGCTGGCCCAGTGCCAAAATCAGGACTCACTACATGCGGATGCCGTCCAATGCCTGTTGAAAGGCATCCGCAAATTCCCAGAAAACAGCACTCTCTGGCGCATGCTGGGATACGCGCACTATCAGTGCGGAAATCAAGCAAAGGCGACCGCAGCATATGAGGTGGCAACACGACTGGCTCCCCCATCAGACAGTGAAATCCGACAACTGGCAAGCCTGTATAGCTCTCTGGGGGCCCCGCTGTTGAGCCAAAAAACCTTAGGGAACAAACCTGCCACCCCGGCAATGCTGGACAATCTGGCATACGGATTCGCCGGAGCGGGCGATCTGACTTCCGCACTGGAAAAGGTGGAGGCTGCACTCAGACAGGCCCCAACACCAGAGCGCACCTATCGAAAAGGCCAGATTCTTCTGCGCATGCGACGGATGCAGGAAGCCAGAGAGGTCTTTCAGACAGTTGCTGTACAGCAGGGACCATGGCAAGGAAAGGCGTTATGGGCACTGAGTATGGTCGCATGGCTTGAAGGTGACTGGCATGAAGCTCGGAGCATGCTGGAGAAGGTTTCCGTTGCAGATGGCAGATTACGCAAACGGGCCCACAAACTCTTGGGGGTTCTGGATTCCGTAACTGCGCAGAAGCCCGCCGGTAAGCCAACAGGACACGGGGGGCAGGATACACCGGGTTCATAGGGTTGATTGAATGTGCTCTCTCCTGAGGGCGAATCTGGAAGCATTAAGCCGACAGTGACAGTAATCGCTGCTGCCTGCGACATACAATACGAAAAAAGCAGTTATGTCTTCCGACATAACTGTTTTGCTTACATACTAGAGTTGAACGGGATTGGACCGGCGGTCTCTTGAATGCCACTCTTGGCAACCCAAATGGAGTTTAATCTTATAACTCTATTGGATAGTGAAATTTAACTACACAAGGAACCGATCGCTCACTATATAATCAACATCTAGGCCTTCACAACCCGCAAATTCTTATCCCAACCTCATCGCCCTCTTCCAGACTCCCTTCAAGCACCTTAGCCTTCCGCCTCAGCCCTTCTGGGGCGAGGTGGCTGTAGCGCGTGGTCATCTTGAAGTCGGCATGCCCCATGAGTTCTTTTACACTGTAGAGATCCACTCCCTTTTGCACCAACCAGCTCGCGTAGGTGTGACGCAAGGTATGAAAGCACACACGCTGACGGGAGTCGGCGACGTCTTCGTTAAACAATTCGTCAACTGTGCGGGAATAAGCCTTTGAAATACGGTCGACCTTACCACCGGTGCGACTGGTGAACACCAAACCGTTACGCTGCCCAGAATGACGATTACGCAACACCTCCGTGATTTCATCGGTCAAGTAGGCATAACGGTTTTGCGAGTTCTTCGGATCACGGATCAATATGCGCCCATCTGGAAAGTCTATGTCCTGCCATTCTAATGAAGCTATCTCGCCAAAGCGCATCCCGGAAAACAACGAGATTACAGCCATATCGTGAGACATTGGAGAACGTTCAGCCAGCTCCTTCAATAAGAGCACAGCTTCAGCGGGCGTCAAGAAGCGCTGCCGCTGATTGTCCTTCTGTGGAAGCTTAACCTGAAGGCCAGGGAAAGGCGCAGACACGTACCCATCACGCAGGGCTAGGCTCCATACTTGCGAAACCACCCCCATGGCGTACTTGATTGTTTTAGGTGACTTTCCAGCCTTCACCATCTCCTGCTTAACCCTCTCCAGGTGAAACGGAACCAGCTTAAGCAAAGGGATCTCTGCCAATTGAGGTGCAACCCAGAGCTTCCATAAAGATGCTTCCGTTGCTCGGGAACGAGCACTCTTCTCGCCTTGCAGAGGAAGGTAGCAATCTGTCCAGAACTCCTGAAAAGTAGTGGTGTCACGCTCAGCCTGCTGCTTGGCCACCTCCCTTTCCTTTGCTTCGGCTGCGGCAACTTCCCGCTGCTCAGCAACCGTCCGTAAGCCTTTACCCGTTCTGTGAGCCTCTTTAAGGTCGCAAAGGATTGTTGATGCTTTGAGGGGCGTCATGTTCTGGGATGTCCATCCAAGCCCTTCCCATTTCTTTTTTCCATCAAGTCTATAGGTAATTTCGATATACAAATCAGCGCGAATCCCGTGCTTGCGTGTCGGGTGTGGTGTGCCATACACACCGGGGTAGTCCGTACGCTCTCTTTTGGGCTTGCTCATCTTCGCTCCTGCGACCCACTAGCAAATAAAAAAGTCAATAATATCAATTTTGCCATCAGAACCAGAGGGTCGCAAAATGGCAAATTCTCCCTACCATCTCCCTACCATAATAGCGGAATGGAGGGTGATTTTCAATGAAAACCTGTGAAACTTAGATCTTCTATTTACATGAAATATAAATATAAATGATAACGTGTGACAACATGTGAAACACCAAAATCTGGTTTGGGACCAGAGGGTCGCAGGTTCGAATCCTGTCTCTCCGACCATAGAAATCAAGGACTTATGGCTGCATGCCACAAGTCCTTTTTTCATTTGGCATACACTTTGGCATACTGTAGCGCGCCAACAGATTTTAACACTTGTAAGTGTAAGTTGATGTAAGTTGACACTCTATTTGAGAATTCTGCCATTTCAAAATGAGAAATTGGCCCTCCCGAAAGAGGGCTTTTTTCATCCCAATTGCTTCGGTGCATTAGCAAACAATCACCAAATTGACGCCAAAGAACCAAAGGAATTGCTCGATTGTTTAGACAATGTTTTTCCGAACCGAACACTCACAGTATGAAAATCTCAGAAACCGCAGCAGCCTGTCTTATTCTAATGGAATATGCGCCCAAGTAGTCTTTGCCCCTCGGACACCTTTCTCATTTGGGAAATACAAACAGGGCGAAATCCGTAAGTTTTCTCATTTCGGATTTCACCCTTTTATTCACTTGACGACAGGTTCAAAATACCTTGAAAGTCCGCATCAGGCCTAACTTAGTCTTATGTCAGTCCTATGTTTGTCCTATCTATTTTAGGCCCACCGCCATTTCTCATCTCGGCTGTCCCCCTATAACGGTAAGGGCGGCGTACCATAGAGCACAGAATTTGGATGAGAGAAGAAAGATAATGAAGGCATGGGCCGACTTGCTTGCCTCCCCACTGATGCCAAAAGAAATTTAAAGCTTTAAGGATGTTAATATGTCCACCCCCTCTAAGCTATACAAGTATACGCCCCCAGAATCTGCAGAACAAATACTTACAAACACATCACTCAAATGGTCCAGCCCATTAGAATTCAACGACCCGGCAGAGCTTAAAAAAGCTCCAATTCTATCACCAACAATTGAAGAGGTAATGCCACAATTTGTGGATATTATTTTAAAAAACGCTTTTAGTAGCAAGAATAAGAATATCAAAAAATTTTCACCATTGTTTGCTGATGTTGCAGAATCAGCAAAGCACGCCCTAAATAATGGGATAAAGCAACAACACCTTAAACATACATTCCACAAACTTGAATTCACAAAAGAACTAATAAGCAACATAAAATATCAAGTTGCAAATTCGTTCAGTGTTTACAAATTAAGAATTCTTTGCCTGGCAGAAAATGACAACAACGACATGATGTGGTCGCACTATGCATCAAATGATACAGGATGTTGCATTGAGCTCAATTCTGGCAGTGACTCGCGATCTTACTTTAATTTGGCGAAGCAAGTATGGTACCATGATAGCAATCCGCCTATCGGAAACGCCTTAGAGATGCTACTCTACGGATTGCCCAAGGACATAGGTCAAAAATCTATTGATACTATATTCTATACAAAAAACACATGCTGGACTCACGAAAAAGAATGGAGAGTCATCTATCTTAACGATGAGCGTAAAAACACTTTACACGACATTAACAAATTTGATCCAAAAGACATTACATCTATAACATTTGGCATAAAGTCCGACACGGATCTAATCAGTAAATTGTCAGACATTGCCATAAAAAGATATGAGCACATTCGAATTTACAAACGAGAAACAACAGACGATGGCACTCAGATAATCCAATTGAGATAGCGACCAACCTAGAAGCCCCCGACTCACGTCGAGGGCTTCTTCATTTCATCGAGCGGCTGCCACTTAAACAGGGGTATTTTATCCAAAGGTTTAAAGGGGGTTCTATAACCCAGTGAGAATATTCCTGAATTCTCGCCCTCATGACATTGCGTATTCCACATTCTGCTACATGAGGAAAGGCTCTCGACCACCCGCTCCCTGTCCCTCTCCAAAATCAACTGAACACAAACAAGAAAAGACCCTCCGTGCAGAGGGCCTTTTACACTCAGTGTTCCGACTCTATGGAAATAAAGCAGCGAGTTATACCCCCTGCTCCACAAAAAACTCTCAGCTACGAAACACTGTGTTCCGTCAGGGTTGCTCCAAGCGGCTGCCAGTGCTCCAGTAAAGCCTTGTGATCAAGATTCCTGCCTATCATCACCAGAAAAGGGGTGCCATCAAAGCTCTGTATCGGCTCGTAATCCGCCCTGCCGGCAACACATTGAGCCAGCACGTATCCTGAGGAATGCGGATCTCCGTCATCCAGAGCAACTATCCCCTTGATCCGGAACGGAGCTCCCGGGCAAGCGGAAACGGCCTGCTCCAAAACGTCCAAGGTAACAGGACGAGACATGAAAACACGAACAGCGCTGTACCCTTCCTGCGTGTGATTCGCATAGCTACGAGGCACTGCGGGCAACAACCCCGAACACGACTTGCCGGTCTCCATATCCATGAACAAAGCAGGATGAACCTGACCGTGTGTGGTCACATGCACCATGGCCTTAGGGTTCAACTCTGTCAGCGCCTTTTGTACATTCTCCATCATTGCCGCGCTTACCGTGTCGCTCTTATTGCACACCACAACATCTGCTCCCCGCACCTGATCACGTGCAATTTCACTGGATTCCAGCACGTTCTGAACGTTGGCGGCGTCGACAACGGTAACAACCGTATCCAAACGCACCAGATCGCGGATGGCCCCCAATTCGGCCAGCAGGTTCAATGGGTTTGCCAGTCCTGTTGTTTCGAGCAGAATAACTTCCGGGCTGAACTGTGCCGTCAATTCACGTACTCCGGCAGCAAGGCTTCCGGCGAGTGTGCAACATACGCACCCTTCATCCAGAGCAAGAACCGATGCAGAATCCCCCAGCAGATGCTCATCCACACCTGTGGCACCAACCTCGTTCTGAATGACCGCCACAAAACGCTCTCTTGCACGATGGTATTCGATGCAATTGTTCAGAAAGGTGGTTTTACCGGCTCCCAGAAAACCGCTGACAACAATCAGCCCGGGGCGCTTGTCAGCAAGAGAGGGATACAATCTGGCGCATTCAGGGGAATCAAGATCATGCGTATACCAACAGGGAGCACTCGCCCAGCCGTCAGGCAGACTTTGTACCTCAAATGTGCCACATGGATACTCAGCCCGTGATACTGCAGGCCTTGCCGCCATCTCCTGTTCGGCAGACAACCGGGTAGCTGCCTGAACAGCATGATGGCAGATTCCATCACGCAATGCGGTTGCCAAAGCTTGCGGGGCACCCCATACAATATCTTCAGCCACCAGATATGAATCAGAATCCGCTTCGGCTGCCGCGGCACGGGAAACAGTTCCGTCTGCATACCTGCGGAGCAGACGCCCGGCCCGTTCCGTCCGAATCAACTGCGCCGGAACCTGCTTTGTGCAGGCAGAAATGGCGGCACTCAGGACATCAAACAAAGCGCGGCAAAGCGCATACGCAGGCAGGTCTTCTTCCAGATCTCCGGGTTTGATTATCCAGCCCGTCTCAAGGCTCCCGACACCGCTTTCAGAAACCATC
>JBKEAK010000172.1:0-1562 GCA_047972125.1 Halodesulfovibrio sp.
CGAACACTGCGGCAGTTGCTGGACAGATCAGGGACGAAATGAGGCTGTGAAGCGCGGATACTGGAAGGCTCGCGGCTCCGGCCTTGAACTCTTTGCCCATCTGAAGGCGTACAGGCCACGCTCGATAGGCTTTCATGTTCCGTCGTGGATCTCGCGTTTCGTGAGCCTTTCTGAGATTGCCGCCGACTTCGTGGAGTTCATGCAGGCCAAGGCGCTGGGTAAGCCGGAATGGAAGTCCAAAATGAAGGACTTCATGAACAAGCGCAAAGCCGAACCGTGGTACGACTACGAAGAACAGCGCACTGAGGATGTTCTGCGACAGCACTGTGATGACCGGCCACGCGGCGTTGTGCCGAGCCCGTATTCAGGCCCTATCTACATCGGCGGGCGGGAATTCGATGCTGGCACCCCCCGCATAGCCACATTGCTTGCAGGTGCGGACACCCAGAAAGGTTATTTCCGGTATGTTGTTCGCGCATTCGGCTGGGGCGATGAGCAGGAAAGCTGGCTGGTGCAGTGTGGCAGCCTGCCTACTCTGGAGGCAGTGGAGCGCCAGATACTACAGCATACGTTCCGCGATGTGCAGGGGAATGAATATTCCGTGGAACGGCTCCTGATTGATGCCATGGGGCACCGTACCACGGAGGTCTATAACTTCGCCCGGAGGTATCGAGCCCGAGTGTTGGCAACGCAGGGTAAGCAGCATCAGAACGCTCCGGTAAAGTATTCGCAGATAGACTACGTCCCTCAAGCCAAGAAGCCTATTCCCGGCGGGCTGAAGCTGGGCACCTTTGATACAACGGTGTTCAAAGATTCGCTTGCCGCAAAGTTGGAGGTGCAGCCGGGTGATCCCGGCGCATTCTGGCTGCATGCCGAGAAGCCTATGCCCAAGGCGTATTTCGATGAAATGACCACAGAATACTGGGACAATGAAGCGAAGGCATGGATCTGCCCACCCGGAAAGGCCAACCACTTTTGGGATTGTGAAGTGCTCTGCCTCGCTGCCGCATGGGAGTTGGATATCCGCCGCCGTCGGCCACAAGCAGAGAAGCAGAAATCCATCCCACGTCCGCAGGCCGCACCACAGGCATCTCGCGGTGTCGGCATGGGATCCCGTCCGTTATGGTTCTAAGGAGACACCAATGAGCAAGTCTGTTGAAGCGGAGATTAAGAATTTCGGGATGGGGGTGAAGAAGGCCTGCGACTATCTTGGGTGCAGCCGTTCCACTTTCTATCTTCTGTTGGAGGATGCCCAGTTCCCGAACGCCTACAAGTGCGGATCGTCTACGCTAGTTCCTTTGGGGGATCTTATGGCATACCGGGAACGCAAAAAAGTCGCTCTCTCATATGAGAATCATCGCTAGATATTCTCACAGAAAAATTCCGTACCTGTCCGTACCTGTCCGTAGGTGTTCGTGCATCGCCCGTCTGATTCCCTCATTATGAGGACATGACAATATGGACACGCGACGAACTGGTAGCACAGCTTGCTGAATGGAAGAAAGCCCTCCTTCTTTGTGCTTCCGGCAAGTCATACGGCATAGCGGGCAGAACCCTCACTC
>JBKEAK010000173.1:0-11495 GCA_047972125.1 Halodesulfovibrio sp.
AGACAGCGCCGGTTTCTCCGGCTAAGCCGGCGCCGGTTATGGCAGATAACGAACAGTCTGCACCTGTTCTGGCAGATGACGAACAGCCTGCACCTGTTCTGGCAGAAGGCGAGCAGCCAGCACCTGAAAATGCAGAGGCTACGAACGCAGAAGCTGCCGTGGCCCCTGAACAAAAGGCTCCCTATACGCCCTTCAATGCCGACGGCAGACAGGCGGAACTCATCATCGCCCGCAGCACCTTCATGCAGGGCGACCATGAAAGCGCGCGCGCCATGTACCGTGTGCTCCTCGCCAAATACGGCCCCGACGAGGAAATCACCTCCGGGTACGTAGAGACCCTGCTGGAAGGAAAGCGCTGGGCAGAGGCAGAAGCCGAACTTGCCGCATGGCGTGCCCGCAGCCCGCACAGCCTTGACGCCCTGCGCCAGACGGCCCGCCTTTACCTGCTTCTGGCTGAAGAAAACGGTAATTACGAGGCAGCCTATCCGTGGCTTGAAGCCCTTCTGGAACAGACACCCGAAGATACGGATATCAAATCCGATTACGCTTACGCGCGCCTGAATGCCGGAGACTGGAACGGAGCGCTGGCACTGTTCAGCGATGTACTTGACGCCGACCCCGAAAATGCGGATGCGGCCGAAGCCGTGCGGACCATCTGCAGAGACCGCAGCCCCCAGCTTCGGGCGGACTTCCGCTCCGAAGTGCAGACCGGCGAGGTTTCCATCAACACGCTGGAAACAGAATACAGCCAGCAGCTCAATCCTGCATGGCGGCTTGCCGTGTCCGAAGAACGCAGCAGCATCCACCGCAAAGGCAACAACCAGGGAACTACCCGCATAGCCACGGAAATCCTGCGCCACTCGGTGCGTGCCCGCAACGACATAGATACCCGCTGGAGCCTTCTGAGCGGCATAAGCTATTTCTCCGGCAAGACGGAAGGCATGGGCGCTGAGGCCGGATTGGAACGCCGCGACCTTCTGGGCGGCACACTGAGCCTTGAAGGGGTGCTCAACGCCCCGTGGCTCTCCACGCTGGATGCCGTGGACAGAGAAGGAACAACCGACACCTATACGGCACGCTACGAGCGCCCCCTGAACGACTACTGGTCCATGAGCGCCTCGGTGGGTGCCACGCGATATTCGCTTGAGAATCTCTCGGGCTATTCGTGGCAGGAACGGGAGGAATTTGCGCTCACCCGCAGCATCCGCTACCTGCCCGACCTTACCGCTTCATACATTTTCACCCGCACCCGGCAGCACTACCGGCAGGACGATCCTGCCGATCGCCCGGTTGACCTTGTGGACAAGGAAGACATCCACGCCCTGCGGCTTGAAATGCTCCACTGGTACAACGACTACGTGGCCCTGCGTGCCTTCGGCTCCGCAGGGTATGACGTGTTCCGTCCCTCGCCCCTGTTCGGTGCCGGCGGCGGGCTGCGCTTCCGGCTGGGCGAACGGGTCGATCTGGACGCAGGATTCGAGTATAACAACGATACCGGTCAGGCCGGAGGCGGCGAAGCCAAGGCCCTTACGTCATCCATCATTTTCCGGTTCTAGAAAGCCATGACAGTAACCAGAATCACCCCCAAGACCGTCATCGGCAAAGGCCGCCTCGTCTACCTGCTGGAAACCCTGCTTGGTCTCATGCTCATCACTGTGCTCAATGTCCTGCTGTTCAGAAACGACATTGGGTTCATGCATGTGCAGCCCCATCCCTACTGGATAGTGGTGGTGCTCATTGCCGTGCGCTACGGGTTCTTCCCCGGCTTTTTCGCAGGCTTCATGGCCGCGTTGCTTTATCTGCTGTTCAAGGCCGCAGCCATAACGGATATTTCGCTGCTTGAACTGCGGTCCATGGATCTGTGGGGGCCGCCTCTTCTCTTCTGGGTAACGGGCATGGCCCTTGGTGAAATACGGCAGGGGCACCTGCGTGAACTCTTCAGCACGCAGGACGCGCTGAAGGAATGCACACGCCTTGCCGAGGAACAGAAAAAGGAAATGCAGACGCTGGAACAGGCCAAGGTGGAGATGGACACCCGCATCTTCTCGCAGGAGCATACCCTGAGCACCATTTACGAAGCGGCTCAGGCACTGCGCACCCTTGATGCGGAATCCATCTACATGGCCATCCTCGATCTGCTGCGTCAGTATCTGGATGTGGAAGAATGCTCCATCTACATGATGGAGAACAACACATTCCAGCTCAAGGCTTCCAAACGTACCACCTCACCCCGCCCGCGGAGCCTGCTGGGGCAGGAAACGGAACCCCTCGCCACCGTTTACAGGGAACGCAGGGCAGTCACCATAGACATGGCGCTGCGCAACGATTTCGACAACGCAGGGCTGCTCATCGCCGCCCCCGTGCTCACCGGCAGCGGCATGGAGGCCGTGGGCGTTCTCGTGGTGGAGAAGATGCCCTTCCTCAAATTCAACCCGGCGTCCATCCGCATGGTTGAACTCATTGCGGACTGGTGCGGCTCAAGCCTCGAAAACGCCCTGCTTCACCACAGCACGCGCGAAAAGCTCATCACGGACGACATTGCCGACGTTTACAACAGCAAGTACCTGCACAGAAGGCTGAACGAAGAATTTCTGCGGGCCAAGCGCTACGGGCTTGAACTCTCCGTCATCTACCTTGAGATTCCCGGATTTGCAGACCGCATGCACGAAGAGCAGCAGGCAACGCTTGTGGCGTTTGCTTCCGTTGTGCAGTCCCATCTGCGCAACATAGACCTTGTGTTCATGCACGAAACACCGGGAGCCTTTGTGGTGGTGTTGCCCACTACCCCTCTCGCCGGTGCCAGAGTTGTTGTCAGCAACATTGCCCGCGCATACCAGGCCCTCGTGATCATGAGCTTTGAACTGGAATCGGATGTCATGGCCCTGCGCGTGGGAACCGCCGCCATGACAGAGGCCATGCAGGAACCGGACGACCTTCTCTCCGCCATGACGGAGGATATCCATGATGCCGTCGTCACAGCCTGAGCACACTAACTCGCACCTACGCAAACGCCGCCAGCACCTGCGTGCCGTTGTGATGCTGCAGGCGGTCTTTCTTGTTGCCACGGTCATCGACTGCCTGGCCTGCTATGTGCTGCTGAATACGATACCGCCCACCAACCGCCAGTGGCTGCTTGCGGGCCTGCTGCACGTGGCCGCTTCGGCCCTGCCCCTGTGTTACGCCTACCAGCCCGCCCGTTTTCCCGGTGCCGGTTGGTATCTTCCCAAACTGACGGGCCTTGTTTCACTTTTCCTGCCTGTCATCGGCATTGTCGGCATGATGCTGACCGTCTCCCTGACCAGGCTGTTCATCCGTTCCCGCGGGCTCGCCAACGACTTCGGACACGAAGCCCTCAAGCTGACCAAGGATGAAGAAGTGGCCATACAGCGCTCCATGGACGACATGCTCCGGGAAGAGCTCGCCACGCAGCCCATTGTGGATATTCTTCTGGGGGATGACGAAGACCTCAAGCGTGGTGCCATCATGCTGCTCAAGCGCATGAAAAGTGCCCGTGCCATACGGCTGCTCAAGGAGAGCCTTTCCGACGGTTCGACAGAGGTTCGTTTCTTTGCGCACACGGCCCTGTCACAGCTGGAAGAAAGCTCCATGCAGCGGCTTGAAAAAGCCGAAGAACTGGCATCCGCCGGAAACAGCAAGGCCATACGCGACTATGCCACGGCCTGCCGTGACTATGCCCACAGCGGCCTGCCCGAAGCCAGCATGAAGACCTATTACCTTGAAGAAGCGCGCAAGCTGTTCTTCAAATATCTTGAGCAGGAAAGGCAGGACCGCGCCATCTACATTGAAATCGGCAAGATAAGCATAGAAATGGGAGAACATGCAGCGGCCCTGAACGCCTTTGACACCGCCCTGAACTATCCGGAAACACTAGTGGAAGCGCGGCTCGGCAGATGCTGGGTCTTTTATGAACTGCGCGACTGGCAGCATCTGACAGATGAAATGCGCACCATGCGGGCCCACATGCCCGAAGGCGACGAAGCAGACGACTTCAACCGCGCCCTCTACATGTTCTGGGCACACTTGCAAAAGCAGCCCCTGCTGGCCACCGGAGAAACGGCATGACCGCTGATGTGTGTCTCATACTCGAAGGTTCCTACCCCTTTGTTGCGGGCGGCGTCTCCTCCTGGGTGCACAGCCTTGTCAAAGGCCTGCCGCAGCTCACGTTCACGGGGGTATGCATTCTGCCTTCCACCAAGGAACCTCACGAATACAAATATGAGCTGCCTCCCAACTTTCTCCCCCCCAAAGTCGTATACATCCACGACGTGGAAAAGCCGAAACGCAGCTTCTTCAACCGCCTCGGCAACAAGCAGGTTGAAGAGATCAGAAACTTCCACAAAAGCTTGGGGAACCTTTCCCACGATGACCTGAAAGCCATAATCGATGCCTTTCAGAACAACCGGTATCCCATCTGGGACCTCATGCACGGCAAAAAGGCATGGGATTTTCTCATCGAGCAGATTGAAGACCACGTTCCCGACGCGCCGTTCATGAATTATTTCTGGACCTACAGATTCACGCACCTGCCCATGTTCAAGGTTCTGGGTGTAAAATTGCCCGAGGCACGCGCCTATCACGCCGTTTCCACCGGTTATGCAGGGCTGCTGGGGGCCGTGGCACGCATCACCACGGGGCGCCCGCTGTTGCTCACCGAGCACGGCATTTACACCAAGGAACGCAAGATAGAGATTGCCCAGTCCGATTCGCTGCAACAGAAGGAAGATGACCGCCTCCGGGTGCACAAGGACCTTGGTGTCTACCAGCAGCTGTGGGTAAAAACCTTCTACGCCCTTGGACACCTGACCTACCACTACGCAGAACGCATCATCACCCTGTACGAAGGGAACAGGCAGATGCAGATCAAGGACGGTGCCGCCCCTTGGCGGACCGAGGTCATCCCCAACGGTATTGATCTTGAGGGCTTCCGCAATCTCAAGCCCGATACCTATCCTGAAGAAACGCAGCAGACCTTCACTGTCGGATTTGTGGGACGTGTGGTGCCTATCAAGGACGTGAAAACCTTCATACGCGCCTGCAAGTCGGTCTCCATGAAAATGGACAACATACGCTTCTGGATAATGGGACCAACTGAGGAAGACGAAGAGTATTACGAAGAATGCGTTGATCTGGTCAAAGTGCTGCAGCTTGAAAACACTGTCAGCTTTCTCGGCAGAGTCAACGTGAGGGAATATTACCCGCAGCTCGACCTTGTGGTGCTCACCTCCATAAGCGAGGCCCAACCGCTGGTCGTGATGGAAGCCAACTGCGCGGGCATTCCCGTTGTCGCATCCGACGTGGGGGCTTGCCGCGAACTGCTCGAAGGCAGAATGCCGGAAGACCGCAAACTTGGCCCATCAGGCATTGTTACACGCATTGCCGACCCATCTGATACAGCAGAAGCAGTGCTCGCCGTACTTGGCAATTATGTCACGCGGCGGCGCATGGCCCGTGCGGGGCGGGAGCGTATTACACGCTTTTACAGTGAGGCAGCTCTGAACTCCCGCTATGATACCGTCTACCGGGAACTCATGGCACTGCAGGACTGGACAGGTCCGGGCGGAACCGGCCCCGCCGAGGAGGAGGAATCATGGCCGGCATAGGCTTTGAACTGCGGCGCATTCTGGGCAAGGGCTCTTACCTGAATGAGCTGAGCGCATACCTGTATGCAGCGCTCATTTCATCAGGCCCGTGGCTCATGAGCATTTTCACGCTCTCGGTGCTGGGGCTGTTCAGGGAGCAGACCCTCTCCAGTGTGGAACACGAGGTCTTTCGCTCCACCATCATCTACACCTATGCGTTTTCACTTGTCTTCGTCGGGTTCTTCCAGCTGGTTGTCACACGCTACCTTGCGGACGAAATGTTCCTCGGCAGGGTGGAATCCACCATGCGGGCATTCTGGAGCTGCGCTGCCGCAGTGCTCTGCACCGGTGTTCCGCTTGCTGCGCTTGCCTACATGCCGTTCGAGATTTCCGGCCTTTACAAGCTGCTTGCGGTCATGCTTTTTGCCGTGGTCTGCCTTATCTGGCTCGCCATGATCTTCATCTCGGCAGTCAAGGACTACATCCAGATCGTGCTGGCCTTTGCCGCAGGCACCGCCATCAGCATAGGCGGGCCACTGCTGCTCAGCCACCAGCTGGGGGCTGAGGGACACATGCTCGGCTACCTCGTCGGGCAGGCCGTCATATTCTTCTGGCTGCTCTCCCGCCTGCTGGCCGAATTCCATCTGGGCCCCGTGTTCGACAAGCCCATGTGGAGATATTTCATGAAATACTGGGAACTTGCAGCCATAGGCATCATGTACAATCTGGCCATATGGATTGACAAGATCGTGTTCTGGCTGGCACCGGATGCACGCACCATCATGCCTTTCTTCAGAACCCATGACTTTTACGAAGGTCCCATTTTCTTCGCGTACCTGACAATCGTGCCCACCCTCGCCATATTCCTCATGAAGGTGGAGACATCATTCTACGATCATTACAGGCTCTACTATGCCAAGGTGATGGAAAACCTTCCGCTGCACGCCATTCTGGATGAAAAAGGCAGGCTTGTGGAATCGCTGCACACCTCGCTGCGCGAAATCCTCATCATTCAGGGAGCCATAACCGTACTGTGCATTGCCTTTGCCCCCCAGATCATTGCAATGGCCCAGCTTTCGCCCATTCAAATTCCCATTTACCGCATCGCCCTGACAGGAGCCTTCTTGCAGGTACTGCTGTCAGTTGTTATTATTATACTGTTCTATTTTGACCGCCGCAGGGATGTTCTCTTCATTTCCGCCCTGTTTCTGGTCTCCAACGGGTTCTTCAGCTGGATTACCACGCAGATGGATGCCGGATTCTACGGATACGGCTACTGCTATGCCTGTTTTGTGGCGCTGTTTGCCGCCTACTGGCGACTCGACTGGAACATCAGCAATCTCGAATACACAACCTTTGCCCGGCAGCCCATAGGCTAGCCAGTTAGGACTCGCAATGTCTTCCCCTACCAGACACGCCTGCCTTGTTACCGGCTGCGCCGGCTTCGTAGGAAGCCACCTCACCGACTCGCTGCTCGCAATGGGATATCCGGTCGTCGGCGTTGACATACGCCCCCGCAATGAAGCGCACAATCTGGCTGGTGCATTCAGCAACCCTCTCTTCCATTACCTTGAGCGGGATATAACGCACCACGAGGTGCTCGCCTCGGCTTCTTCCCTCTGCGGCGACATCCGCTACATTTTCCACCTTGCCGCAGTGGTTATGGTTGCGTTTTCCATGGACCATCCGGAACTCACCATGGCTACCAACTATACGGCCACCAAGGCCCTGCACGACGAGGCATTGCAAGCCGGTGCCAAGGCATTCCTCTTCGCCGGGTCGGCTGCCGAATATGGTGATGATCCCCGCCTGCCGCTCAAAGAAGAGTACGCAACGGCCGAAACCATCCACAACAGCCCTTATGGGCGCTCCAAATATCTGTCCTCAACCCTTATGAAGGACAGCGGCTTCGGCTGCTCCCTGCGCTTTTTCAACATCTTCGGCCCCCGGCAGGACCCCAGCAGCCCTTACAGCGGCGTTGTTTCCAAATTCATCACGCAGGCGGTGGATGGCAAAGACCTCACCATTTTCGGCGACGGCGGCCAGACCCGCGACTTCATCTATGTTTCAGATGTGGTACACTCCTACCTGATTGCAGCCGGAATCGCCCCGGCCCCCTCAACCGGCGTTGCTGCTCCCCTTTCCGGCATCTACAATGTGGGCACCGGTAATTCCATCAGCGTGCGGGAACTTGCGGATCAGGTAGTGGCCAACACCGGCAAGGGCAGTACTATTCTGTTCGCCACACCGCGAGCCGGTGATATTTATCATTCGCGGGCGGATGTTTCCCGTTTCAACGGCTGCACCGGTTTTCAGGCCGCCGTTCCCTTTGCAGAAGGGCTGGACAGAACCATCAAATGGATGAGCAAAGCACAATAAGCAGAGTGTGTCGGATAAAACGCACTTGGTAGTATCATGATCACGAAAGAAGTTCTGGAATCCATTTCTCCGGAAGCCAGAGAAAAGGCCAAAGCCTTTCTCAAAATGCGCTTCAGGTATACCAACCACGATCATCCGTTCGTGGCTCAGTTGGTGCGCTTTGCCTACACCGAATTACTAGAGCGTATTGCAGAGGGCATAGACACGGGGAACCCCTCCGAACTGCCCCACCCTTCGGAAACGCTGGGAGCCCCCTGCATAAACAAAGAATGCACCATGGATGCCATTCTGACCCAGCGCATCACTCTGGTATCCTTGCCACAGCTTGTCGTGCAACTGCAGGAAACCATGCACTCGCCCAAGGCTTCCGCCAGCGATGTAGCCAAAATCATAAGCAATGACGTAAAACTCACGGCATCTCTACTGCGTCTGGTCAACAGCCCGCTCTACGGGCTTGTCACCAAAGTGGAAACCGTTTCACGCGCCGTGGCCATTATCGGCTTAAGACCGCTGGCAAGCCTTGCCATGGGCGCAACGCTCATCAGCGGCTTCAACAAGCAGATGCAGGGCCCGGCTCTGGAAGAGTTCTGGCTGCACAGCATCGCCTGCGCCTCCATTGCCAAACGGCTGGCCGAACAGACCGGACGAGCCGAACCGGAGCGCTATTTTGTGGATGGCCTGCTGCACGACATCGGCCGCCTGTTCATACTGGGTGCATTTCCTGACGAGGCAGAATCCGTTCTGAACTATGCCATAGGCAAGGGGCTTTCCATGCACGCGGCGGAGACCTCTGTCTTCGGTTTCAGCCATGTGGACATCGGCTCCAACATCCTCGACAAGTGGAACCTGAGCCCTGCCACAACGGCTGCCGTGCGCTTCCACCATACGCCGGAGGAAGCAGTGGAAGAAGGCATTGATGATCACCACATCATCCACCTTGCCGATGCCATGGCCAAGGCGCTGGGCTATCATGCCAGAGGCGATCATTTTGTTCCCAGGGTATCCATGCTTTCATGGAACAAGCTTGGCCTGCCTCTTCCGCAGCTGGAAGAAACCATTTCTGACCTGCATCTGGAAATTGAAACTGTCGCGCAGATAATGCTGCACTCTTCGCTGTAGGCAGCTCTGCAAAACACGCCAACCTGTTTTTCAGAAGAATAGAAAAGCACTCTCCGCCCTCCTCTTCATGCAGGCGAGCGGAGCTAATCCGGCAACACGCCTGCCGTGCCTGCCGGCAATACAAGGAGCTTTACGCATGCAGATACTCACAGGAAAACGCGTTCTCATGTTCGTGGACGACGTATATGAAGATCTTGAACTCTGGTACCCCAAGCTGCGCCTTGAAGAAGCCGGAGCCAAGGTAGTGGTTGCAGGACCGGAAAAAGGCCGCACCTATGCAGGCAAGCACGGGTATCCCTGCGTTGCCGATGCAGCCATTGCGGATATGGACCACACCACCTTCCACATGCTGGTTCTGGCTGGCGGCTTTGCCCCGGACAAGCTGCGCCGTGACCCGAAAGTGCTGGAAATTACCCGCGCCATGCACGAAGACGGCAAACTCGTTGCCCATATCTGCCACGCAGGATGGATTCCCATCTCCGCCAAGATTATGAAGGGCTATCGCTGCACATCCACTCCCGGCATAAAGGATGATCTGGAAAACGCCGGTGCCATATGGGAAGACAAGCCCGTAGTGGTAGACCGCAACCAGATCAGCAGCCGTCGCCCTTCCGACCTGCCGGATTTCTGCCGCGCCATTCTGGCCTACGCATCCAAGTAGTCAGCACATTCTTTCGAGAACAAAAAAGGCCCCATTGTGTCCTTTTTTGACTGCTAAGAAAATAGCTTCTGTTTTGTTTTGGCTCCGCCGGGCAGTAACCTAACGTTCCTGAACCTCGTATAATCGATGAAAATTCGTTTTTTGAATCTCAGTCCCGGCTTAACGAAAATATGTTTTTTGCTGAAAACAAGGGATTGTCATTACACTGAAAGGCCCCATCGGGGCCTTTTTTACTATTTACGCCATCAGCTTAAAAGCAATCTGTTCTGCCATGCAATCCAGCGCCAACGATCCACACGGTGAAGTCACTGCAAACTAATCTTTGAAGCGATCATCACTCCGCATAGTTTCCGCATCCTGTTCACCTTTTTCAAGCCACCCAACCTGTTCCACAGGCCAGACATCAAAACCGGGTACATAGGGCTTGATATCCAGAACGGGCGTTCCATCAAGCACATCTACGTTTTCCAGTTCCAGTTCACAACCGTGAACAGACACAAGACGCATCACGGACAGCCCTATGGAGTTGGGCCGCTTAGGCGAACGGGTGGCAAATACCCCACGGCTCTGCGTATCCAGAAAAGGGACGACCGTCAGTGCATGGCTTGTCACCTTGTGGAAGTGATAGAGAACAATAACGTGCGAGAAACCATCAAGGTCAGCCAGCCCCTCGGCATACTCCGCATTAACGAGAATTTGCCCTCGAACTCCCACCGCACCACGGGGCTGTATGGGCATATCCTCAATAGCCGTATGCGGTGTTTTAAAATAACCGATGGGTGAGTAGGTGATATTCATAACATCTCAACAAATCTACAATTTAACCGTTCGCCGTCCTCTCAATTGAGAAAAAGCACTCGAGTCTAGACACCATACTAATGTATGAAGCCTCAACAAAGTTCAAACTCTATCCCATTAATCGCTGAGTGCACGAATCACTCCCTGAAGCTATCATCACTTACCATCTGAAAACAATACATTTGTCAAGCGCTCCTTGCCAAGACATGCCAAAAATAGTAGGGATAATTTAAACACTTTTTCAATCCGAACAACTGAACATTATAAATAAATTAGTAGATTTTGAAACTTAAGGAGTTTTTATGAACATCAAAAACTTTTCAAAAAAACTTATAAATAAATGTTTTGAAGTACAGTTTCCAGCGTGGGAAGGAAAGAATTTCTACGACATAGCTAATCTTAGAAACAAAAAACTACTTGCAAAAAAATATAACCTCCCAAGCACTATTGGCATTGAGCCCATTTCATTTTGTACATACGACTGCGAGTTCTGCATGATCAGAGAACTCAAAACTCATAAATACCGTTCAAAACCCAAGATGACTGCAGAAGACTTTCGCCATATTATGGTTAACATATCATGGTTCACCACAAATATTGAATTTTCAGGTGGCGAACCTACAATGAATGAGCATTTATATGACATGCTCAATATAGCAAGAGATCACTGCGTATACACAACACTTGCCACAAATGCATCCTTGCTTAATCATAAGGATAATGTAAAAAAAATACTCGATTCTCCCCCTGATGCAATGCTTGTGTCTTATGAAGCCATGGAGAAATCAGAATATGCAATAACAAGGAAAAAAGGTGACTTGGACAACGTACGTAACGGTATTGAAAAATTAATAAACGAACGTGAAAAAAGAAACTCTCGTGGCCCTATTATAACATTACAAACAGTCGTCACAAAAAGAAACTTCAATAATATTGAA
>JBKEAK010000174.1:0-3161 GCA_047972125.1 Halodesulfovibrio sp.
CCAGAAGGACGTGTTGGAGGTCATGCAGAAGCACAATATGCACAGACAGAGGCCGCTGAAGTACCCCGCAGCAACCTGCATCCTGTCCAGATAAAACAGGAAGAGGTGGTACAGCAGGGTGACCAGCAGGCAGCCTGCGAAGAAGTAGGAAAAAGTCCAGGTTCTGTCGCGGTCGGCTTCCAGAACGCCGGGCGGGGCAAGCAGTAGCCCCTCCGGCACGCCCCCGGCGCGGAAATGATGGTTGGATCTCTGGAGCACAAGTTCCAGATCCTCCCCTTTGGGGGTGATGCTGGCCAACACCAGCGATCGCAGAGGCGTCTCGCTGTCTGCATCCGTACCCACTACGCCGTTACTCGCCACGAGCTGGCCGTTGGCCCACAAGCGGTACGCCATGGGAATGTCAAAGAGCTGCAAGGTAAGCGCGTTTGCCCCCGGCCAGAGGCGCAGACGCAGACGCAGGGTGGCCTGCCCCGTACCGCCCAGCTTTTCACCATTTACGAGCATTCCCTTCCATGTGCCGGGCAGTGAAATCAGACCCGATGGCGATGGGGCGGTGTTTACAGCAAGGTCTTGTGGCGTCAGCAGGCGGTTCCAGTAGAATTCCCATGCACCGTCCAGCCGGGCGGGACCCGTGGTCGCAGGATCAAAGCTCCGCAGGTCCAGCACGCCGTTTTCGGCCCGCGGACCATCGGCCGCCGTTGCCTGACCGCATGGCATCAGAATAAAAAGGACTACAAGCAACGCCATAAACGGCGAAACGGTGTGGAATGCTCGGACCATCCGGTGCGGGAAGGAAGGGCGCGGTGCGTTTCTGTTCATCATTGGTCCGTGCGGGGTGGGATGGCGCGCGCTTCGTGCGACAGACGGACTATATAGACGGCGGGGAGATCTTTCAATCCCCCCAACATATTCCGAAAAAACAGGCCGTCCTGAGCAAACGGGCATGACACCCTCAAGGAATTACGGCCAGCCACATCCAAGAGCACAAGGCATTATGCCGACCGCAGAACAAGCCTGCGGCTAGAATTCATATTTGATCTGCAAACTGCCGGTCACGCCCTCGCGCTTGCCCACAGCATTCTGCACGCCAAGGTCAAAGGACACGGGTAACGATGCCGACGGCGTGTACACTATCCCCAGCTCTCCCGTGCCGGTATCGCCACCCATGGATGGGGCCTTCATGCCATACCCGTTGGTGCTGGCGCGGGCCTTGCCGTCAAACTCATGCTCATAGGCCGCGCCAATGTACGGGGCGATATATTCATTCACCATGTAGCTGAAGCGCGAACCAAGGCGCAGGCGGCTGGAATCCACATCCTTGAAGTCGATGGGGTCGCCGGTAGACAGCGTGACGGAGTCGCCCTCCTGCCGCGTCCAGAAGTATTTGCCGGAGAAGTCAAGCGAGGCATTCTCTGTCATGTTCCAGACATAGCCGGTTCCCAGATGTGCACCGTAATACATGGATGACGAATCGTATTCCGCACTGCGCCCGGAGGCATCGCGCAGGTCGGAACTTTCGTATTCGTTATGCAACTCACCCGCCCGGACGGAGGCTTCAACATAGATATGGCCGGGGCCTGTATCGTCCAACTCCATACGGCCAAGAACGCCGCCGCCCTGATAGCGGGTGCTGCCGTCCCCTTCGACCGAAGCTGCGCCACTGAACGAGTTATAGGTACTGTATGAGCCGGTGCCGTATTCAAAAAACGGCCCGAACGTCACACGACCAAGCGGAACATTGGCTCCCCAAGCCAGACCTGCCATAAGGGATGCGCTGTGCATATCCACATGCGAGCCGGTATTATAGCGCATGGAACCACCGGAAACCGCCCCAAAACCGGCCATGGCACCGCCACCAGCAGCAGACCCGCCTTTGGCGGCAGAAACGGCAGAATCCATCCCCTGCCCGGCGGCCACATCCGCACCTTGCGTTACCATGCCCATGCCGGAAACAAAGCCCTCTGAAAGCGCCTTGGTCTGTTCGTTCACTGTGGGCTCCGCATCGGCAGAGACTGTGGCTAACAGCTTGTTGTTTTCGGTTGTGATGTCGAAGTTATATATCAGGGTCACACCCTGCATGCCCGAGCCACTTGCACTGGAGTTGAGCCCGCTGTTCGTGATCAACGTTCCGGCATCAATAAGCGTTATGGTATCGCCCCCCTGAAGGGGCGAAGAACTGCCATCAATACCCACATTGACGACGGAAGACCGCCCCGAGCTGCCTGTAAGATCAGCAGTACCGGTCACTGTCAGCACCGTATCACCCGCAGACAAGGAAGAAGGCAGGTAGAAGTTAAGGTACTGAAAGTTGGAAATTGTATTTGCCGTCAGACCGGAGGTTTTTATATTCAAGGTATTGCCAGTGAAGGCATCTCCACTGGTAGTCACACTCAAATAGCCACCATAGAGGCTCGCGGCGGAAAGGTCCGGAGAACCACTGATGGTCACGATATTGTTTGTGGCTACGCCGGTGCCATAGGGGGCCGCGACGGCTCCGCCGAAAACGCTACCTACGGTACCGCCGCTGATATTAATGATATTGCCGGAGGCTGTATGTGTTCCCCCCAGATAGTCAGCAGCGGCATATCCTCCATAAAGGTTGCTTATGGTACCGCCGCTGAGGTTAACTGTATTACCGGAAGCAGTGGCAGAGGCAGGGCCGACCATGCTGCCCACATAGGCAAGGCCACCAAATGCGGAACTTGCTGTCCCACCATTGATGGTCACGGTATTACCAGAAGCTGTCATGGACCAAGGGTTTACGCTCCTGGCATATCCACCATAGATATCGATACTATTGCTGCCCGCAAATGCAGCCCCAATTGTCACAGCATTATCATTTGATGAAATGTCGCCGCTGGTTGCAACTCCATTATGATACCCACCATATATCCCGTCATCAACAGTGCCGCCGTTAATATTAACAGTGTTTGCATACGTATAAATATTTTCAGCGTGACTTGCTATGTTATTTGTCCCACCAATACTTATAGGACCATCTAAAAACGGAGCGTTACCTATAACATCCCTGTAATTCGAGCTATAATTCACGGTAGCTGCGTTGACATTCTGTGGAACCATAAAAGCAAACCCAAGAGAAGCAACAACGATACACAGCAGTGCAACGCGAGGCATGGAGAAAAATCGCATTTCATTCAGGA
>JBKEAK010000175.1:0-2953 GCA_047972125.1 Halodesulfovibrio sp.
GGCGTTCATCATCCCTCCTCCCGGGTTTCCCTGCCCGGCTTTGCCTGCCTTGCTGATCCTGTCAGCTTCGCAGACGTTCACCATCACATGCGCCCCATGCGTGAACACTATGTGTCACCATGGTTACGCAAACCAGAAAGTCAGGTGAAGGAAGGGTTACAACGCAACCATACCCCGGCTGCGAACACCGGGGAGACAACACGTGGGCAAGGGGGAAAGACGGAGAAAAAGGCGGAAAAAAACCGGCCAGATCACACGCACGGCGTCCGCTCAGGACAGTTGTGGTTAGGCCCTTTGCGTTAGGACAGTTGTGGTTAGGCCCTTTGCGTTAGGCCAGTTGCGTTAGGCCAGTTGCGTTAGGCCAGTTGCGCTTCGGCCCTTTGCGGATCGGGCCGTTGGGAATCCGGCTTGCTCGCAGCAGCATTCCGTTCCGTATTCCTGTCGCGGAGGAAGGAACGCAGAAACATGATGTGCTGTGTCATGTAGCGTCTGGCACCGTTGGCATCGCGGCTCACAATGGCATCCAGAATCTTGTAATGGTGCTGCTCAATGATGAGATGGACGCCCCGATCCTCATACAGCTGGTCGTGCAGATCGCTTATGCTGTCGAACATGTAGCTGTAGAAATGCCGTATCAGGTCAATATACACGGAGTTATGCGTGGACAGCGCAATGCCCATGTGGAACCTGATGTCGGAATCACGCGAACGCTCGCTGTCGCGGTCGCCGTCCATGAGCTCTGCCAACGAGTGTTTGAGAAAGGCAATGTCGCGCTCGTCGGCCCGTTCCACGGCAAGAGTCACGCCATGGCTTTCCAGCCCTATGCGCACTTCCATCAGCTCATCCAGCGTGGCGCTGTGGGGATTCATGATGAAAGAGAACGGACTGGACGGCACCTGCGTGTGTGGCAGCGCCACAACGTAGCGCTGGCCCTTGCGTCGTTCGATGTATCCGAGGTCCGCAAGCGTGTTCATGGCTTTGTCCACGGCATACTTGCTCACCTGCATCAACTCGGCGAGCCGTCTGGCGGAAGGAAGGGGTTCTCCCGGCCTCAGTTCGCCCCGGAAGATGTTATCCCGCAACTGAATAAAAACGAATTCGGACTTGCAGATGCTTCCCCGTTCTTCGCAAGGCATTGCCGCACCTCCCGCGACCCTCTGCCGCTCCGCATCGTAAAAGGTGCAGGGCGGCGGTTCAGCTCGAATCCGTTATTCAATAACAGGGTTCCCACAAGGTACCCGCAAAGTTGCCACAGTCCATTTTGCTCTGCTTACACTGTGAAAATAGGGTTGTACAGCCCATACAGGCAATTGACTCAACACATTGCCACGGCAGGACAATACGGAAAACTGAAGGCATGAGTTGGGGCTGGACAGATGCAGGCCTGCCCTGCCGCCTGTCAGGAGGCCAGCAGATAATCCCTGCCCGCCACATAGGCGATGGAATGCAGAAAGGCTTCCAGCTCGTCCGCTGCACCGTGCCCTGCCAGATAGGCGAGGCAGAACCCGGCCTGCGGAGCGGGCAGGCAATCGCGCCCGCAAACCCGCACACCGTCCACCACGTTGCCGATCTTGCGCGGGTCCACATCTATCCAGCGATCAATGACAACGCCATGCTCGCGCAGCAGCAACGCCCTGCGGCGGCTCGTCTTGCCCGCACCAATGACGGAAATATGCGGATGGAACGGATTATTGGCAGCAAGCCAGCGAGCCAGATAGCCCGTCTTCATGGCGTAGAACACGTCCGTGCCGTAGCGGGAATCCGTACGCGAAAGACGCGTGGGCGGGTCATCCCAGCGCAGCAGGGTCTGCGGCACCTTGGCAAGGCGTACACCCGCCTCCATCCAGCGCAGCCATAGCTCGTAGTCTTCCGGAAAAGGACCATCGCGGTAGGGGCCGTGCTCCGGTATGAGCGCAGCACGGAACATGACCGAAGGATGGGCAAAGGGTGATTCGCGGAACCGTTCCAGCGCAATGGGGTCCGGGTCCAGCAGCGCATTGGTCCAGTCCACATAACGGGCATAGCCGCCTGCGTCCTCTCCGCCGCCAAAGGCCACACGGCAGGCCACCATGCCTATATCTGGCCGCTGCTCCAGAAAGGCATGCTGCAGCGCCAGCCGCTCCGGCATGCTGTAATCGTCCGCATCCATGCGGGCTATGTAGCTTCCGCGTGCTGCGGCAAGCCCCGCATTCAGGGCGGGCACTATGCCGCCATGCGGCAGGCGCAGCACACGCACACGGGCATCGCGCGCGGCAATGGCGTCCAGCACGGCTGCGGAATCATCCGTGGAGCCATCGTCCACGGCAAGGCATTCGAAGTCCGCAAAACTCTGGGCAAGGATGCTCCCAAGGGCTTCGGCAACGGTGTCCGCGGCATTGTACACGGGCATGAGAACGGAAATGCGAGGTGCGTGCATGAGCCTTGGGTAGGCCATTTGGCAGGACGAAGCAAGGGGCGGATTGCATGCCCCCCAACACCTCTTTTCACCGTCCCGAACCATACTGTGGCAGCAGGCATTTCTACTATTACAGGAATTTTCCTGCGGGACAGGAAAATCATTCTTGCGGGACAGGAAAAAAAGTGATCAATCAACCAGAACCATGCCGCAAAACAAGCATTATCATGGTGCGCTCGCCTTGTGACACTTTGGCACAAACTGTGCTTTCCCGCATTCACGTGCAAAACGGATCATAGTTGCGTGAGACCCCGGGGCAGATACGCCTCCGGGATCACATACGGAGACTGGTTGTTTGTTGCCATCCGCCTTCGGAGTGCCCCGAAGCCGGATTCAATCGGTTGGTCATGTTGACCCATCACCCGATATGGAGGAGTCGTTCAAATGAGTTTACACAACGTGACGCTTCATGTGCCCCCGAAGAACAAGCTTTCGGGCCGACTGGATGTCCTGATGATGGTTTCCGGCTTTCTGCTTGCCGTGTTCGTCGGCATGCAC
>JBKEAK010000176.1:0-28939 GCA_047972125.1 Halodesulfovibrio sp.
CAACTGGCAACGGCCCGCAGGAGATAACGCAGGTGGGGGTAGTATGGTCGGCACAGACTGTCCGATCCGTAGTGCAATACGGTGTATATGACAGGTTGTAACCGTCTGGGCGCAGAACAAACCAAACCGGCATAACCGGCGGCAACTCACACGATCCCTGCTCGATAAAACTGAGCCGCCTACAGATCGGCCAGTTACAGATCGACCTGTTACCGGTCAACAGGTCGGCCGCCCTTCCTCCATTCCGTACTTACCCATCTTTTTGTAGAGCAGCGGCCGTGAGATGCCGAGCAGCTTGGCAGCCTTGGACCTGTTGCCCTCTGCAACAGACAGGGCATAACAGAGTGCCCGCTTTTCCGTCTGTTCCACAAGTTCCGTGAGATCAAACTGGCTCTCGCCGGAAGAAGGCTCAGCCCACAACGGCTGCGCCGTGCTCTGTATGAGAATCTTGTGTATATCCGTCTCGTCAATGCGGTCATGCCTGACCATGACAATGGTCCGCTCAAGCACATTTTGCAGTTCGCGGATATTCCCCCGCCACACATGGTGCTGCAAAGCAAGAAAGGCCTTCTCTGTCAGGCGCTTGTGAAATATGCCATGCTTCTTTGAAAGCTTGCGCCAGATATTCTTGGCAAGCCGGGGCAGCTCCTCCGGCACTTCCCGCAGCGGGGGAATGAACACCGGAATAACATTCAGCCGGTAGAACAGGTCTTCGCGGAACTCGCCCGCAGCGACCATCCTTTCCAGATCGCGGTTCGTTGCCGCCACCACCCGCACATCCACCTTGAACATCTTTTCGCTGCCCAGCCTGTCCACTTCCTTTTCCTGCAGAACACGCAGCAGTTTTGCCTGCGCGGACATGGGCATATCGCCTATTTCATCCAGAAAGATGGTGCCACCGTCCGCCAGTTCAAACTTGCCCTTGCGCCCGCCCTTGCGAGCCCCGGTAAAAGCCCCATCCTCGTAGCCGAACAATTCTGCCTCGATAAGGGTTTCCTGAATGGCGGAACAGTTCAGGCGGATGAAAGGCCCGTTACTGCGATGGCTGTGCACATGAATGCTCTGTGCAAAGAACTCTTTGCCCACCCCAGATTCACCACGCAACAGCACGGTTGCCTCGGTTCTTGCGGCCTGCATGGCTGCTTCTTTCGCCTGCTTAACGGCGGGAGCCACCCCCATGATGTCATCGAAGGTATGCTCGGTGTCCGCACTTGCTGAGCGCACGGCGTGCATGGTTTTCAATTGTTCCCGCAACTTCGTGATCTTGTCCGTAAGCGCCTGCACCTCTTCCATGTAGCGAAAACGGATCAAACCGATGGCCCCCACACATTCATCGTTCTCGATAATGGGAATGCGCGAAACAACATACGGCGTTCCGGAAATATCCTGAAAGTGATCATGCTCGGCAATACCCGTCTGCGCCACGATGTGCATGCGCGTGTTATCTATGATGTCGGTCACGTGACTGTTGATGACTTCCTGTTCATTCACATTATGCAGTTCCTTGAAACTGTCGTTTATGTAAACAATACGCCCGTCCTTATCCACAACCATGAGTCCGTCTGCCGAATACTCTATAATTTTGCGCTGAAACTCGATCAGATGCTTTATGTCCGTAAACAGATCAAGATGATCAAACATGCTGACATCCTCCCTGCCATATGTGCATGCAGGGACAACCCCGCGTTGCCCCTTTTCAAAAGCCACCCTTTACCCCGCAAAAAGCGCCCTCACACGTGCTGTTACCAATTCATTATATACATGTGAATAGTGTCACATTCCGTTACAGCGTGTCACTAGCTATTGCACTTTGTCCACCGCCCCTCCTTACAGAAAATTAAAGGATCACAATTCAAACAAGTTAGTCACTAAACAGATTTGATACCCAACAGCGATAAGGGGATTGCCTGAACATCTGCAAAAGTAAACACATCATCACACAAGAGTAAAAACTACTACTATCGCTGTAACCTTATACTTTCATTAACAACCTTACAGCCCCTACTCCGCCCCCTCCCACGCCTCCCAAATCTCCTTGGCTGGACCGGTGTTACGCCCGGTTACACCTGCCTTTCGTCCTCCAGACGTCGCACAAGCTTTTTATCAAGAGTAACGCCTTGAAATTACACACATTTCAACTTTACTTGCGGTCCTTTGAAAAACCTTGGCACGTACAATGCTTTTGCAATTTTCATACAGATACACCGGCTTAGGACCTACTCACCATCTAATTGGAGGCTGATATGGCTAAGACATTCAAGGAAGTCATGGCGGAGGCAGGGATCTCCATGGACTTTCAGGCGTGCGGCAGCGCGCCGGATAGCATCGTCGACCGGGAAATCCGCATAGAGCCGCACAAGAGAGTGAAGAAGCTCAAAGCGCTGTTCATGCAAACCCTTTCCAGTGCGAACAACGAGTTCCCCTACTGGTACACACGCGAATACATGAAGCTGGATACGGAAATTCCCGTTGTGCGCCGCGCAAAGGCACTCAAGCGGGCTTTTTCGAACCTTACGCCGGTCATCTATCCCGGCGAAAAGCTGGTCATGCACAAGGCCCCCTACTTCCGGGGTTCCTTCCCCATGCCGTGGCTGTCTGAAGGCTTCTACGTTGCCAAGGAAGATGAACTGTATCAGGAAGCCATGAAGCGCGGTTCCGCCTCTGCAGACGAACATTCCAAGTTCGGTCAGGGCGGCGGCAACGTGGTTGCCAGCTTCGGCAAGGTCATATCCATTGCGGGCAAGTTCGGCATGCGTCAGGAAGAAATTCCTGCGCTGGTCAAGCTCGCCAAGATGTGGGTCGGCAAGTCTGTCGATGACCTTGGCAGCAAGTATGAGCAGATGGTTCCCAACTACGAGACCAAGGAAGCGATCATGCGCTCCATCGTGTGCATGTTCGACTCCGGCTACACGCTGCCTCAGGGCCGGGAAGTCATCAACTATTACTACCCGCTGGAATACGGGTTCGACGGCATCATCAAGATTGCCAGAGAAATGAAGGACAAGGTTGCCGGTCGTGCAGATGGCGACGGCATGGTGGGCATGAACCGCCTCTACAACTACGAAGCCGTCATTCATGTTGTTGAAGGTGTTCAGAACTGGATACTCAACTACGCCAGAGAAGCCCGCAGACTGGAATCCATCGAAAAAGATCCTGTACAACGCGAGGAATACGCTGAAATCGCTCAGTGCCTTGAGTGGATCGCGCACAACCCGCCCAGAACCTTCCGCGAAGCCTTCCAGATGATCGAAACCGTTCATCTGACCGTTCTCAACGAAGATGCGATCTCCGGTCTCTCCCCGGGCCGCATCGGTCAGGTTCTCTATCCCTACTTCGAGCAGGACATGGCAGCAGGCCGCATTACCGAAGATGAGGTAATGGAACTGCTGGAACTCGACCGCATCGTCAAGACATCCATCGACTGCTTCGCCTCCATGGGCGTTGTCGGGGGCGTTCTTTCCGGGAACACCTTCAACACCGTTTCTATAGGCGGTCTGAACAAGGAAGGCAAATCCGCCGCCAACAGGCTGGAATACCTCATTCTCAAGGCAGCCGCTTCCAACGCCATGCCGCAGTCGACCATCGCACTGCTGTATGACGAAAAGCTGCCTGAAGACTTCCTGCTTCTCGCAGCCGAAGTCATCAAGACCGGCGCAGGGTACCCCGCATTCATGAATGCCCCCATTGCGCAGGAATTCCTCACCGGCCACTACGGCCCCGAGGGCATGACCGTTGAAGAAGCCCGTGCCTGGGCAATAGGCGGCTGTCTTGAAACCTCGGCCTGCTGCTGGAAGCCGTTGCACCTGAACGGACAGGAATACTTCATTCCCGGCGGCTGCGGCCAGCCCACCTCGGTCGGCGTGCACTTCGTTTCCATGCCCAAGATTCTGGAACTGGTGCTCACCAACGGTCAGGACAAGCGTACCGGCGAGCGCGTCTTCAGAGCGCACAACCGTGCACTAGACTCTTACGAGGTCATCTGGGAACAGTTCAAGCTGTACTGGCAGGAAGCCTGCGATGTGCTGGCACTGACCAACAACATTCAGCACGATGTATGGCGCAAGAACAACATGGGCGTTTTCCAGTCCATGCTCAAGCCCGACTGCCTCGACACCGGCCACCTGATCAACGAGCTGGGCTACCGGTACAACGCCACCTTCAACGTGGAATCCACCGGCACGGTTACCTGCGTCAACTCGCTGGCCGCCATCAAGAAGCTCGTTTTCGACGACAAGTCCGTCACGCTGGAAAAGCTCACCGAAGCCATGCTGTCGAACTTCGGCTTCAAGACCGCCCACGAAGTGAACTCCTTCTCCATTGCCGACCAGCAGAAGCTGGAATCGGACACCGGCAAGTGGGACAAGCTGCACTTCATGTGTCTGCAGGCTCCCAAGTACGGCAACGACGATCCGTATGCTGACCGCATTCTGCAGGACTGGGAAACCTTCTTCTGCCCGGATTGCTATAACTACGAATCGCTCTATGGCCACCCCATGTACGCCTGCCAGATCTCCGTTTCCACGCACGGTGCCATGGGTTCGGCAACGCTGGCCTCGCCCGACGGACGTCTGGCCGGAACCACCTTTGCGGACGCCTCGCTTTCCGCCTACCCCGGAACCGACCGCAACGGGCCGTTCGCGCTGATGAACTCCGCCGCCTGCTGGGACCATGCACAGTCTCAGAACTCGCAGCTGAACATCAAGATTCACCCCAGCGCCATCAAGGGACCGGAAGGTTCACGCAAGCTGATCGAACTGACCCGCGCATACATGCGCAAGGGCGGGTTCCATGTTCAGTACAACGTGGTCGACTCCAAGATGCTGCGCGATGCGCAGGAACATCCGGAAAACTACCGCGACCTCATGGTCCGCGTGGCAGGCTTCACCCAGTACTGGGTTGAAATCGGCAAGTCCGTTCAGGACGAACTTATCGCACGAACCGAATACGAAGGAATCTAGCCATGAAACTCGAATATCGTGACACCCGTGAATTCGTCCCGGTGGATGTGGACAAGGGCCTCGACCGACTGACCGGCACCATGGTCAAGGCTGACGCCATCGCCCCTGAAGGCTACACCCGCCTGCCCAAGTGCAAGTTCTGCAGCAACTACTCCGAAACTGACGCCAACATCGGCACCTGCGAAGCAAGCAGCCAGCCGTCCAAGTTCATGGCGTACGGGGACATGACTGCAGTCACCTGCGAGATGTTCACCAACATCTAGCCGTTTCGGCACCGGCCGGAGGCGCCCACCTCCGGCCGGCATCACAACAGGTCTCAGGTGTTCGGCACCGTTGCGCACCCGCAAAAATGACGGGGGTCTATCCGAACGCCCTGCTGCCTGCCACCCACCACTGCCACCAATCAGGAGGGCAATATGGGAGACAAGAGAAAGCTATATGGCAGACTGGTCGTCGCAGCCTCGTGGCTCGCACTGTTCTGCCTCTTCGGATACCGGGCCACCTTCTCCATCCTCAAGGTACCCATGAGTGCCGATATGGGATGGACGCAGGCCGAAGTGACGCTCGGGTACTCCTTCATGATGATGTTCTATGCACTGGCGGCGTTCTTCTGCGGCATGATTCTCGACAAGTGGGGAACAAAGCCCGTGTATTTCCTCGGTGCCATTCTCGGTGCCGCAGGATTTTATGTAACAAGCATGGTGCACAGCCTGTACGCCTACTATGCCGCTTACGGCATTCTGGCGGGCACGGCCACCGGCATGCTCTGGGTTTCTTCCACCATCTCCATACGCAAATGGTACGTGGGCAAGACCTACGCCAAGATGTTCGGCATTGCCTTTGCCGGGGCTCCCATGTCGCAGGTGGTCATGAGCCTGTTCGTGAAACAGTCTCTGACCGGTGCGCAGGGCGACGCATGGCGTGATGCCATGCAGCTGCTGGGTGTGCTGACGCTGTTCTGTCTCATCATTGCTGCCCTGCTGGCCAAGAAGAGCCCCGAGCAGTACGGGATGGAGCCCTTCGGCGAAGCTCCCGGCGCCTCAAAGGCCGGCAAGGAGTATGTATGGACTGTTAAGGAAGCATTCTCCACCTACCCCATATGGGGTGTCATTCTCACCTTCCTTACCAGCATGCTCGCCGAGTTTCTGGTGTGGACCCAGGTTGTCAGCTACTGGACCTCCGACCTTGGCATGTCGCTGGGCAGCGCCACCAACCTGTACATCACCATCGGTATTGTCGGCATCTTCTCCATGCCCATCATGGGCATCATCGCGGACAAGGTGGTGCAGTCCTCTTCCTGCGAAGCGCAGGGACGCAAGCGCATGCTCGTGTTCGGCCCGCTGACCGGGGTTATCGCATGCGGCCTGCTGCTTCTGCAGACACCGCAGAGCACCGTGCTCGGCCTCATCTCCTGCTTCATCTTCGCCGTTTACTGGGCCGTGGTTCCGGGCGGCGTGGTGGGCTACACGGGTGCCGTTTACGGTCGCGCCACCCTCGGCCGCATATGGGGCCTTGCCACCCTCATCGTCATGGGTGTGGGCCCCTTCATCGGCCCCCTCATCGGCGGGTACCTGAAGGACACCTCCGGCAGCTACACCTATTCGATCGTGTTCGCCCTGTGTGCCTTCGTGGTCTCCATTCTCTTCGCATCCAGCCTTCCTCTCTCCACGGATGTGACCGTGCGTGCGGAAGAAGCAAAGGCATCTGCTCATTAACCATGCGCCTGTTCACCCGGTTTCTCAGGACAAACCCGGACGCTGCCCTTCGGGGCGGCGTCCGCCTTCAGCCCACCGGCGGCCGCCAGCCGCTTCATACAAAGGATGCAGCACACGATGCACAAGACAATCGATGAAATCGTTGTGGGAACAAGGCAGGCATCACCAACCGGCATGGTGTTCGACATACAGGGTCACTCCGTTCACGACGGGCCCGGAACGCGAACCACGGTTTTTCTGAATGGCTGCCCGCTCAGCTGCATCTGGTGCAGCAACCCTGAGGGACTGCACAGAACGCCGGTACTCATGCACCGCGCAAGCCGCTGCCAGAAGTGCGGCAACTGTATCAGCAGCTGCCTTATGGGTTCACCGCACCAGGAGGACGGGGTTCTGGCCTTCAACCGGGAGCTGTGTGACGTCTGCACCACACACGAGTGCATATCCACCTGTTATCATGAAGCACTCATCACCAGCGGCAAGCGCTATTCCGTTGACGAACTGGCCAAGATATTCCAGCGCGACCGGCAGTTCTGGGGCGCCCGCGGCGGGGTTACCTTCAGCGGTGGCGAACCGTTAATGCAGAAACGTTTCATCTCAGCCCTGCTCAAGCGCTGCAAAGAGATGTTCATCCACACCTGCATAGAGACCACCTCGTGCCTGCCCACGGATTTCTATCTTGAAATCATGAAATACGTGGACTGGGTCTTCACAGATATCAAACACATGGACAGCGCACGCCACAAGGAACTCACAGGCGTGGATAACCAGCTGATTCTGAAGAATATTGCTCTGCTCGCGAAACAGGACTGGAACGGCGTGATCATGCCGCGCGTTCCCATCATTCCGGGCAAGAATGATTCAGATCAGAATCTGAAAGCCACAGCAGATTTCATTCACGGTATCGGCCTTGATGCCATGCACCTGCTGCCGTTCCACCGCCTCGGCGAATCCAAATACACCCAGCTTGGGCGCTCATACGCCATGGCGGACCAGCCTTCTCCCTCAGACGAACACATGCAGCACCTGAAGCGTGTTGTGGAGTCGCGCGGCCTGCTCTGCTTCGTCGGGTCAGACACCCCTTTCTGAGAACCGGCGGAACACTAAGGCAACCATGCACCTGTTCCGCGCAAGGAGGAAACGACATGTCATTCACAGTCGAATATGAATCCCTGATCTCGCAGATCGTTGAAATAGAGTTGGAGATGTTTCGCACGGTAAACTCGACCGTACACTCCCCCTGCCAGGACTATCTTAATACATTCAGGACAATGCGCTGGATGCATCATTCGGTACTCCCGCAGGTGGTACTGCAATCCTACCTTGAGGATCTGCGTCTGGCCAAAAGCAGTAAGCGCAACTTCATGACCGAGAAGTATGCCCGCATGGAGAACCGCATTCCACCACTGAAGGAATCCCCGAAGCTGGATGCGATCGTCTCCATTGAAATGGACTGGATGCGAGACATAGCAGAACGCTATCCGGCCACGTTTGAACAGCGCGGTGAAAATTTCCGCACTTACATTGCCTGTGAACTGGAAATGCTCTCGGACAAAACACTCGACCTGCTCCATGCCACGGTATGCACCGCGCGAGAACAGCATCGCAATCTCGTGGAAGAACGCTACACCAACCTGTTCCGCAAGACCGGGGGCATGTCGCTTCGGGAACGAGAGGAAGAGGCAGCAAAGAACGTAGCCGACAGCGTAACTGATAGTGTATTGGGTAAGGTGTCAGGTTACACTTCCGGCAAGGTGTCCGGTAAGGTCCTTGGTAACGTTTCTGATAACATTTCTGACAAGATATCTGAAAAATAATCAACAGCAGCGTAACGCTGATTTGATAACACGGTACCGGCTGCGCCGGATGAATCAAATACATCGAAAGGGAGTCAATACCTGTGTCGGTTCCATGCCTCCACTGCCCGGAGCCGGAACCGGCTCCTCGCGCCGCTGCGAAGAGAGCACAGTTCGAAAAACGATCATCCAGTCATGCGCAGCCCGGACCCGGGCAAAGGCACATGTCCTGCTCCTCCACAAGGCTGCCTAAGCCCATAAAAAAATCCCTCCGGAATCCGGAGGGATTTACATATCGCCATGGTGACAACCTTCACACTAGAAGGTCAAGCCCGGGAGTTTGATATACATATTCACGCTTGTATCGTCCGGCATGACAGATACTTCGGCAATGATCTCGAAGCACTGATGCGTATAAATCAACTCGACAGTCTTCTCCAGATCGTTTCCGCTTTCAATATCAGCCTTGTAAATCGTCCTGAATGTCCAGGGCTTGAAATACGTAAGCTCCGTGGAGATATTAAAACCACGAACACGTTCATTACGAGTCCGGCTGTAGTCCCCGATCAACAAGCTCTCTTCTTCAATTACGCGCTGCCTTTTGTACTCATCAACCTTATCACGGAAATCAAGGCCTGTAGTTACACGCCCGATGTCTTCCTTATAGACGGAAATCGTATGTTCGTGACGTGTTACACTGTTCTCATACGGTGACCAGAATGTCCGGTTTGTCAGGGTCAGATAATCCAACGGGTTGATGATGAGCTCAACCTCCGTATCCGAGAAGGGCCGACGCTCATACGTATCAAGCATATCAGTTCGTTCGGCTTCCCGGAAATCATAGGCCTGCTCAACACGGAAACGAATGACATCCCTATAGTCATATCTAACTGTAGGAATAGGTTCTTTCTCTCCATCCGTCATGGTAACCGAAGCAGATTTGCGGGTGAACAAATTTACCAACGATACACGTAATTCATTCTCAGCCCAGATACGGTCATCCGCATCATAGTACGGATTATCTGTCTGATTCACGTTAGGAACGTTCGAATACTGCACCCGTGGCTGGACGCTATGCCGCAGGCCAATCCACTCGCTCTTTCCCACGTTCTCGGTTGTGGCTTCCAGCTTCTGCTCTCCGCTCAGGTCATAGACCTTGGCCACTTCGGTAAAGGCGGCAACACTGAAGTCGGGAACGGAACGTGAAGTTCCCTTTCCATCCCCCTTATCCGTGTCATACTGCTGTACTTTTTCAGTAAAATATTGAGTCTGCCTCCATCCCACCTTGGGAATAATGGTACCGAATTCGCTCACAAGCGGCGCGCTGACGCTAGGATGAATCTCGAACCGGCTACCACGGGTACCATTATGCCGGAAAAAATTCACAGCCTGTGCTTCTGCCTCGAATTCCAGAGGAATGGCAGATTCCCCAACGGGCAGGCCGCCCTTGAAAAGGAAGAGGTCGAACTGAGGCATGCGTTGCAACGAGGGATCTGTCGCTGAGGTCAGGTTGCCGTTACCGATATTCAGGTTCTGCTCATACCGGGCGCCAAGGGCCATGCCCATGCGCTCCCAGTCTCTGCTGATCTGGACTTCGCTTGTTCGGTTCTGGTCAATTTCCTGAAGATCGCGCCCGAAAAAATCCTGAAGCGCGTTACGGGTAGGATAGAATGCTGCGGAACTCTGCTTGAACTCGCGCAGATAGTTCTGGTCAGAGACGATATCAAGGTCAGCCTTGAGCTTCCAGCGGGGATCAGCAAGATGCCCGTCGAACATGCCGCGCAGCCAGAACCGCTCCGGGTTTGTCCGCACAAGGCCGTCATCATCCAGGCCACCTCGCTCGTCGTTCTCACTGTAGTCGATATCGTTGTCGTTCAGCACATCAAGGCGCCACCAGCCCTTGTTGTACTGGTCGAACTGATGGCGATATTCAAGGCCGGTCATGAAGCCGCGTTTTTCGATCCACTGTTCGTTGATCGTCATGTCGCTTGAATCATTGATGGCCCAATAGAAGGGCTGGCTGTACCACATGCCCATCTTACTGGAATGACCGAATTCCGGAAAAAGGAAACCAGTCTGGCGCTTGGTCTTCATGGGCAGCACAAAATAGGGAACGTAGCTTACATCCTGATCCTTCACGGCAAAGGAGGTGTGCCACAGCTGCGAGTAACCATCCAATTCAATGGTTGCCTCTTTGGCGGAAACGGACCATGCGGGAACGTCACCGTCGCAGGCCGTTACCTTGGCATCCTTGAAGGAATAGAAGTCGCCCCAATGCTTGGTAACTTTCTCGCCCGCAAAATAGATATGGGGCCCTTCAATGAATACCTTGCCCTTTTTCAGCCACCCGATGCGGTTCCCGAGATCAAACTCGCCCTCCTGAGCCTCCATCAGGTCCTCACCCATCTTTACCTGCACGTTGCCCTTGAGCAACACCCAGTTGGTGGCCGAGTAATACCGGATAAAGTCTGCTTTGAGGTAGTCATCTCCCTGTCGGAGAGACACATTGCCTTCAGCTTCCATGACTTTGCTGTCGTTCATGGTCGTGAGCTTGTCAGCGTGCAGCGACCAGACAACGGTCTCTTCGTCCTCATTATTGACGAAAAGATTCGTGGCTCCGGCAAGTGTCGGGAACAAAAGAAGAAGCGTCAGAAAAAGAGCAGAACAGAACGCCATCACTCCTCGGAGAGACGGCGTACGGCTGACGGAAAAAAACAATCCGCTATCTTGTTGAATTACCTTGTTCAAGTCTGTATGAAGCATGCGTACCCTTTAATTAGGGAATTCTCTATCACAGCTTCCCGCACAGGGAAAGAGCATAAATGCCGGAAAATGCGAGCATACTGACGATTGGGTTGATTTTTTTTACCGGAGCTTCAGGCAGGAGTCCCCATGAGTATATCCTATAATAATATCTCGGTCCGCATCCATCTCGACCGCATTCGCGCCAACTACGAACTTCTGAGCCGAAAAGCAGCCGCCCCCATTGGCGTCATCAAGTCCGATGCCTATGGTCACGGACTTGTTCCCGTTGCCACCACCCTTGCTGCGGCAGGTGCCCGCACCCTTGCCGTGGGAACGGTGGGTGAAGCTCTCAAGCTGCGCAAGGGAGGGTTTGACGGACGGATCATAGCCCTGCTCGGCGCACTCACGCCCGAAGAAGCATGCAGTTGCCGTATCGGCCACATTGTCCCCTTCGTATTTTCCCTGCAGCACCTGCGCATGCTTTCAGATGCGGCTTCTGCCGAGGCCCCCATTGCCGTGGCCCTCAAGTTCGACACCGGCATGGCCCGCCTCGGCTTCTCAGAAGACAACATTCCTGACTTGCTGCAGGCACTGCCCGGTCTGCCCGGCATACGGGTGGCCATTGTCGCATCCCACTTTGCAGTAAGCGACGAGCCTGAAAAAGAAGACTTCACCCGTGAACAACACGAAACCTTTCTGCGTATCACGGGAGCACTGCGCTCTGCCGGCCTGACCTTTGAGGCAACCATTGCCAACACCGCAGCCATGCTTGCCTACCCCGAAACACACCATGAGCTGCAGCGCCCCGGCATTGCCCTGTACGGAGCCAACCCGCTGCACGGAACCGGCAACGAGCATCTGGGAAGCGGACTGCGCCCCGCCATGGACGTGGGCACCCCCGTATTGCAGGTACACGATCTGCCCAAAGGCAGAAGCATAAGCTACGGGCGCACCTTTGTGGCACCGCGTGACATGCGGGTTGCCATAACCTCCGTGGGCTACGCAGATGCTTTCAGCCGCGGCCTTTCCAACAGGGGAGTCATGATGGTGAACGGTCACCGCGCGCCCATCGTCGGCCGCGTGTGCATGCAGATGACTGCTGTGGATGTTACCGACATTCCCCACGTGTTCTCAGGGGATACGGCATGGATTCTGGGCGGCCCCGGAGAATGCCCGGTAACGCCGGAAGAACTGGCCGCCGCATGGGGCACCATTACCTACGAGGCGTTCTGCCTGCTCGGGCTCAACCCGAAAACCTTTGACGCGTAATGACAAGCCGGGGTTCTTCTGATATTGTTTAAGACCGACTTGGTTGTTGACAATTGGATATCTTTCCATTAACCACCCTCGTTCTGCCTTGCTCACTCTTCGAGAGTGGGCCAAGAGACCACAAGGAGATACAGGAATGAGAAAATTCGAAACGCTGCTGCTCCTTTCCCCGGAGCTTGCCGCTGACGCACGCGAAACCGTGCTCGGCACCCTTACCGGCGTTGTCGAGCGCGTTGAAGGTAACGTGCTCGAAGTAGACCATTGGGGCATGCGCGACCTCGCCTACCCCGTCAAGAAGCAGATGCGCGGTTACTACGTGCGCCTTGAGTACAGCATGCCCAACTCCGGCGTTGCTGAACTGGAGCGCATCATCCGCATCACCGACGGCATTTACAAGTTTGTAACCGTTAAGCTGACTGACGAAGTCGAGGAGGTTGCATAAATGGCTTTCAAGAGACGCTTCACTCCCCGTCGTAAGTTCTGCCGCTTCTGCGCAGACAAGGACCTGCCCCTTAACTACAAGCGCCCCGATATCCTGCGTGACTTCGTGACCGAGCGCGGCAAGATCATTGCCCGCCGCATCACCGGTACCTGCTCGCACCACCAGCGCCTGCTGACCACCGAAATCAAGCGCGCCCGCCAGATGGCTCTGCTCATCTTCACCTCTACGCACGCAAGTGACGTAAAGAAAAAGAGCACTCTGTAGGAGGAGCGACCAATGAAAGTTATTCTTCGCGCAGACGTCGAAAACCTCGGCGTTCTCGGTGACGTTGTTGAAGTAAAGGCCGGTTTCGGCCGCAACTTCCTGCTTCCCAAGGGCCTTGCCATGATGGCTACTGCCGGCAACCTCAAGGCTTTTGAACTGGAACGCAAGAAGCTGCAGGAAAAGATGGAAGCCGTACGCGGCGCCGCTCAGGCTCTGGCATCCAAGCTGGAAAAGGCCGACGTGGTTCTGCAGGTACGTGTTGGTGAAAACGACAAGCTGTACGGCTCTGTCACCGCCACCAATATTGCCGAAGCTCTCGCCGCTCAGGGCATCGACGTTGACCGTCGTCGCATCCTGCTCGACGCTCCCATCCGCGTTCTGGGCGAATACCCCGTACGCGTTCGCCTGCACGCAGGCGTGATTTCCGAAATCCTCGTAAAGGTTGCTCCCGAAGGCCGTCTGGTCGAGGAAGAAGCCCCCGCTGTAGCCAATGACGCAGCAGAGGAATCCGCTGAATAGCGACTTTGACCATGTCTCCGCCCCTTGGGGCGGAGACATGGATTATCCCGAGAGTTACGACCAACTCTCGGACGATATGTTGCGCAATGTTCCTCCGCACAGCATGGAGGCCGAACAGGCAGTGCTGGGCGGCATTTTTTTGCGCTCAGACGCTCTCTACACTCTGGTCGACATCATCCACGAGGATGATTTCTACGCCCCTGCCCATCGCACACTTTTCGCGGCAATCATGGAGCTTCACCGGCAGAACAAGCCGGTTGACCTGCTCACTGTAGGGCAATATCTCAAAGATAAAAGCCAGCTCGAAATGGTCGGCGGTGCCGTCTATCTGGGCGAGCTTGCCAACTCCGTCATCAGTGCGGCCAATGCCGAGCACTATGCCACCATCGTCCGTGACAAGTCCCTGCAGCGCAACCTGATTTCCTCCTGCTCGACCATCATCAGCAAATGCTATGATCAGTCGGTTGAAATCGACAGCCTGCTGGACGAATCCGAACAGGCAGTATTCTCCATTTCAGAGCGTACTGCCGGACAGGCATTTGTCGATTCCAAGACCCTTGTAGGACGCGTGTTCGAAGAACTTGAACGCCGTATCGACAGCAAGAACCTCGTCACCGGTGTCACCACGGGTTTCTATACCGTGGACAAGATGACGGCAGGCATGCAGCCTTCCGACCTCATCATCGTTGCTGCGCGCCCCTCCATGGGTAAGACCGCGTTCACGCTGAACCTTGCCACCAACGCGGCGCTTCAGGGTGGTGTTCCGGTTGTGTTCTATTCTCTGGAAATGGGTATGGAACAGCTCATGTCGCGTATGATCGCAGCTGTGGGCGGCGTGGAACTGAACAAGCTGCGTACCGGGCGTGGCATAACCGATGAAGACTGGCAGCGCCTGCACTGGGCTGCGGACCAGCTCGGCAACGCTCCCATCTACATCGACGACACCCCTTCCCTCTCCACGCTGGACCTGCGTGCACGTACCCGCCGGCTCAAGGCAAGCAAGAACGTCGGCATGGTTATCGTGGACTACCTGCAGCTCATGCGCTCAAGCCGCAAAACCGACTCACGCGAACTGGAAATTTCCGATATTTCCCGAAACCTGAAGGCACTTGCCAAGGAACTGAGCATTCCCGTTATCGCCCTGTCGCAGCTCAACCGAAAGGTTGAAGAGCGTGCAGACAAGCGCCCCATGCTTTCCGACCTTCGCGAATCCGGCGCTATCGAGCAGGATGCTGACGTCATCATGTTCATCTACCGTGACGCAGTGTACAACAAGAAGGAAGACCGGGCCCTCATCCACTCTGCCGAAATCATCATCGGCAAGCAGCGTAACGGTGCGGTCGGCTCCTGTCCCCTGCAGTACAACGGCCAGTTCACCCGTTTTGAGAACGCGACCGACCTCTACCCCTCCGAAGCTCTGCCCGAAGGCATGTAGCTAACCCAAGCCTCACAAACACTGCCCGCTGCGTCTCCCGCAATCGCCGGGGATATGCTTTACTTTATCGACTTTGTGACGTATTCACCTCGTCACCATGATGTAAGCACTTGCCATAGAACAAGGTTCAGGAATCATTCCGGCCTTGCCCCCTGTCTGTCAGGCATCCGGTCCGCCATGCGGAACCGGTTCTATGCATTTGCCACCTGCAGCTTGCGCTGCACAAGGAGCGTACATCATGTCCCGTCATTCACTCATGCACATTCTGCATACCCCCACCCGGAACGAACACCCCACCACAGCCGACGTCTGGTCCGGTGGCTACAAGATACCCTGGAACGACCCTGCGTTCAGCAAGAGGATGCTGCGAGAACACCTCACGCAGGACCACGACCTCGCCAGCAGAAAAGCCGAATCCATTGCCGTCCAAACAGCATGGATACAGCAGACCTTTCTCGCCGGAACCACAGCTTCCATCCTTGATCTCGGGTGCGGTCCCGGCCTGTATGCGCAGCACTGGCTAGCGAATGGTCATCACTACCACGGTATTGATTTCGGCCCAGCCTCCATTGCCCATGCGCAGCAGACCGTCACGGCCCCAGAAGCTTCTTTCGTACTGGGCGACATTCTCGCCACTCCCTATGGCGGCCCCTACGATATGGTCACCCTGCTCTACGGCGAGCTGAACGTCTTCCCCCCGCAGAGATGCCACACGATACTGCATAGCGCACGCAGGGCCCTGAAAAAGGGAGGGCGCATCATCCTTGAGGTGCATACCGAAAAGGCCGTCAGAAACTCAGGCACCATAAGCAACTGGTACAAGACGACGAGCGGCCTCTTTTCCGACACTCCTCACCTGTGCCTCATGGAAAGCCGGTGGCACGAGCATCTTCGCGTTGCACGGCAGACCTTCCACATCATTCATCTTGCACAGGCAGGCACCACAGAGGTTGTAGAGACTTACCACAGCACCATGCAGGCATGGAGTGCTGCCGAATATCGCTCTCTTCTGACAGAAGCCGGTTTTACCGACATCTGCATCGAGGAGGCCTTTCCCGGCTCCCATGAAGATCTGATGCTCGTCACCGCCGTAAACGGCTGATCAATACGATTATTAAGCCCATAATAAAGCCCGCCGCATCGTACAGATGCGGCGGGCGTAATCATCATCTCAGCGGCTTTACGAAAGCTGCCGGTCAGAATCAGCCTCAGATCAAAAGATACCCGAGACTAATGGCAGTTGGCAGGACCGGCTGCGGGAGCCTCTTCCTCATCTTCGAGGAGCAGCGCCAGCGGCATGAACGGACCAAGCGGAATGAGATCGAAATCGATCATCTTCGTCTTAACGAGCGGCAAGGTATCAATCATGTTGCGGGCGTCTTCCAGCGTCGCGGCTTCCATGACCAGCACAGTGCCGGAACGGTCCTGACGGAAGTATATTTCGCGAACCACATCGGCGAGATACAGCTTCACCATCTGGTTCACTTCTTTCATGAAATTGCCCTTGATGCCTTCAGGGGTGGCTGTTTCCAGCACCTTATCCAATGCGAGAATCTTCATTCCTTCCTCCTAACGTGGTCAGCGGCCCACACAGCCGCAAATGTGGAACTACGCAATTTTCCCGCATAAAACAAGAGCCGCAGCCCATCGACCGTCGATTATCGGCACCGTTTCCACACTTTCACTTCGGGGGCTTCGGCCAGCAGATCCTTCATGCTCTCAATGAAGGTATGAAAATGCGGGGTTGCCATGTGGGCATCCAGATGCTTCTGCGATTCCCACTCTTCATAGAAGAAGAAACGGCAGGCATCGTCCTGACAGCTATGCGGGTCGTACCGAAGGCAGCCCAGCTCGCTGCGGGTTGCATCCACCACTGCGGCTATGGCCTCTCCCAGTGCTTCAAGCTTCTTCTGCCGGGCCACAAACACGGCCGAAACGAAAACATGATCAGTCATTATCTCTGCATTCCTTGTCGTTATATTGAAGGTTGCGTGACATTCCCGGATGCCCACATGGCACCCGAAAATCGTTCCCGGACGAGCCGGATCGGTCTGGCCACCCTGTTTAATCAGCCCGGCCAATTCAGCTCAGCCAGCTCAAACTGTTCTGTCCGCAAGCAGTGTACCGGCAACGCCGATGTTCTCTGCCTGCTTTTCATCCAGAATGACAACGATTGTCTGCGGGGGCAGATTCATCACACGGGAACAGGTTTCGGTAATTTCCCGCACCAGTTCGCGCTTCTGCTCAACATCCAGCGGATTGGATACAATAGTTACAATAGGCATGCTACCACCTTTCCCAGTGTATTTTGGATTCATCAAATCTGTCGTGTACGCCCGTTTTCTGATCCGGCATCCCCACAGGCACAAGGGCCAGCGGCACAATGTGCTCTGGCAGACCGGCCAGAGTGCGGAAGCTGGCCACACGAGCCGCATCGGGCCACAGACCGCACCAGACAGCTCCCAGCCCCTTGTCGTGCAGGGCAAGCAACATGTTCTGCACGGCGGCAGAGCAATCAAGCATCCAGTTGCCGGGATACTTTTCCGCCGAGGTATCGCCGCACACCATGATGGCGCACGATGCCGAAGGCACCATGCTCGCGTATGGGGGGATGGAGGGAATACGCTCAAGCGTTTCCCTGTTCTCGATAACCACGAAACGCCAAGGTTGCTGGTTGCCGGCGCTGGGGGCAGCCATGGCTGCTTTCAGCACTTCGATGATGGTTTCGCGCTCCACCTTGTCTGCTGCATACTTGCGTATGGATCGGCGGGTATGAATAGCCTGCAATGTTTCCATGGTTCCTCCGCAGGATGTTTGCAAATTACCGGTTACGGGCATTCCTGCCCGCCCCCGGACTAGGAAGCCAGACGCCGCCCAAAGCTGCGAGCCTTTTCTGCTGCCACCAGATCATTCACCAGCTCACCGGCCGGAACAACCGTATCCGGAAACAGGCAGGAATCGAAAGAACAGCCGATCATGTGAGCAGGATTTCTCCACTGGCTCTCGAGCAGTTCCAGATTATCCTCCATGGGGCCGCCGGCAGTGGCTATAAGCGCCAGCTTCTTGCCGCTCATGGGCGAACGGATTCCGTCTTCCCCGCCGAACTTGCTCAGACAGTACATTCTGTCGATGAACACCTTCAGCTGCGCCGTGAAGCTCCACCAATACAACGGCGTAGACAGCACTATAACATCATATTCAGGCAAAATGGCCACGGTATCTGCCAGTTGATCCCCCAAAACGCAGGCAAAGGCATCCGACTGCTGACACTTCTGACAGCCGAGACAGCCGGCCACCTTGAATGTAAGCGTAGTGGCATCAATCTCTGCAACATCGGCCCCCTGCTGACGGGCCGCTTCCATGGCCAGAGCCGTAACTGCGCGGGTATTCCCGTTCTTGCGGGGGCTGCCGTGCACAAACACAATTCGTTTTGCCATAATATCCTCATTGCTATGCTTGATAATCAAATCACTGCCACCTCCTGCTCCGGCAATCACCTTACAGGAACGGCAACCTTTCACGCAGTCCATACACCATACAACCGATAATTCATCAAGTACGCACAACCTTGTTCCCTAGTATGCCAAAGGGAACCATACCCCCTTGAAAGATACTATTGAGTGATGTAGGAAAAAGGCAGGCGGCAGCAATGCCGCACTTATGAAGCCCACACCGGCAATCGGGAGGAAGGAATTATGGGATGCCAACTCAGACGCTGTTCCGGCAAGGAATATTACTGCGCCATGGAACTTACGCTGCAGCTCATAGGTGGTAAATGGAAGCCGCTCATCATGTACCGCCTCGGTCAGGATGGTACGCAGCGCTTCAGTGAGCTGAAACGCTCCATGCCCAGCATTACCCAGAAAATGCTTACGCAGCAGCTGCGTGAACTGGAAAACGACGGCATTGTCCACCGCGACGTATATGCCGAAGTTCCTCCCAAGGTGGAATATTCACTCACGGAAATCGGCACCTCTGTTCTGCCGCTGCTCAAACGCTTGTGCCAGTGGGGCGAGGAATATGAGAAGCTGAGGGGCGTGGAAGCCGTATGCACCGAGCAGGACGAAGATGACGATGCCACGTGTCTTTCTGCCGCAGCCGGGAGCCGTTAGGCTTTACCCGTTCGCCATTCGTTGTTACCGAACGAATTAAGCGCCACCTGAGGCATATCTTCCGGTCTTATGGGCAATCAAAATCCGCACTAACACTCAGTTGCGCATGCCTGCAGCATCCTGCATCGCCTGCGCCACAGGTTTGCCCAGCCACGCATTGCAGCTTACCACTCACACAAATGCCGCCTGAAAAGGCGGCATTTTTCATTTCAACGTGCCATACGCACTCAAGCCGTTAACAGTCTTTTACACCCCCAAGGTTGACCTGTGCCCTCATCATGCTACCTATACCGTCCGCAATCGAACAACCACTTCCTTCATCATGCATGAATTCACAGATAAAACCCTTCGGAGAAATTGATATGAAGCGCTTCACAGGGCTGTTTGCTCTGGTTCTCACATTGCTGCTTTCAGGCCAGGCCGTAGCCGATGACTGGAAAAAACTTGGAGAAAAATCAGTCAATCTCAGCCGGGACTACGACGAAATCAGAGTCAACGACCTGAAAAAATATGACTACCTCAAGATAAAGGTAAAAGATCAGGGCGTTGAATTTCGCAAGGTCATTGTCGTTTTCGGCAACGGAAAACGCCATGAGCTGCCCGTGCGAAAGTACATAGCAAAGAATGGCGAGACCATGGCTCTTCGCCTGCCCAAGGGTGACAGATACATCCGCAAGATCATTCTGGACTACAAGACAAGAGGCGGGGCGGATAAACGCTCGCGTGTCAGCGTGTATGGCAAACGCAGCTAACACAACCGGCACCGCATGATTACCGGAAATTTCGCCCCGGTGCCTTCTGCGCGGCATAACCGGACCGCACTATAGAGTACCCCGGAATAAACAAAAAAAGGGAGTTGCGAACCGTTCAACCGGCCCACAACTCCCTTTTACATTGCAGAACTATCTGATGAAAATCAGCGTAGGAACAGCAGAGCCGTTCCCGTAAAGGAGATGAGCGCGCCTGTCAGCAACCGCGACGAGGGACGCTTTTTTTCATAGAGAGCAAGCAGGGCAATGACCACGAGTGGTTCAAGCCCGATAAGCGTGGCGGCAATGCCGGCCTTGGTGTGCTTTACGGCAAGCAGGGAAAGCCAGACCCCTACAGTGGGGCCGATGAAACCGGCAAGCACCGTCATGCGCATTGCCTGCGGGTGCTCCCGCATGGTCTTCACGGCGCGCCCTGCCCTGCCTATAAGGGCAACAAAAAACCACAGGGCAAAAACGGCGCTGCCCGTGCGCACCGCAGCGCTTACGAGCACATCGCCGCCCTGCACAAGCGCCATTCTGGCAAGCAAGGTGCTCACGCTTTGCGCGCCGACAGAGAGCAACACAAGGACAATGCCCTCTATCCACCTGCGGGGTGTAAGACCGGGTATGCTGCCATCGTTCTTTTCAAGCAGCACCCACACAACACCCACAAGCGTGAGCGTTATGCCCACCATTCCCATGGGCGAAATCGATTCATCCAGAAAGAAATAGGCCAGAACGGCTATTACGGCAGGCGAAAGCTCCCACATGAGCACAGACAGGCGGGCCCCGATGCGCACGGCGCTGGCATAGAACACCACATCGCCAAAGGCGAGGCCGATCACGCCAGACCCGACAAGCCACAGGACCTGATCATGCGACAGGTTCCATTGCGACTGAAAGAGCACAATGCCTGCAAGAAAGAAGCTGAGGGAAAGGGGGAGCCGGAAAAGATTCAGGGACAAAGAGCCGATCAAACGAGCGGCAGCCGTATGCATGCAGGCCGATATTCCCCACAGCGCTGCTGTGGCAAGGGCGGCTGCTTCGCCAACAAAAAGCATCTCACACCATCCGGATAAGAAAACATGCTGTTATCCGGCGGGATTACGCCCATTTCATCATACGGTCAATCAAGATTTACCATAACGATTACAGGCAATTACGCAGGCAAAAAAACGGATTTTTTCTATCTTCATATCCAAAGGCGTATCCGGTTGGCTGCAGAGGCCTTTTTCTACCATGCACAGGGCCATTTTCCGGTCCGTTTACCCGTACAGTTCGCCTTGCAGAACACCCCAGCATAACAGAGGAAAATCAGTAAACAACCCGGTAACGCCCCACGAGGCAAACTCAGCCATTTCCGCTGCGTCATTCACGGTATACACGTTCACACCAAAGCCGGCGTCACGCAGCCGGTCCACCACCTCTTCGGTCACATTTTCCCGCCACGGATGATAAGCCTGCGCCTTGAGTGAACGGACAAGGGCAACAGGGTCTGCAACCGGTTCATCATACACCAGCACACCGAGCGGAATCTCCGGCAGCATGGCCCCGGCCTGTTCCAGATATTTGTACTGGAATGAAGAGAGCAACACGCTTTCCACCATGTCCGTATCGCGTATGCAGTCCAGAGTGGCCTCGGTTATGACGTTGTGGCCAATCAGGTGTGCGTGGTCCTTTATCTCCACATTCACGCACCAACCCGCATCGCGGGTGAACTCAAGCGCCTCACGCAGGGTGGGCACCCTGAGGCCGCTGAAGGCCTTCATGTCATCCTCATCCACGGCACCGGCCGCAATCTGCCCGAAAGGGTCTGTCTGCACGTACCACGAACCGGCATCCAGCGTTTTGAGTTCATCATAGGTGAAATCGCATACCCGCCACGGAGCACGCCCCGCAAAGGCGGGCAACTGCGCAGCATTGGTGGTTCTGTCCAGCGTATCATCGTGTATGATCACCAGAACGCCGTCTTTTGTCATGCTGACATCCAGCTCCCACATGTGCGCGCCGTAAGCGAGCCCCATGCCTGCGGCAAGCAGGGTGTTTTCCGGGCACACTCCCTGCGCCCCCCTGTGGGCGATATTCATCGTGGTAACGTTTGGCAGCATGCGTTCTCCTCCATGGGTGGCTGTCGTAAAACTGCGGGCACTCTACACCGGGTGTTGGCACTCCGCCACAGAAAACCCCTTCATAAAAAACCCCGTCCGCAACGCTGCGAACGGGGTCAACTGCCTGCATGATGAAAGACATCAGCCGATGGTGTTCGGGTCCGTGAACGGGGTATCCGTCAGATAGATATCAGAGGCGGACATGGCACCGGCGCTGCCTGCCGTTGTCTGCGTAACCGAGGCAATGAGCACTTCATCACCGGTGTGCCCCGTATCATTCTCGAAATACAGATTGCCGGAAGCGGTATTGCTGTCTGTCACTTCGTACACAAACCCGGCGGTACCGCTTGCAAACGTGCCACCTGCCTCGGTGAAGCTCTGGCCGTAGTGGTCCGCCTTGACCCAGTAGACAAAGTTGTCCGCAGAAAGTGCGGCATTGTGGGCCAGCGAACCGAACTGCGAACTCAGGAAGCTGAATGTGTCGTCGGAATTATTGAAGTCGGAGATCACGTCACCGGCTTCCAGCTGAGAGGAATAGTAGAACACATCATTCCCGTTACCGCCGGTAAGGGAATCTACCGCCAAACCGCCCCAGAGGGTGTCGTTTCCGTCATCGCCGAACAGCTGATCCGAACCGGAATTGCCGAGCAGCAAATCGTTCCAGTTGCCCCCATGAATCTCGTCATTGCCGGAGCCGCCGGAAATGCTGTCGTGGCCGTAAACCGCACCGTTCTGGTCATCATCGCCAAACAGCACATCATCGCCCGAACCGCCGGAAATAAGGTCATTGCCCATGCCGCCAAGAATGTGGTCGGAACCGTCGTCGCCGGAAAGAGAGTCGTCTCCGCCCCCTCCTTCTATGCTGTCATTACCGGCAAGGCCTGAAATCTTGTTGTCGAACCCGTTTCCGTACAGGGTGTCGCCGTTTCCGAGCGAATCGGACGCTGCAGAACCGATGATGTTATCCACAAGGTGCAGCGCATCCGTGCCATCGCCACCCACGTCGGACATGGCAACGTCCTCGCGCAGATCTACCAGAACCGGCGTGGCAGAAAGTTTGTAGCTCACCGTATTCTGTTCAGCCTCGCTGAGCAGGTTCTCATAGATCACAGCCGAATCAGCGGCTCCCGTATAGTGGATGATCACATCATCTGCTTTTCCGTCGCCATCGAAGTCGCCCACCATGACATCGTCTATGGTGCCGTCAGTCGACAACAACGGGGTCATCTCGAACCACTGACCGTCACTCACGTTGTGGTAGATATACAGGTCATTGGCCGTGGCCACGAGCAGATCAAGATCGCTGTTCCCGATGAAGTCGCCCACAGCAAGGGCTGCAACAGCAGCGCCGGGACTTGCCAGCGCAACCGAGCTTGGCGAATAGTAACCACCGTTATTCATGTACAGGCGCAGGACATCATCGTCCGAGAAGAACAGGTCAAGGTCGCCGTCTCCGTCCACATCGCCCAATGCCATTCGTTGCTGCGCACCTGTTACATTGGATTCGACAACCGAATAGTCCCAGCTTGCCCCGTTATAGTGGAAACACTTGAGATGCGAGTCAAACTGGGTGAACACCTCTTTGTAGCTGCTGTCCGCGCTGTTGACCTCTGCAACTTCAAGGATATCGCTGCCACCAATGGTATTCCAGATGTTCTGCGCTGCCCCAGCCCCGTTCGTGTACCAAACCACTTCACCGGAATTACCCGAACCGCGCACGACGAGATCGTCAAAATACCCATCGCCATCCAGATCGGTAACCAGCATGCGGTCTACGCTTCCACTCAACTGATCAAGGGTGTTGACGGTATCCTGCGCAAAGTTACCGTTCCCGAGATTTTCATACCGGAGAATCTCGCCGCCCTGCATGCCTACAAAAATATCGTTATCGCCGTCGTGGTCTACATCTCCCAGAGCAAGCGCCGTGGTGGGATAGTCGTTCGTAAAGGTATCTATGACATGTTCAGTAAAGGATATGGCGTGGGTAAGGGGATTCAGCGAAGTTTCATACCACGACAGCGTGCTGCTTCCCCCGGTCTGCTGCGAAAGCACTACCACATCGTAATCGCTGTCTCCGTCAACTTTGGCAAACATGCCGTCTTTCAGCGGCTCTGCGTCGTGCGACAGGGTTCCCATGACCTTCAGGCGATCTTCCTGCCCTTGTTCCGCACCATAGATGGTGTCGTCGCCCTTGCCACCGACCAGCGTATCTGCCCCACGGTTACCCACAAGCGTATCATCTCCACCCAATCCCGAAATGCTGTCGCTTCCGCTCGTGCCTTTCAGCAGGTCCGGCCCGGAGGTGCCGATGATGATGTTCACCCCGCTTGAGGGCGGCGTGGTATTCTGATTTGCGGACGTGGTATTCGTCTCGGTCTCTAGCGTATCCTGCGTGCCGGTTCCCTCGCCCGGAAGTGTATGGGAACTGGAGATGAGCGCCGCTATCAGCCTTTCCAGCAGTTCTGCGGGATCAGTGGCACCGCCCTGTCCGTCGGCACCTTGCGCCAGAAAATCAAGAGAGCCTGCCGGCAGGCCAAGCAGAGCGGCAAGTGCGTCTCCGCCGATGAGGTTGAGCACTGTGGCATCTGCAAGCCCCTGACTGTCTGGACCTTGTCCGTCGGTTGGACCATCCGCCCCTTCGCCGTTTGCGCCTTGCTGATCGCCACCGGCACCGCCAGTGTCCTCGTTGCCAGCGCCGCCGCTTCCATCATCCCGTCCCGCGCCTCCAGCCGGAGGTTCGCCACGCGAAGTCTGCGGGGCACTGGCCCGAATGGCATCAAAAATACTCTGGGGCACGGTGATGACCGCCCCCATGGGCAACCCCGGATTAAACGGCACACCGCCGCTGGTGAACGTTATGAGCTGCTGGTTGCCGAACTGGTCCTGCAGGATAATGGACCGGCCGCCCGTGAGCGATTCGGCAGCATGCAGTTCGGTTCCGTCGGGAAGAATGCGAGAAACTGTGGTTGTTCCGCGTATGCCGATGGTGGCAAGGGGGGATTCAAGGCGCACACCATCCGGATTGTCTTCGGCAATCTGGCCGGTGGCCATGCGATAGGTGCCCTGCGCCATCTTAAAAAGAAAGCTGCTCTGCGCCGGGGCATTGGGGTTGTAAACGTATGAATCGAGGGTCAGTTCGCTGTTGGGGCCCTGAGAAAGAACGGTTTCGTCATCAAACCGGATTTCGACCGAGGCACCGTCGCCTGTTCTGATGGCCTCGCCTTCAAAGACGCCGCTCCCGGCCGAGAGCACGCGTTCCGAGCCATCGAGAACTGCAACAACTCTGCCCGCAGTGGATACGACATTTCCTATCTCTGCCATGGTGTCCCTCTCCCCAGAAAAACAGATAATCAAAGATTATCCACACCACAAAAGTATAGCAACACACCTCAGGCAATTTATAACACCTCTCCCTTCAAAAAGTCAGCACTTCATCCGAAGAAAGAACAACCTTACAAAAATTAAGTCCCTTGCATCCCAAAAACAAACAATCTGCAAAAACAGCCCCGCCCCGCTTCTGCAGTGAAAAGCGGGGCGGGGTATGAAACCATGCATATATTTGAGGGCCGCACAGCATCCCTGCAGGGATACGTGCGCGCTCAAAAGGCGTCTACTTGCGCTTCAAGAACCTGTTCCTGATGATGCCTTCGCCCGAATACAGCACAAGGGCTGACCATATACAACCGAAGGTGATCAGATGATCAACGGTAAATTCTTCTTTGAACACATACACCCCGAGCAGAAAGGCAATGCTGGGAGCCACATATTGCAGCAGCCCCAGTGTGACCAGCCTGATGCGGCGGGCACCGTAAGCAAAGCCGACCAGCGGGAGCGATGTTGCCACCCCGGCACCTGCCAGCAGCAGGTCGGTGGTCACGCCCATGGTGCCGAAAGCCCCTGTGCCCTGCATGTGCAGATACAGCAGATAGCCCGTGACAAGCGGAGTGAGCACCAGCGTTTCGAACATGAGGCCGGGAATGGATTCCACAGAGGCTATTTTGCGGAGCAGGCCGTAAAAGCTGAACGAAAAGGCGAGGCTCAGCGCAACCCACGGCAGCCGTCCGAACTGCACAAGCTGGTAGACAACGCCGCCCGCGGCAAGGGCTATGGCCACAAGCTGCACGGGACGCAGGCGATCGCGAAAGAGCAGAAAGCCGAGCATGATGTTCACAAGCGGGTTGATATAGTAGCCAAGGCTTGTTTCCAGCACGTGGCCACTGTTCACCGCCCAGATATACAACCACCAGTTAATGCCTATGAGCACACTGCTGCAGGCCATCGTGAGCAGGGTTTTGCGCGAGTGCAGGGCCTCTTTCAGTTCCTTCCACCTTCCGGTGAAGGTGACTATGCCGCCGACAAACACGGCGGACCACATGATGCGGTGACAGAGAATCTCGGTTGCGGGTACCCCGCCGAGCATTCTCCAATACAGGGGCAGCAATCCCCACATGACAAAGGCCACACAGGCGGCAGCCATCCCCGAAGAAGCAGCCGAGGAAGCGGCCGAGGCAAAATCCGATTTCATGTACACAACACTCCTGAACGTGCCTTCGGAATCATGCCGGAGGCCTAAATAAAAAACGCCGGAAGCCTTGCGGGTTCCGGCGTTGCAGTCACGTAGCTACGCTATTTCGCAAATGACCGGGTAAAAAGGCCTTCAATGGCTTCCACGCCTTCCTCATCGAGGAAGCGGGTGCCGGTGGCGGTGAAGTGGCGATGGGTGATCACCGGATTTTCAACAGCTTCCCATGCATCCTTTTCCCACTTGAACCAGCGGCTCTGAATCTGATCAAAAACATGCAGCGGCTTGTTGCAGATCTTGGCGAATTCAGCGCCCCAGCCGGTGCCGCCCTTGACGGTTCCGTCTGCCTGAATTTCACCCACAACAAACACCTCATGCCCGCTGGAAACCTGCCAGCAGATGGACTGAAGCACCTTGCGGAAAAGAGGCGCGGTGGAATAGTTGCGGCTCATGAGACGGGAGACATAGGTAAGGCTCACGTCCTTCAGCGCAAGTTCCTCGCTGGTAAGCACCCGCACGCCTCTGGTGCGGTCAACCTTGTGTCCTTCAAAGCTGTAGTTAACTTCCTGAAGCCCGTACTTCTCAGCCGTTTCTCCAAAACAGGTCTCGGTTCCGCGAGCACCGCCGCTGTACAGGATGCATTCCCTGGGATCAAGCATTCGGATTCCTCCAGCGTTGCAGAATGATATTGCCCTGCCATACCAGCGTTACAGGGTGTTTGCATTATACGCAATTAGCCATGAGTGTATAGCCCCCATGTATCGGCGCATGGCCGACGGGGAAAAAAAACGGGCAGGTGGATGCATCAATTGCCGGTGGGCAGGCGAAGGGTAGTTACCACCCCACCATCAGGATGCTCCTGCACCGCAAGCGCCCCGCTGTGACGCAGGATGAAGAGCAGATAGACCAAGGTCAGCTCAGCCCCCATGTAGGGTACAAGCCGCATACGGCGCTGTGCAAAGGCTTCCGGCAGCATGCGCAGATGCTCGCTGTATTCCATGGCGGAATTGCACACGGCAACCTCTATCTCGTCACGTGACGCCGATGCAGTGACAGCAAGTTCCAGCTCGCCCTGCTGCCAAACATCAGCGCATACCCTGCCGTGCCACCGGAAGAAACAGAGCAGCGCCAGCTCAAGCTCCTCGCGCACGAACAGCACTTCGGGATCGCCTTCCTCTGTAATGACAAAGCGGATTCCCTTCTCCTTCCCCGCAATGCTCATGCGCGTCTCGGTTGCGGCAAGGTTGGCAGCCTTATGCACCAACTCGAAAAAGTTCACGGAAGAAAGCTCATTGCGTTCTTCATTTACGAAGACGGAAATCTCGGCGCTCACCTTCACCATGGTTTCACTCGCTTCGCGGATTCCGGCCAGCATGCCGGTTATGCCTCTGCGCTCACAATAGGCCGCCACGACTTCCATGGTCGTGCCGCAAAGCTGTGCTGTTTCCTCATTCTCCGGCAGGCGGTCGCCAAGCCTGCGGTGCACGTTTTGCACATCCAGCAGAATGGCCGACAGGGGGCTGTTTATGGTTTTTGTCAGCTCGGACACCGTGCCACCGAGTGAAAAGAGCCATTCCGCTCCCATCAGATACTGGCCCACACGCACCTGCCCGCTCACATCCGCGCAACGCACCAGCACCCTGTCTCCATCCGATGCGCGGACGGGACAAACAAGGATATCGGCATACACAGCCACACCGCCGAGCATGACGGGGGTGTTTGAAATATGCACCGCCTCTCTGCGGGCGAGCACAAGATCAAACCGCGACGGCGCCAGCGGCAGGGAGGAGAAGATGGAGAAGAAGTCCTTCCCCGCTCCCAGCTTGCCCGGAACGGTGGCCCACTGCTCGGCATTCCGGTTCCAATCCACAATACGGCCATCGCAGTCCAGAAGCACAAGGGCTTCGGGCAGGCTGTCCATGATGGATTTGAGGTAGTCGCGGGAATCCTGCATTCCTCTGCGGGCTGTATCCAGCCTGTTCTGCACATCCATGCGCTGCATCCGCCGCCTGCGGCGGAACAGGATGATAACCGCCGCAACGCCTGCCAGCGCAATAGCAACGCCCGCATATCCGGCTCTGGGGTCTGAAAGGATGCGGGTAAAGGAATGGGGAAGCGGATTCACAAGCTCGGCACCGGACGGCAGGCGCGATGGATCAAGGTGCCAGCGGGCCATGAGCGAGGCATCGAACATGCAGACATTGGGGCTTTTGTCCGTTACCGGAATGCTGCCCGGCGACCGGCCATTATGCAGAATATCCAGCACCATCAGCGCGGCAGCGCGGGCCTGATGATAATGACTGACCAC
>JBKEAK010000177.1:0-11403 GCA_047972125.1 Halodesulfovibrio sp.
CGGGCATGATTGACGCGCTGCGGGCTGGCAACATGTTCCAGACAGAGTTGCAGCAGTTGCCGTGCCTCGTCGCGGGTAAGAAAGCGGGAGCGCTCGTTTTCCGGTCTGGGCTTGCTCACGCCGCGCACGGGCGATTCCCCACGGAACAGGGGCACGCTGTCCACGCTGGTCATGCTGGCCACGTTGAATACGCGCCTGATCACGGCGATGTATTGCAGCACAGTGGCATCGGCAAGGCCATCCTCGTGCAGTCCATCCTTGAAGGACTCCACGATTTCCGGCGTGATGGATTCGAGCGGAATACCGCCCATCTCAGGAATGATACGCTTCTCGGCGCGTATCTCATCATCACGCCAGCTGCGCTTTGTTTTCTGGGCCTTGGGCAGGTAGATGCTGCGGAAGAAGTCGGCAAATGTTATGGCACGCGCTTCATCCATGGCGCGCTGCCGCGCGGCCTCTTCCTGCTGGCGCTGGTATTCTTCGCGCATGCCTGCAATCGTGACAGGGCCTGTGCCTTGCCGGTAGTTGGTGCGCAAGGCATTGACAAGGTCGGTGCACTTCTCGATATTCCACCCTTCGCTAGCCCAGCCGATAGCCTCTGTAATGATCATGCCACTACGACACAGTCTTGCTATGAAGTATCGATCTGGCTTGCGGTTGTGAATACGGGTTGGGTGCTCGCGATAACGCAAGCCCTTCACCCCTTCCACGCTGTAAAACTTCTGTGCCATGTCCACCCCCACAGTTGTGCCAGTCTTGTGCCATACTGCGCAGTAACGCAGGGCATCTTAGGGAATATTGTTACCCATAACCACCTAGCATTAAAGACACAGGGCAATCAAGGGAAACTCTACACACGCGTAATAAAGGACTCAAAATCCGCCGCCCGCAAGGGCTTGCGAGTTCGAGTCTCGCCCTCGGTACCACGAATTAAAACAACGGGTTATCCGCTTCAAACAGAACGCGGAGAAGCCCGTTGTTTTTTATTGCAAGCTATCTCAGCCCCACCTCTGTCCCACTTTTGTTCCGTAATGCCCCCTGCCTTTGACCTTCAGCGGCATGCGATCAGTGCGCCCAACCAAAGGGCGGGCGCATCCAATCAGGGGGCGGACGCTCTCTTCCGACCTCATCGCTGTCGCGTAATACGTCGCCAAAGCCGGGATGTTCGATTGCCCGCGCGACTCATCAAACTTGAGGCAGCCCGGCCGCTTTCCTTTACGCCGTTGCCGATTACACGTGCTGAACCAAGCGCGCCCCGTGCTACAGCTTTACTGAGGGCCGTTGTGGAATCCCCCACCGCTACGGCAGCACCAACAGCGCCATCGCGCAGCAGGCTGGCTCCATCACTCACACCCGTTCCCGCTGTTTTTACTGCACAACTCACCCCTGAGCCCACAGCCCGTGCTGCACCTCCAACTCCGGCTCCCACGGAACGGGCCGCGTCACCAACGCCGTCTGCAACGCTTTCGGCTGCCTTACGTGCCGTTCTCACACTCGCGCTTACAGCATCGCCGACCGTCTTTCCGCACACCTGCACAGCGGCCTGTCCTGTCTTTGCAATGACAGTCTTGACGGTTTCACCGGATATATCCGCCAGCATTGAAAGCGCCTCGACGGTTGCGATTCTTCTGTTTCCACCATGCGCAGAAAGAGAGCCGGAAACATAATTCCTCGCCAGAATCCCTGTACGGAGCGTGAGAAGTGCGTTTGCCGAACCGTCCACAAGTGCCACAGTTATTGCCGTTGCAACCGCCTCGGCTCCCGGCAACGCCCCCAGTGCTGAAGAAGCCACCGCAGGGCCGATAATGCTGCCCATGGCCTCTTCACCGCCAAGGTCTTCAACTCCGGCAGCGAGGAACGAGGTTACGGCGACATTTGAATACAACGACAACAACTCAGAAGGAGCCGGTCGCTGATTATACAAGGCGGATATCCGCCAGATAAGCCGCCCCAGCAGCGACAGCACGATCAGGGAGTCCAGCTTGCCGTTCTGCGAAACGGCAGTACCCACAAACACCTGCTTTGCGGTACTGCGGATGTCATCGTTTGCCTTACGCTGCAACGCATCCAGAGCCGCTGCCACATCATGCTCACTGGAGACAGTAATTCCCTGAGCCCGCAGATATCCGTTATCCCGCAGGCGAGTGAGCAGCTCGGCCCTGTACGCCTGCAATTCAGCCTCATCAGGCGTGGCGGAAAGAGTCAGGGCATGCGGCCTGAAGAATGGAGCTGCAGCGCACCATACGGCATACGCGATGAGAGCAAGGCACAGCAGCACGGCCCACAAAGCCAGATCCGGGTGAATGCGTGTGGCAAGGTCTGACAGCACCATAACCGCCCCGAAAAGATAGACGGCGAACAACGAGAGCAGCACAATGGCCACGATGATACAAATTCTTTTTAGTACTGAGCGCATGTTTTCTCCATATTGCGGCAATCCGGGGCATTATCCTCCCGAGGCGTCAACATAGCCCCATAAGTGCGCATGAAATACCATCAAGTCAAATACACAAAAAAAGCGCAGCCGGTGATGGCTGCGCTTTATGTTACCTGATGACAACGTCTGATTAGGCCGAGGCTTCCATCTTGAGCTCCTGAATCAGCGCGGACACCTCTTCAGATTGCTCTGCCAGTTCGGCCATGATGACCATGGATTCCTGCACACTGCGGGAAGTCTGCATGGTTATGCCGTTTATCTCGACAATAGCACGGTTAATCTCTTCACTGGCGGCTGACTGCTGCTCCGCGGCGGTGGCAATGCCGAGAATACGACCGGCAGAATCGTCTGCCCCGGCGAGAATTTCGGTCAACACCACACCTGAGCGGTTGGACATTTCAACGGCTCCGCTCAGTTCCTTCATGGCCAGCGCCATGGTGTTGATATTGTCACCGGCCACCTGCTGGATATTCTTGATGGTTGCTCCTACTTCCTTGGTTGCGCCCATGGTTTTCTCGGCCAGCTTGCGCACTTCGTCCGCAACAACGGCAAAGCCTCTGCCAGCCTCGCCGGCTCTGGCTGCCTCAATGGCAGCGTTCAGCGCCAGCAGGTTGGTCTGGTCCGCAATATCGTCAATCACGGTCATGATGGTGCCGATGGCCTGCGTCTGCTCTCCCAGTTGCGACATGTTCGTACGCAGATCTTCAGAGCGATCCCACACGGCCTTCAGGGTGGTGATGGACTGATCCACGACATCCTGTCCTTCCTGCGCCTTGGCCCGCGTATCAGCGCTTTTCTGGGCTGCGCTGGTTGCGTTTTGCGCCACCTCAAGGACGGTTGCGTTCATTTCTTCCATGGCAGTGGCTGTGGCCGTTATGCGCTCCTTCTGCACTTCCGTGCCGTTGCGCACTTCTTCGGACTGCCCGGAAATACGCTCCGTGACCCCGGCAAGACGCACAACCACATGCTGCAGCTTATCCGCTGCCTGCAACATACCTTCTGCACGGGCGCGGTCTGCCCTGCGGCGAGCTTCTTCCGCTTCGCCCATGGCCTGTTCAGCCTGTGCTGTCTTTTCGCGGGCCACCTGAACCTGCTGCTCGATTTCCGTTATATTGCCCTGCAGCGTTTCCGCCATGGCGTTCACCGCCCCCTGCATGATGGCAATTTCATCTCTGCCGCGAACGGTAAGGCGCACAGCAAGGTCACCTTCCGCAATTTTGTTTACGGCCTGAGCGGTCTCACGGATGGGGCGGGCGATGATGCCTGCAAGCAGCCAGAGGACGGAAAGAGCCACGAGCAGGCTTATGCCGCCCACAATGCTGGCCCGGATGGCCATGGCGTTTGCCTGCGCATAGATAAGCTCTTCACGCACGCTTATGCCCACGCACCACCAGTTGCTGTCGCTGCCAAAGGCCACCGGCACGTAAATACTGAGGTAGCCGCCCTCAATCTTGTGAAAAGGCTTGCCCATGGGGATGCGACGAACGATGTCATCAGCATTCTCATACACATCCGAAAAAGGCTTACCGATCAATTCGCCCTTGTCCGTCTTGCCTGCAATCGCACCACTTTGCGTGATCAGCGTCACATCGGCACGTTCGCCCATGAACTCCACGGAATCCGCCAGCTTCTGCAAAAAGTCACCGGCCAGATCGATGCCGGTTACACCCAGCACCTTGCCTCTGGACCGGATGGGCACAGTGAGGCTGACCATGACCACATTCCTGCCCTGCATCTCATACACTGCGGGGTCCATGACGGATTCCCGCCCGGTGTCGCGGGAATGCGTGTACCATTTACCGGAATCCGGATCAGCAACAATGGCTTGCAGATGCAGCCCTCCAACCCTGTTCCAATAAGGCAGGAAGCGCCCTTTGTCAGAGCTGCCGTCGCCGTTGATGAAGTCGGCATCCCGGCCGTCAAAGGCATTCGGCTCCCAGCCTGTCCACACGCCAAGAAATTCGGAATTTCGTTCCGTAAGCAGGCGCTGGATGTTGATAACCTGCTCACGGGTGGCATTATCACCCAGCTTAAGGCCTTCCACAGCCTGCGACAGGCTGCGGGCAGCACCAAGACCGGACGTAATGTCGCTCCGGATGCGAAGCGATTCCGTAATCGCCTTGCTGGTTGCCTGCGTCACGGCATTCTGCAACGCATTATCCCGCGCCGATTTGGCTGAATAACCGATAACAGCCAGCATGGTTGCCACAAGGCAAATACCCGAACATAAAACTATTTTTGCTTTAATAGACCGGAAGCTGCGCAAACGACTTCTCCTTTTTGTTCTGCACCAGAACTGTTGCTCCTTCCTGTTGCCTGCGCGCTGAGCCTCCCCCAAGCGCGGATAACAAAACGCGACACACACGTCGCCCACACGACAGATTGGTCGCGGCGACAGGCAAGCAATAAGTCTATAATCCCCATGCAATATGAACTTGCGATGACTTTTTTGCTTGCCAGTTCAGGAAGATAGCAATCTTCGCACCAAGGAGGAGACCGCCCCTTACATCCATCGTCGCACGCACGAAGTCCCGCACTCCGGAATAATGGAAGCAGAAGTGCAGCCTCCGCGTGCCGCCTTCATGCTGCAGCTTTGGCAAGGGGACACTTGCGCAACAAAAAAGGGAGCCATCCGGCTCCCTTTGGGACAAACAATTCTTTCAACAAGTTAAACCAGTACGGAAACTTCAATGTACTCCACTGTTCCGGAGGTCACCTCCGATACGTCGACCACTTACCCGTCGTGTCGCAGGTTATGCTTGTTCATGAGGTCATAAAAAGTGGGGCGGCTCACCCCTATTGCCTGAGCAGCCTTGACGATATTCCCGTTATGGCGCTCAAGGGCCTGCTCAACCATATCCCGCTCAAGCATGTTGCGTGCTTCCTTGAGTGTGACATCGTCTTCAGCCATGCGACGCCGCATGCCGGCACCGCCTTTCAGGCCCAGATCTTCGGGCATGATCTCGGCACCGGAGGCCATGATGACCCCACGCTTCACCCTGTTTTCCAATTCGCGGATATTGCCCGGCCAGTCGTGATTCAGAATGCTCTCAATGGCTGCCTCGCCGAACCGCCGCGCCCCGGAGGTGCTTGCCACCCGCTTGAGAAAATAGTTGGCCAGCAGCATGATGTCGTTGCCCCTGTCCCTCAGGGGAGGCAGCACAATATTCATGACGCCGATGCGGTAATAAAGATCCTCGCGGAAACGGTTCTCCGCCATGGCAGATTCAATATCGATATTTGTGGCGGCAATGATGCGGGTATCAACCTTGATATCCTCGCGCCCGCCAACACGGGTAATAACCATTTCCTGAAGAAAGCGAAGCAGCTTGACCTGCAGGGGCTGCGGCATTTCGCCTATTTCATCGAGGAAAAGCGTGCCCTTGTCAGCAAACTCCACCTTGCCCCTGGTGGTCTTGCTTGCCCCTGTGTATGCGCCCTTCTCATAGCCAAAGAGCTCCGACTCCAGCAGCGTCTCAGGAATGGCACCGCAGTTTATGCAGACCATTTCGTTATCCACTCTGGGGCTCTTGGCATGAATGGCCTTGGCAACCAGCTCTTTGCCGGTTCCCGATTCGCCAGTGATAAGTACCGGCACATCGGAATTGGCAACCTTCTTGATCTGCTCAAACACAACCTGCATGGCAGGACACTCGCCCACAATACCGGTGCCGCTGTTGGTGCAGTCCCTGAGGGAACGGTTTTCTTCCTCAAGGCGTTGCAGATAGAAAGCGCGGTCCACAATGACCTTGAGTTCAGAAAGATCAATGGGCTTTTTGTAATAATCGTACGCGCCGTAGGTCACTGCATCCAAGGCCACGCCATGCTCTTCGTTACCGGTAATGACCACGATCTTGGCAACCGGATTATGGCGCAGCATTTCACCGAGACAGCGCAGGCCCTCGGTCACGCCGTTTTCATCCGGGGGCAACCCGAGATCCAGCGTTACCACGCGCGGGTTGTTCTTCTTGAAGAGCTTTATGGCCTCTTCACCATTGCGTGCGAAAATCAGTTCATATCCGCTTTTGGAAAACCCCCACTTCAACTGACGCCGCACTTCTTCATTGTCATCCACGATAAGCAAAGTATTCATATCGTACTATCCCATCCCCTCTGTCCCTTCTAACGGGGCAGATTAATCCAGAACGTCGCGCCTTTTCCATTGATACTGGTCACGTCCAGCGTGCCCCCGTGCGCTTCCACAATTTGCTTGCTCTGATACAAGCCTATCCCAAGCCCTTTTTCCTTGGTAGTCCTGAACGGTACAAAAAGTCCGTCCCGGAGCACGGTTTCATCAATTCCGTTTCCGTAATCAACAACCTTAATATGCGGATGGCTGTCGTTGCAAACATGAACATCAAAGGGCTCGCCCGCCCCGGCTTCAAAGGCGTTCAGATACAGATTGAGCAGCACTTTGCCCATTTCGTCTGCATCCACATTGACAATGACCGGTTCTCCAAAGATGCGGACAGAATCATCAGGCAGACTCACTGCCGTTGAGCGTGCCAGTTCCACAAGGTCAACCGGACGCAGGTTCAATGTGGGATTTGCCGGAATATGCGTCAGTTGCCGGATAAGCGATTTCATCCGGGCCACAATGCCTTCCAGCGAGTCCAGCATATCCTTCTGAAACTCCGGATCATTGATGTATTCTCTGGCGTTTTCCACCAGCAAACCAAGCGGATATACCTGATTCTTGAGGTCGTGCAGCAGAAAGGCGGCCACCTTGCCGAAGGCTTCCATATCGCGTGCCTCGGCCAGCTCATCGCCCAGCCGCAGGTTCTTGAGCACCACGGCTACCTGACGGGACAGAGCCTCCATGAGGTCCACATCTTCCTCATCATAACGCTCTGCCAGATTCATGGGTTTGCCGAGCAGAATAAGGGCCATCATCTGGTCGCCGGCACAGGCCGGAATGACGAACCGGGCCTCCACATCCTTGAGAAAACGGGTTTCTTCCGCATCAAGCGCACCATCAAAGGAACGCAGATCAATCACTCCCCGCTTGTCAGCCATATAGGAGGCAAGCTTGCCATCGCTGCAAAAGCCCCTGTCTGACGGATCCATCTCATGAAAACAGACCGGTAACAGATGCCTGCTATGCCTGCCCCGCATGAAGATGCCGCCGCCGACCACGCCGAAAGCCTCACAGAAGGCGATGAGAATATTCCGGAAAAGCTCATCTCTCGAGCCAGCCGAACTGATGCGCTCCGTAAACGATTCCCATTCCGCACGGTAATCGTACTTCTCGCCATAAAAATTACGCTGCACCATGACCCTGAGCTTGCGCCGCAAACCTTCGGAGAGCATCAGCAGAACAAGTCCCAAGCAAGCGGCAAAGGCCATTGCAGCCAGCACGTATTGGTTGAAGCTGGTTCCGAACAGCTTCATCCCCTCGCCCACAACCCCAACGCCGACAAGGAACAGCGCCGAGAACAGCAACACAAAGGAGCGATAGGTAAGTGAACGGGAAATAGTGATTCGCTCTTCCGTGCCCCTTTCCAGTTCCGAATAGATCACCAGCAAAGCGCCAAGTGCCAAGGCTGCAAGGCGTGCGGCCATGAAGCCCATATCAAGGCTGCGGAACAGCAGGCTCTGGCTGAAATAGAGGATGAAGCTCATGACCATGGCTCCAACCCCGACCACGGCAAACTTCACTTTCCAGCGCACACCATGGGATGCATTGGCAATGGTTGCTTCCAGATTGAACAGGGCAATGGCCAGAAACAACATCAACTGCAGGTAGAAGAAGAACGCCAGCGGTTCGAGAAACAACACGCTCTCAAAGGCGAAGTCCGGCGAAAAGACAAAGGCATGAACGGGATACGCCGCCACAATGCCCAGCGGAACAAAAGAGAGCAACAAGGCGGCCCGCTGGGTGATGGAGGTTTCCTTCCACGAAAAACGACGCACGTAGCACAGGCTGAAGAGAATCCACACCGGACACAGCAGTGCTTCCGCATAAAGTCCCAGCTGTCTCCACTCCAAAAATCTGTCCGGCTGCGCAAGAGTTTGCGCATCAATGGCTATTACGGCTGCGGATGTCCAGAACGACAGCAATAGAACTGCGGAAGAAACCGTTCGGCACCGGTACAACCGGTACAGCGGGTAACAGACGAGCAACAGCAACACCGCAATCTGAAAAGCATATACCATACTGACTCTCCCGCCTACGAGGGAAGGTATTCGCGGATCAGCGGATAAAAGTCCTTGAAGAACTGTTCAAAAACCGCTCCCTCGTTCCTCTGATCAAACCTCTTGTCCATGGCTATCCGTATGAATGAGGAATCTTTGCGCCGCATGGTAAGGGAACTGGCTATTTCCATCATCTTAAGCTTGTACTCATCCGTAATAATGTGATTCCGCACGTTGAACCAATAGTAAAACACATGTGTTGTTGCGTCCTTGCTGTATTCCGCCCGCACCACTTCTATCGGCCCCTCGGGACCGGATATGGAAACCAGCCGCTGGGAATCAAGCATCCAGCCTGTTCCGGGCAGGCAGTTGCGGGGCGAATGGATGGGGCCGGAATTGGGGCCGCCATCATGGAACCCGATATACAGATTCACCCGATTACCATTCTTGTCAGCATAATCCCTGAAAAGATAATCCGTTGCCTGCAACACGCCCATTATTCCCTGACTGAAGGTCACGTCCTTCACCTGAGTCCAGCCATTCACCTGCAACGGGAATGTTCTGAGCGGGCGCGCCAAGGCAACGTCCAAGTTTTCATGAAAGTTGGTAACCCACGCAAGCGACAGCAGTAAAATGCAGGAGATACCTACTCTACGCCACATTACGCACCTCCAGACGACGCAGAATAAGCGTAAGCGCACCGGTCAGCACCAACGCCATGATGAACACACCGAGCCCTGCCATTTCATGAAACACGCCTTCGGCAAGTTCCGGACTGATCGTTTCCGCCAGAATGCCGGTTACGATGACACGAAGCATGTTCGTCACCACGGCAATGGGAACAGAAGCCACAACCAGCAGCACCCGCATCAAGGGCTTTTTCAGCATGAGGAAGGAACAGGTGACTGCCAGCGTGACGAGCGTCATGAGTGAGCGCAGCCCGCTGCAGGCATCGGCAACTTCCAGAATAAGCGTGGGAAACAGAATGATATTACCCTCTCTGACAACGGAGAAACCAAGAAGTTTCAACACGTTGACAGAGGCATTGGCCACTATGAGCTTAAGGGGAAAGGCTGCTGCATCATACAGTATATACGGCAACGGAATCATGAGCAGCAGATAGAGAACCGGCAGACGCACTTCGCGAAACACGTTGCGCCCGAAAAGATAGAGAATGAGCCCCGCAAGCATGGCGACAAAAGAGACGCGCATGGTGAGGTATTCTGTAGACAGAAAGCCCAGCACCAGCAAAACCATGGCGCAAAGCATGACGGCAACGCCGGTCAGGGAAGGGTCAACCACCGTACGTTTGATTGTGCCCCACTGCCGGTAGGCAAACCAGGCGGCGATAACGGGTACAAAAAAACCATGCGAGTAGTTGGGGTCTTTCGACCACTGCTCAAACAGAGCCACGAGGATCTGCCAATAGACAGCGCCCAGACAGACCAACACCCCCAGAAATCCCGCCCAATATTTTTTTAATGACTCTTCAACAAACATGGTCACTTCCAACAGTCGCGTTAACTGTGTGGCCCGATTGCAGTTGCCCCCAGCCCTCTCCCCGGCATCCACCGGGTACCTAAAATTTCTTGCGTCTACACTGCTTTGGTCGCAGCAAATTCGCCGAGCACCTTGGACATTGTCCCGAAAGGCAACTCGGAAAGCAGCTTGCGAAAACGCATTTCCGTCCTGTCCAGATTCAGGTAATGGCGGAACCTCGACTTCAGCCCTGCCCCTTCGACCCTTGGCTGCTCCGGATCAAATTCCCACGGGTGCAGATAAAACACGACGGGCATTCCCTCTTTCTCATTCACGGATTTGAGCGCGGCGCACGTCCACGACACCGGCAACAGACGGAAATAACCGCCCCCCGCAACCGGCAGGTTGGCCCGCTTGCCCGCAAAAGAGAGCGGGTACGTGGTCATGGGGAATTCCCAAAGCGCACCGGACTGCGTCTGCAACACATGCGGAAACCGGGGAGAATCCGGAATACCGTACACATCGTGATAGACCGGAAATACGCTGGAATCGTAGGAAAAACCTGACTCAACGAGAATATCGTGCGCCCATAGAGAGTCGGCAGTGATGGAATAACTCGGGGCACGGTATCCCCGGACCTGAGAGCCTGTTATGTCCTCAAGCAATGCCTTTGCAGTCTGCACATCACTGCGGAAACGCTCCGGCCCGATTTTGAAGACAAGCTCATGCCCGTAACCATGGCAGGCAACTTCATGCCCGCGGGCGACTATGGATTGTACGAGGGAAGGCAGGCGCTCGGCGACCCAGCCGAGCACAAAGAAGGTGCCCTTGACGGAGAACTCATCAAGGATATCGAGAATCCGCAGGGTATTATCCTCAACCCTGAGGGGATAAGAATCCCACTCGCTACGGGAGATAACGGATTCAAAGGCTCCGACCTGGAAGTAGTCTTCCACGTCTATGGTCAGGGCGTTCATCATCGCTGCCATCCGACGGCGCATCATCTGCGTCCGGGTCTCGGGCAACGATATTCCGTTGCCCCGTTATGAAGCGTCTACGTGCGCGCCTGCTGCCACCTGCATTACTCCAGCCATTCCTTTCTTCCCCATTCTAGAAACTGGCATCCAGATACACCCCGAAACGGTTGACCTGATAGTCTTCGTCCGTTCCTGTGTTATCAACCAGTTTGTACCGGTACTGAAAACGACCGGAAAAGGTTTCGGAAAACTGGTAGCGGAGTCCGGCGTTGCCGAAATACCGCGCAGTATATGATTCGGCATCCGAGAAACTGGAGGAAAGTCCCCCCGTCAACTTCAAGCGTTCAGTCAGCTGGTATCCCCCGCCAATGCCCG
>JBKEAK010000178.1:0-31037 GCA_047972125.1 Halodesulfovibrio sp.
TCGGACTGAACGGCCTTCTTGAGTTCGGTCTGTGCATCCTTCAGCTTTTTCAGCTGAACGTAGGCGCGGGCCAGATAGTATCGGGTGACAGGATCGTTTCTGGTCGCGGACTTCTGACGGAGCAGGTCAGCTGCTTCCTGAAACAGGTTGTTGGAAAGAAGGAGTTGCCCGAGCTGCTGACGGGCTTCGCCGTTTTCAGGATGCCTGCCGATGTATTCCTTGAGCAGCTCAACGCTTTCGTCGATGCGCTTTTCGTCAAGGTAGGTTTCTGCAAGCAGCATGGTCAGGTCAAAGTTGTCGGGGTAGTTCTCAAGGCCGCGTTTGGCGATTTCGCGGGCCAGAGTAGCTTCCTTGCGCTCGGTGTAGAAGCGTGCAGCATCCACGTAGACATCGGCCGAGGGGCTGAGATTCAGCAACTGGCGGATGGCTTCCGTGCCCATGCGCAGGTCGTTGTTCTTCGCGGCCTCGTTAAGCACAAGGTAGTAATACACCTTGGCCGCTTCGGGAGTCATGGGGTATGCCGCCGGCTTTGCTGCAGGCTCTGCCACGGGTTGCTGCTTTACGCAGGCAGCGAGGAAAAGGCAGGCGAATGCGATAACTGCCGCGCGGGCAAGGGGCCCCGCCGAATGGCGAACTTTGCTGCGATGCTTTGATGATGAGACGGAGGACATATCAGGGGGTACCTTGCTCTATCGGTTGATCCAGTCTTTGGAGAAATCCTTGATTTCGCGGAACAGGTGGTCGCGGAGTTTCTGGAGAAGCCGCGCTTCTATCTGGCGGACACGTTCACGGGTTATATCGTACTTTTCGCCGATTTCCCTAAGGGTAATAGGGTCTTCGGAAAGCAGTCTGCCGTGCAGAATTTCCAGTTCCTTTTCATTGAGCTTGGGCTCTATGGTTTTGATGTGCTCCTTAAGCATAGTGCCTAATTCGCTGTTTGCAAGCATATCTTCCACACCGGGGCCAAGGGCGGGCAAAAAGTCCATGCGCGTGGCAGTTGAGCCATCGTCGCCCACGGGCAGGTCCAGTGACATGTCGCTGGCGTCCAGCCGTTGCTCCATCTCGATGATCTGGTCTTCCGAGACGTTAAGCCGCTCAGAAAGCATGGCCGAGTCGGGCACAAAGCCCTGCGACATGAGGCGCTGTCTTTCCTTGTTCAGGTTGTAGAACAGCTTGCGCTGCGCCTGCGTGGTGCCGATCTTGACCAAGCGCCAGTTATCCATGATGAATTTCAGGATATAGGCCTTGATCCAGAAGGACGCATAATAGGAAAACTTGATGCCCTTGTCCGGGTCGAACTTGTGCACGGCACGCATGAGGCCCACGTTGCCCTCCTGCACAAGGTCGAGCACGTTCTGCATCCAGCGGCGCTGAAAGTCCATGGCAATTTTTACCACGAGGCGCAGATGTGAGGATACAAGGCGGAACGCAGCGTCCTGATCGCCGTCGTCCAGCACTCTGCGGGCCAGCTGAAATTCTTCGTCCGGCTTGAGCAGCGGAAACTTGCTTATTTCACGCAGGTAGAGGTGCAGGGAGTCCCGGCTGGCGGATTTTCCCGGAACCGAAGAGCCGGAAACGGCGGGCAGGGCAGCGTCGAGGGTAAAGTCGTCAGACTCGCCATCTTCAAGGTCGATGACATCCTCATCAAGGTCGAGGCTCTCGTCCTCCTCTTCCTCTTCGGCTCCGTCCAGAACCTCTATGTCCTGTTCGGTATATTTTGTCGGAGTGTCGTCCTTGCGGGATTCACTTTTTCTGGTCATCGTATATCTTTGCGGTAAATTTGGGTCTGTTCATGCAGAGGCGCGGGCCATGCCGGTCACCATCTGTCAGGGTAGGTTAACATGCCGGAAAAAACCTTTTCCGACAAGGTATCACGCCTGAATGGTATAGTTTTTGTTTGTCCTTTTCAATGTTTTTCAGTAGACCAGAGCGGACTTGTCCTTACACCATGCGCCCGCAGGGGCCTTGCCGTCAGGCGTTTTTTCGGATTGTAACGTTCGTTTGAGGAGCATCAGGTGGCAGATTTCAGAAGGGCCTTGCAGGAAGGCCGGTTCGTTTTTTTTGACGGGGGAATGGGAACCATGCTGCAGGCCCGCGGCCTTACCGCCGGTGTCAGCCCTGAAGTGTGGTGTCTGTCAAATCCTGATGTACTCAAGGGTATTCACCTTGATTATGCCCGCGCGGGCGCCAATGTACTGACTACCAACACCTTCGGCGGCACCCGTTTCAAGATGCCTGCCGATATTGATATCGCAGACTTCAACCGCGCCATGGCCAATGCGGCCAGAAGAGCGGCGGATGAAGCCGGCGGCAACGTTTTTGTCGCCGGTAGCGTAGGTCCCACCGGACATTTTCTCAAGCCTCTCGGCGATCTTACCTTCGAGGAGCTTGTTGAGGGATACAAGGAGCAGATGCGCGGCCTTGTGGACGGGGGCGTGGACCTCATCCTCATGGAAACGCATTTCGACATAGCCGAACTGCGTGCCGCCATTGTTGCCGCCCGCGAGGTCTGTTCGCTGCCCGTTGGCGCCTCCATGACCTTTGAAAACGGGGTAAGCCTCACCGGCACCTCACCTGAGGTCTTTGTTGAGACCGTTGCCAACATGGGCGTGGACCTTGTTGCCACCAACTGCAGCGCCGGCCCCGAACAGATGGTTTCCGTAGTTGAGCAGATGCTGGCCGTTTCGCCCGTGCCTGTGCTTGTCATGCCCAATGCGGGCCTGCCTGAACTGGATGCAGCGGGCAACACCGTGTTCCGTCTCAATCCCGCCTCCTTCGCTGAACAGACCCGCAAGTTTGCGGAAATGGGCGTGCGTTGCATGGGCGGCTGCTGCGGCACCACACCCGACCATATCGCAGCGCTGTGCAAGGCCGTGGCCGATGTGCCCTGCAAGCCGGTTGAAGACCGTTCCTCCGGTCTTGTGGTCACCTCGCGTGCCTCGATGGTGCGTTTCGGTGCCAAGTATCCTGTGCGAATCATTGGTGAGCGCATCAACCCCACGGGCAAGAAGCAGCTCATTTCGGAATTGCAGAACGGCCAGTTCACCACCTGCATGATGTTCGTGCAGGAACAGCTGGACAGCCATGCTCCCCTGCTGGACGTGAACGTCGGTGCACCCATGGTGGACGAAACCGTGCTGCTGCCCGAGCTTATCCAGCGCATTGTGGCGCAGTATCCCGTGCCGCTGGCCGTGGATACCTCCAACATGGACGCCCTTGAAAAGGCGCTGACCGTGTATCCCGCTTCGCCCCTGGTCAACTCCATCAGCGGTGAACCCGGTCGCATGGAGCGGCTCGGCCCCCTGTGCCGCAAGTATGGTGCACCGTTCATCCTGCTGCCCCTGAAGGGCAGAAAGTTGCCTGTTGCACCGTCCGAGCGCATTGCCATCATTGAAGAACTGCTTGCGCAGGCCGATTCGCTCGGCATTCCGCGCAGGCTCATTATGGTAGACGTGCTGGCCCTTGCTGTTTCTTCCAAGGCCGAGGCTGCCAAGGCCTGTCTCGAGACGGTGCGGTACTGTACCGATACGCTTGGCCTGCCCACGACCATCGGGCTTTCCAACATTTCCTTCGGTCTGCCTGCTCGCGGCCTGCTGAACAGCACTTTCCTTACCATGGCTGCGGCTTCCGGTCTTTCTTCGTGCATTGCCCATCCCGGCAACGCGCGTATCCGCGAAGCTCTGGCCGCGGCAGAAGTGCTGCTGAACCGCGACCCCAATGCAGAGCGCTTCATCGCCGATTATGCAGAATGGAAGCCCGGCAATGTTGCCATTATGGGCGGCGGTGTGGTTTCCGGCGGCGCGGCATCCACTGCCTTTGAAGCCGTGGTGAAGGGCGACAAGGATAACGTTGTGGATCTTATCCGCAAGGAGCTTGAAGCCGGAATAACGCCCTTCGACGTGGTGAACCGCATGCTGATCCCCGCCATTACCGAGGTGGGTGACAAGTACGAAAGGAAGGAATATTTTCTGCCCCAGCTGCTGCGTTCCGCCGAAACCATGCAGCACGGCTTTGCCCACCTCAAGCCCATGCTTGAGGAAGAGGGCGGCACCACGGTCAAGCCCACTATCATAATGGCGACTGTGGAAGGGGATATTCACGACATCGGCAAGAACATAGTATGTCTCATGCTCGGGAACCACGGCTTCAACGTTGTGGACCTCGGCAAGGACGTGAAGGCGCAGGCTATTGTGGATGCTGCCGCAGAACATGGTGCCAAGCTCATAGGGCTTTCGGCGCTCATGACCACGACCATGGTGCGCATGCAGGATACCATTGATCTGCTGCGCGAACGCGGCATGCATGACGTGAAGGTGATGGTGGGAGGCGCTGTTGTGACGCAGGCCTTTGCCGACGCCATTGGCGCGCATGGTTATTCGCTTGATGCCGTTGCCGCCGTACGCCTTGCCCAGAATCTCGTTGCTGCATAAGGCAAACCGGGAGCTGAAAATGATGAATATGTTTGGCGGCTCGATCCGCCGGATATCTCTTTTCCTGTCCGCTGCGCTGCTGGCCGTTCTTCTGTCGGGGGCAGCTGCTCATGTTGTTGCCGCAGGCATTACCGAAGTAGGTGCCGCTGACCTGCTCAAGATGATCAGGGCAGAGCGGGGCAAGGTTGTGGTCATCAACTTCTTTGCTTCGTGGTGCCCGCCCTGCAAGGAAGAGATTCCCGACCTTATTGCGCTGCGTGGCAACATGGACGCAAAGGACATGACGCTCATTGGCGTTTCCGTGGACGAGAGCCCCAAGGAGCTTGAGGCCATGGCCGGCAAGTACGACTTCAACTACCCCATATACAGGGCCGTGAACGATCTGCCGGAAGTGTTTGCCATTTCCTCCATTCCCCGCCTGCTCATTTATGACAGGAACGGAACGCTCGTCATTGACCATATCGGGCTCGCCGACCCATCGGCGCTCACCTCCAAGATAGAGGAACTCAAGGCAAACTAGATGGCCGGACCCTATATTCGCAAAGCCCGCATGCAGGATGTGAAGGCCGTTCACAAACTGCTCATGGAATGCTCCGGACAGGGGCTTCTGCTTCCCAGACCGCTGAACCAGTTATACGGCCACCTGCGTGAGTTTTTTGTTGTGGACCCTGATGACGGCTCGCCTGTTGTGGGCTGTTGCGCGCTGGCCATTACATGGGATAATCTGGCAGAAGTGCGCTCTCTTGCAGTGGATGAGCGCATGCGCGGAGCGGGATTCGGCCGCAAGCTTGTGGAAGCTTGTTTGAGCGAAGCCGTTACGCTGGGTATTTACAAAGTCTTCACTCTCACCTATCAGGACAACTTTTTCAGAAAGATGGGCTTTGTCGAGGTGACGAAGGATATCTTGCCCCAGAAGGTGTGGGCGGACTGCATCAACTGTCCCAAGTTCCCTGAATGTGATGAGATAGCCATGCAGATTGAGCTATAGCGCTGCATGGGCATAGGATGTAGCATTATGCAAGTGAAAGATTTGAAGGTTATATACAGCGAAGAAGCCATCGCGGAAAGATTGCGTGCTCTTGCTGACCAGATCAACAAGGATTATGAAGGAAAGGATTTGGTGGTCGTGTGTGTGCTCAAGGGCGCATTCATGTACTTTTCCGACCTCGTCAAGCTGATTAAAGTGCAGCCGGAAGTGGATTTCGTGCGTTGTGCCAGCTACGGAAAGGGCACGAGCAGCACCAAGACCATCTCCTTTACCAAGGATCTTGAAGTGTCCATTCAGGGCAAGCACGTTCTCATCGTGGAAGATATCGTGGATACCGGTCACACCATGGCGTTTCTGATCAAGCAGCTTGAGGCACGCGGTGCCGCAAGCATAAAGCTGACAGCCATAGTGGACAAGTTTGAACGCCGCGAAGTGGATGTGACCGTGGACTACCCCGGCTTTACGTTGCAAAAAGGGTTCATTGTCGGTTATGGCTTGGACTATGCTGAAAAATATCGTGAGCTTGGTGCCATATACGAAGCCATTGTAGAATAGGGTCGCACACGGCTCCGGACAAATGCGATCATTCTGCGGCAAAGCACCACAGGAAAAACAATGCATGTAACTTGTCCCAATTGTTCAACAAAATACAATCTTCCCGACTCCATGTTCAAGCCGGGGGCCAAAGCTCGCTGCACCGTCTGCAAGCACATGTTCCCCCTGACAGGAGAAAAGGCGGCCCCCAAGCATGAGGAGCCTGCCCGCAGCAGGGATGATGATTCTTCTCTTGAAGATATTCTCGGCAGCCAGGATTCCGGATTCGATCTGGATGCCCCTGCACAGAAGAAGGGCAAGGGCAAGACCAAGGAGAAGGGCAAGGGCAAAAGCAAGGTCGCTCTTGTCATTGTTCTGCTCGTCGTTCTGCTCGGCGGTGCCGGGGCAGGGGTGTACTTCACCATGCCCGGCCTCTTCGGCCTGCTTGGCAATGCCACGGTTGAGGCTCCCAAGCCTTCGGCCAACGGTTCCGATGAAGTTGCGGTTACCGACAACATCAAGAATCTGGCCCTCAGAAATGTGCGCCAGTATTACCAGCCCAACGAGAAAGTCGGGCAGCTCTTCGTTGTTGAAGGCAAGGTGGTAAACAACTTCAATACGCCCAAGGAACTGGTCAAGGTAGAGGTAACCCTGTTCGACGCGAACAACATTACCATTACCAGCAAGCAGCAATACTGCGGCATTACCGTTTCGCTTTTCCAGCTGCAGGTACTCGGGCAGCAGGAACTTGAATCCGCCCTTAACAACAAGATCGAGATTCTGACCAACAACACCAACATTCCTCCCGGCGGGGAAGTGCCGTTCATGGTGGTGTTTTACAATCCCCCGGCATCTGTTTCCGAATTCGGGGTAAAGGTCATCGAAGCGAAAGATCCGCCAAAGAAATAACAACGGATTTTTGTGAAAACAAAAGAAGTATATACCTGTTCCGCCTGCGGGGCTAACGCTCCGCAGTGGCGGGGACAGTGTCCAAAGTGCGGGGAGTGGAATACTCTGGAAGCCCGGATCGTCCATAAGGATCAGGGTAAACAGAGAACGTCCGCTCCCTTGTCGTTTCAGGCATCGCGCATCATGCCCCTGCAGGACGTCACGGACGAACGTGACGAACCCTTCGGCACGGGCATGCAGCAGCTCGACCGCATTCTCGGCGCAGGCCTTGTCCCCGGTGCGGCTCTGCTCATTGGCGGCGAACCCGGCATAGGCAAATCCACGTTGCTGCTGCAGGTGGCCGGTGCTGTTTCGCGTTCCGGCAAGCAGGTGCTGTATCTCTCCGGTGAAGAAACCCTTGCCCAGCTCAAGGGCAGGGCAGAACGGCTCGGGGCGCTCTGTCCCCAGTTGACGGCCGTTTCCACCTCCCGTCTTGACGATGTGCTGCCTGCACTGGAAGGGGATTCCACGCCTGACCTCATCATCGTGGACTCCGTGCAGACGCTGACCTCTCTGCGGGCCGATGGATTGCCTGGCAGCGTGAGTCAGGTGCGCGCCGTTGCCACGGAACTCATCGAAGTGTGCAAGCGTGGCGGCATAACCCTGCTTCTCGTGGGGCATGTCACCAAAGACGGTCAGCTTGCCGGTCCCAAGATGCTTGAGCATATGGTAGACACCGTTATATCGCTTGAAGGCGACAGGCGGCAGATGTACCGCATGCTGCGCGTGTTCAAAAACCGTTTCGGTCCGAATCAGGAACTGCTGGTCTTCGAGATGGCGCAGCAGGGCATGCGCATTGTTGATGATCCCTCCACTTATTTCCTCGGTGCACGTGATCCCGCTCTTTCCGGTACTGCCGTCGTCATGGCGGTGGATGGGCAGCGTCCTTTTGCCGTGGAAGTGCAGGCGCTCGTGAGCCGCAGCTATCTGGCCATTCCCCGCCGTACTGGTCTCGGGTTCGACGTGAATCGTCTGCACCTGCTGCTGGCCGTGCTTGAAAAGCGTCTGCGGCTCAACTTCGGGCAGGTGGATATCTATGCCAAGGTGGGCGGCGGCATGCGCCTGCAGGACCCCGGCATGGACCTTGCCCTTGTCGCTGCGGTGCTTTCCTCCTTCTACGATATTCCGCTGCCGGAGCGCTCCGTGTTCTGGGGCGAGGTAGACCTCAACGGGCAGGTGCGCCCCGTGGCAGGGCAGGATGTGCGGCATTCGCAGGCACTGCGCCTCGGCTACAAGCCGGTCTTTCATCCCGCCAGTAACGGAAACGGCGGGCTGGATACCATTCTCTCCCTGCAGGAATCCCTTTTCAGGCGGTCCTGATCATGTTCTTCCGCAGGCTGTCCGTTGTTCTGACCCTGCTGCTGACTCTCGGGCTTTTCTCCCACTGTTTTGCTGGCGGGACAACGCTGTTGTTGCAGAATGTGCGGCAGTATTCTCTTGTTCTGCAGGATGGAGCCAAAATCATAGTGGTGGAAGGCGCTGTGCGGAACATGACCGGCAATCCCGTGCCATACATCGGTGTTTCTGCGGTTTTCTTTGATGAGTCGGGTGCTGTTATCGGAACCGAAAGGCAGCTGTGCGGCAGAGTGTTTTCTGTGGAAGAGCTGCAACAACTGACTTTGCCGGGTGTAATGTCCCGCACCAGAATGACGCATTATTTGCATGACGGGCCACCTCCTGTTATTCCTGATAGTGCCATCCCGTTCACGGTTGTATTTGCGGGTGAGGAACAACCTCATGAATTCAGCGTGTCGGCTTATGTTCTGGATTTGGGGACGGATAGATAATGTTCTGTAATTCTGCATTTCTGTTTTGACAGGCTGTTTCCGCAAGTTGTAGTGTTTTTTGTTCGGAATGCGGCAGTGGTTGGTTGCCTGAAATGATTGCGAAGGGGGGCGCATGGCTGCTGTAGTTTGTTACTATGGACACCATGCAGCAACGGAGCATTGATGCTTGATTCCTGTTTTTCCAGAATGCGTAAGGTGGGAGCCGGTCTTGGCAAGCTTGTTTCCTCCCGTGAAAATGACTTCCTCGATTTGGGCGAGCAGTTGCATGAAGCCTCTGTTCAGGCGGACGGACTGGTTGAGAATGCCCACGAGCTTGTCGACTCCACTGTCGGGGAGATTCTTGAGGAAGTTCTGAAGCAGATGGAGGAAAAGGCGGAGGTACTCCACACCCTGACCGGCAGGTCTGCCTCGTCGGATGTGGATGATTTCACGACCATTCGTCGCCACCTTGTCGATCTGCTCAAGCTGCTGGACAATTACGGACGTATCGTCCGGACCCTTCAGATGCTCTCCATATCCACGCGCATAGAAAGCGCCCGTCTTGGCGCTGACGGCAGGGGATTCAACACCCTTGCCGACGACGTGGAAAAACTCGCCACCAAGATCGTGGAATATTCCGCCACGATTCGTGCCCATGTGAGCGCCCTTGACGCGCTTGCTGCAACCGCTGCGGAACGCATGCACGACATACAGACAACGCAGGCTGAATATTCCAGACAAATTACCGAGCAGGTGCAGGATAACCTTGCTGCGCTGCATAGCTATGGTCAGAGCCTTTCCGGTGTTTCCGCCGACCTTTCCGAATCCTTTTCCGGCATTCAGGACAGCATGGGCAGCGTTGTCGCTTCCATGCAGTTCCACGATATTGTCCGCCAGCAGGTGGAACATGTGGAAGAGGTGCTGGCGGATACGGTTGCCTTCATGCAGAGCGAAGCTCATGCGCACGAACCCGCCGAGATCTATGGCTGGATTCGCTCGGTCAACGCGGTGCAGGTTTCCCAGCTGGAACATGCTCGCAGCAATTTTTTGCGTGCGGTTGAATCTCTCCGCAATGAAGTGATGGCCCTTGCAGGCATTGTGGAGGGGGTTTCAGGCATTGTGGAAGCTGCCCACACGGGCGGAGGTGCCAAGTCGCCTCTGGAAGCCATGAGCGAAGCCGTTGCTGCCCTTGCCGAGCACTTTTCCCAACTGGCCGGTGCCGGGGAAGAAGTGGGGGAGATCATGGTCTCCGTGGTCAATACCGTTGCCGAAATGACTGCATTTCTTGAAGATATTGAGGATGTTGGGGCTGAGATAGAGCTCATTGCCCTCAATGCCAGCATCAAGGCTGCGCACACGGGTGACATGGGCAAGGCGCTTGGTGTGTTGGCATTGTCCATTCAGACCCTTTCCAAGGACGCAGGCGGCCAGACCCTTTCCATCTCTGACAAGCTTCATGCCATTTCTCTGGTGGCCGACTCCCTGCGCGACCATGCCGAAACCTATCTCGATACCTCGCAGGCCAAGGCCATGACGGGTGAGCTGGATGGGTTCATGGAGCAGCTCAGGTTTGTGGATACGAAGGGGGGCGGGCTGCTTGAGAATATTCGAAAAGACTCGGTACGCCTGACCGCAACGCTTATGGGGCTTGCTCAGGGAATCCGCGTTGATGAGCATGTAGGCAACGCTCTGCTTGCTGCGGGGCGCGAACTGGAAAGCCTTATGGACCAGCTGCCCGATGAAGGCGAAGGTGCTTCTGTGTCGTTGCCCCAGCCGCTCAAGAATGTGCTGGACAGATATACCATGGAAAGTGAACGCGCCGTGCACAGGTCCGCTCTTGGCGATACCGGCGGCATTGACCTCTTTGATGATTCTGATAGCAACATCGAACTGTTCTGAGGTTCGATGGAATAGTGCGGAGCAGCGTGCTGGCGGCATTGCCGCTGTAGCGGCTCAGCGAGATGAGGATGCGATCTGACGGCTCTGCAGGAGCAGCATGTTGCACCGTTCTTTTTTCGGGGGCGTTTTTTAACTGGTACATACGTTATGAAATAATTGCTGTGAGGAATATGCTGTGACTAAGACTATAATGACGGTGGACGATTCGGCCAGCGTCCGGCAGATGGTTTCCATGACTTTGAAGAAGGCCGGATACAACGTTGTTGAGGCCCGTGACGGCAAAGATGCCTTGGCCAAGATGACCGGCCCTGTGCATATGGTGATTACCGACCTGAACATGCCGAACATGGACGGTATTTCACTCATAAAGGGTATACGGGCACTGCCGTCCTACAAGTTTATTCCCATTGTCATGCTGACAACGGAATCGCAGGCTTCTAAGAAGCAGGAAGGCAAGGCAGCCGGGGCAACGGGCTGGATTGTCAAACCGTTCAAGCCCGAGCAACTTGTTGATGTGGTAAAGAAGGTTTTGCGTTAGGTGCTTCTGTGCTGTTGTTTCTCTCCCGTGCACTGTTAAAGGGAAGCGTTTATGCTTGATGACGTGAATGCGCAGGCGTTTCGCGAAGAGGCGCAGGAACTTCTGTCCGAACTGGAAACGGCTCTTCTTGAACTTGAAGAAGAGCCCGGCAATTCCGATATCGTGGACAGGGTGTTTCGTGCCATGCATACGATCAAAGGGTCCGGCGCCATGTTCGGATTCGATGATATTGCCGCCTTTACGCACGATGTCGAAAACATGTTCGACAAGGTCCGCAACAGGGAACTGGCTGTAACCCGCGAACTGCTGGACCTGACACTCAAGTCGCGCGACCACATTGCGCATCTTCTGGAATGCAGTGCCACAGGTGCTGAAGCTGATACCGAGACAGAGGCGGAACTCACCGCCCGGCTCAAGGCCATGCTGGGCGAGGCCGGTGGTGGGGCAAAGCAGGAAGACGCAGAACCTGAGCCGCAGGCCGTGGTGGTTGAGCCCGGCGTGCAGGTCGTGTACCGCATCCGCTTCAAGCCCGCGCGGGATATTTTTCTTTCCGGTTCCAACCCCTTGCATCTTTTGGATGATCTGGCCCAGATGGGCTCCATGCGCTGTTATCCGCATTTCGGAGAGTTGCCGGGGCTCGAGGATCTGGATGTTGAATCCTGCTATGTGTGGTGGGACATTTTGCTGCTGACTGATCAGACTGAAGAGGCAATCCGCGATGTCTTCCTGTTTGTGGAGGACGATTGCGAACTGACTGTTCAGGTGGTGGATGGCACCGGACAGGTTGATAGCGAATCCGCGTATAAGCGGCTTGGCGAGATTCTGCTTGAGCGCGGAGATGTGACGCAGGAGAGCCTTTCCGAAATTCTGCGGGAGCAGCGGCCCCTTGGCCGTGTTCTGCGTGATGCCGGTCTGGTGACTGAAGATCAGGTGGAATCGGCTCTGGCAGAGCAGAAGGCCGTGCGTGAGCTGCGCAAGAACAGAGATACCGGTGGCGGCGACAAGGCGGCAGATGCAGGCAGAGCTGCGAGTATACGTGTGGCAGCCGACAAGCTGGACAAACTGGTCGATCTGGTCGGTGAACTGGTCATTGTGCAGGCACAGATTGCCCAGTACGTGCATTCGTCACACGACCCCTTGCTCAACAGCCTTTCCGAAGAACTGGAGCGCCTTTCCGATGAACTGCGCGATTCCACGCTTTCCATCCGCATGCTTCCTATCGGCACCACCTTCAGCAAGTTCCGCCGGTTGATCCGCGACCTTTCCTCCGAACTCGGAAAGGAAGTGGACCTTGTGACGCATGGTGCGGAAACGGAGCTGGATAAAACTGTTATAGAACGCCTTGGCGACCCGCTTGTGCATTGCCTGCGCAACAGCCTTGACCACGGCATAGAGAAGCCCGATGTGCGCGTTGCAGCCGGAAAGCCGAGAACCGGCACCATAACGCTTGCGGCGGAACATTCCGGCGGCGAGGTGCTTATCTCCATTATGGATGATGGTGCCGGACTGAACCGCGAGCGCATTCTGGCCTCGGCCATTTCCAAGGGCATTATCAGTCCTGAGGCAGAACTTTCGGACAGGGAAGTATGCAACCTCATCTTTGCGCCGGGTTTTTCCACCGCGGCGGCCATTACCAGCGTCTCCGGCAGAGGCGTGGGCATGGACGTGGTGAAGCGTTCCATCGATGCGCTGCGCGGCACCATCGAGCTGGACAGCATTCCCGGCGAGGGCACAACCATCACCATCCGGCTGCCGCTCACCCTTGCCATCATTGATGGCCTGCAGATTCAGGTGGGCAATGAGTTCTACGTCATTCCCCTCAACCATGTTGAGGAATGCGTGGAGCATATAAGCTCATCGGTGAATGGCGAAAGGCAGCGTATAATCAACCTGCGCGGGGAGATCGTGCCCTACATCACGCTTCGCGAGCAGTTCGAGGTGCCTGGTGCCAAGCCGCCCATCGAACAGATCGTGGTGGTGAGCACCTCGGGTTCCCGTTACGGTATTGTGGTGGACCACGTCATCGGCGAGCATCAGACTGTTATCAAGTCGCTCGGCAAGGTCTACAAGGATGTGGAAGGAATTTCAGGCGCCACCATCAAGGGTGATGGTTCCATGGCGCTTATTCTGGATATCCCCCGTCTGGTACAGTCGGCCATTCTCGGACAACGAAATTTGTATTGACGCCGTGCAGCCGGTTTGACCGGCCCAGCACATACATGCATCAAGCGATCGGGTTGCCATGAAGAATCCTGCGGATAACGCTACAGCCACAAACGCCGATCTGGTCAACAGACCGGCCCCCATGACCGACAAGGTGTTCCAGCGCCTCAGTTCATTCATTCATGAACGGGTGGGCATCAAGCTGCCGCCGTCGAAACGGACCATGCTTGAGGCCAGATTGCAGAAGAGGCTGCGTCTGCTGAACTATCCTTCATACGACAGCTACGTGAATTACGTGTTCTCGGATGCGGGTATGGAGAAGGAACTGCGTAACCTGATAGATGTGGTTACCACCAATACCACCGAGTTCTTCCGCGAGCCCAAGCATTTTGACTATCTGGTAAGCAGCATGCTGCCGGACTGGATACGCCGCAACGGCAGCCGCAAGCTTGCGTTATGGAGCGCCGGTTGTTCCATAGGCATGGAACCTTACACATTGGCCATGGTGCTCAGCGACTTTGCAGAACGCTATGCCGGGTTCACCTTCAATATTCTGGCCACGGATATTTCCTCCCGCGCACTGCAGACTGCTGTCAAAGCCGTCTATGACGAAGACAGGATTGCCAGCATTCCTTCAGAGCTGTGCAAGAAGTACCTTCTCAGAAGCAAGGACCGTTCGAAAAAGCTTATCCGTATTGCACCGGAGGTGCGCAGCCTCGTGGAGTTTCAGCGGCTCAACTTCATGGAACAGTTCTGTTTTTCCAATCCCATGGACATCATATTCTGCCGCAACGTGATCATTTATTTTGACAAACCTACGCAGGAACGCCTGTTCAAGCAGTTCTGCGATTGTCTCCGACCCGGTGGCTTCCTTTTTATCGGTCACTCGGAAAGCCTCGCCGGCATGCAACTGCCGCTCGTTCAGGCGGCGCCAACCGTTTACAGGAGAGTGTAGACGAATGGCACAGAGAATAAAGGTCTTAATTGTCGACGATTCGGCTCTTGTGCGTCAGACGCTGGCGGACATTTTCAGTGCGGACCCGGAGCTGGAAGTGGTTGGTACTGCTTCCGATCCGTTCGTGGCTGCCAAGCGCATGGAAAGTGTGGTGCCGGATGTGATCACGCTGGACGTGGAAATGCCCCGCATGGACGGTCTGACCTTCCTGAAGAAGATAATGACGCAGCACCCCATACCCGTGGTCATTTGTTCCGCCGTGACGGAAAAGGGGGCAGAGGCCACCTTCAAGGCCATGGAATACGGGGCTGTTGAAATTATTACCAAGCCGCGGATAAGCACCAAGCAGTTTCTGGAAGAATCTGCCATCCGCATCTGTGATGCGGTCAAGGCTGCGGCCCGTGCCCGTATGAAGAAGGTGACGGAAAAGCTCACCGTGGCTCCCAAGCTTTCTGCCGATGCCGTGCTGCCACCGCCAACGCCTGTTACCCGTGCTGTGGGGGCAACAAGCAAGGTTGTGGTTGTGGGGGCTTCCACGGGGGGAACCGAGGCGCTGGCCAGCCTGTTGCTGGGCTTGCCTGCCAATTGTCCACCCGTGGCCATTGTGCAGCACATGCCGGAACATTTTACCAACGCCTTTGCCCGCAGGCTGGACGCCATGTGCGCCATGTATGTGAAAGAGGCGGAAGACAACGACCGCATGGAGCCCGGTAAGGTGTTGATTGCACCGGGCAATATGCATATGTTGCTCAAGCGTAATGGTTCCCATTATTTTGTGGAACTGAAGGAAGGCCCCCTTGTAAGGCGTCACCGGCCGTCGGTTGACGTGCTGTTTCGTTCAGCCGCCCGTTATGGCGGCAAGAACGTGGTGGGGGCCATTCTTACCGGTATGGGCGATGACGGCGCGGTGGGCATGAAGGAAATGTTCGACGCGGGCGCCTATACCATAGCACAGGATGAAGCTTCATGCGTGGTTTTCGGTATGCCGCAAGAGGCCATAAAGCAGGGCGGCGTGCACAAGGTCATGACGCTAGGCGGCATTGCCGGTGAAATCTTGCGCATGTGTAACGGACATTAATCAACGTATCAGAGGTATAAAATGCCAGGACATCTTGAAGGCGCGATTCTTCAGCGCGACAAGCAGACATATGCCATTGTGCCCCGTACCCCTGCGGGCATGCTGACCCCCGAAATTCTCGATACCATTTCCTACGTCTGCAAGAAGTACGAAGTGCCGATCATCAAGATTACCTCCGGCCAGCGCATGGCCCTTGTGGGTATGCGTGAAGATCAGGTCGAGCCCATGTGGGAAGAATTGAAGTGGAAGGTGGGCCGCGCCACCGAACTGTGTGTGCATTACGTGCAGGCATGCCCCGGCACTGCGGTCTGTAAGCTCGGTCTGCAGGATTCTCTCGGTTTCGGCCTTGAGATCGAGAACATGTTCCACGAAGAACCGTTCCCCGCCAAGGTGAAGTTCGGTGTTTCCGGTTGCCCCATGTGCTGTGGCGAAAGCTATGTGCGCGACGTGGGCCTTATGGGCACCAAGCATGGCTGGACTGTCATTGTGGGCGGCAACTCCGGTGGGCGTCCCCGTATCGGTGACGTGCTTGCCGAGAACCTGACCACCGAAGAAGCCAAGGAACTTGTCCGCAAGTTCATGGAATACTACCGCAGCGAATCCGGCAAGCGCCTGCGCGTGTCCAAGTTTGTAGAAAAGGTGGGCATTGATGCGGTAAAGGCCGCTGTGCTGTAAGCCTGTTCTGAATTTTGTTCTGAGACTTGTTCGAAAATTGAGAGCCCCGCGTCCTTATTGTTAAGGTCGCGGGGCTTTTTATGCGTGTGCGGCAAAGGTCTGTTGGGGTGATCTATAGATTTTTCTTCCCGCCCTTGTGCCGGTAAAAGACTACCTGCACAGGTTCCACGGTGACCAGCCCTTCGCTGATCACGGCATCCAGTTCCGGCAGAAAGGCTTCTATTTTCTCCGGGGTGTCTACTATCTGAATGAGCAGAGGCAGGTCTTCGGAAAGACGAAGCACCTTTATGGTGTGTACAAGGCTGTTGGCACCGAACCCGGATACCCCACGGGTAACGGTCGCCCCGGCAAGGCCACGCTTGCGTGCCATTTCCACTATGATTTCATAGAGGGGGCGGCCTGCGTGGGTGTCTCTTTCTCCTGTGTATATGCAAAGGCGCTGCGCCTGTTCCGGCAGGGATACCATATCGCGTCTCCTTGTATGCGGCTAAACCAGTCGGCCAAGTGAAAGGCCGATCCAGAGAAAGACAAGGCCCACAACCAGCTGTCCGGCACAGTTGGCCACGGCATACACCCATTGCGATGCACTGATCAGGTTGGCTGTTTCGAATATGTAGGTCGAAAAGGTGGTAAATGCCCCCATGAATCCGGTCAGCACTATCACACGCATTTCCGGCGGCAGGGAGAGCCTGTCTTCAAACAGGCTCCAGACCAGTCCGAACAGAAAGCAGCCGAGACAGTTCACGGCAAATGTACCCGCCGGAAACGATGTTCCGGCAAGGCGCTGCACCAGTCCGGCAAGTGTGTAACGGCTGAGGCTGCCCAGCCCTCCGGCGACGAACAGCAGAAAGAGCTTCTGCACGAATTGCTCCTCTTTTGGGGACATGCCCGCGGTGAATGCCGATACTTCATTGAATTACCGGCTGGAAATGTTTACCAGTATATGAAGGTACCATACGCTCGGTATGGTGCGAGAACAAGAACCAATCGGCTGCCGTGCAACAGGCATTGTCTGCAGCCGTTCATGCGGGAGCATTATGGCCTTTGAAACGGAACTGAAATTTGTGGATGCCGACTTTGCCGCGCTGCGCAAAAAACTGGCTGAACTGGGGGCAGAATGCCGGGGCTGCCACGTGGAGCGCAACCTGGTGTTTGATACGCCCGCCCGCTCGTTCAAGAACAGCGATATGCTCCTGCGATTGCGCACGAAGATACGCAAAGACGGCGAGACCGCCGTGCTGACTTTGAAGCGCCCCCCGCAGGTGCCCGTGCCCGCAGACGTGAAAGTGTATGACGAGCGGGAAACCAAGGTGGAGAATTTTGACGGCATGCGCGGTATTCTGGAAGGCATGGGCTACGATGCCGCCTTCCGCTATGAGAAGATGCGCGAAGAATGGAAGCTGGATGGCGTGGAAATCTGTCTGGACTCCATGCCCTTTGGTGATGTTGCGGAACTGGAAGGGGAGCGGGAAGCCATATTTGCCTGCGCGGCACGCATCGGCCTGCGCAAGGAGCAGGCGAATACAGGCACCTACCACGACCTGAACCGTGACTGGCGTGCAGCACAGGGGCTGCCGCATGATGATAATTTCTGTTTTTCCACCTCGCGGTTGCATGAACTCATCGAGGAATTATAATCTGTATCAACATTGATAGCAGTGTATGATTGCCGCAGTGATGCGGCTGAACCATAGACAGGCCACACGGATCGACACATGAGCCACAAATTTGCCAATCCGGACAGACAGGACCAGATTCTGCTGGAGGATGACCTGCAGGAGCCCAGAAAATTCAAGGTGCTGCTGCATAACGACGACTATACGACCATGGAGTTTGTCATTTCCGTTCTCGTGCAGGTGTTTCGCAAAACGGCCCAGCAGGCCACGGCCATTATGCTGAGCGTTCACGAGAAGGGTGTTGGCGAATGTGGCGTTTATACCGCCGAAGTGGCGGAAACAAAGGTAGCCATAGTGCACGCGCGTGCCCGTAAAGAGGGCTTTCCCCTGCGGTGCAGCATGGAAGAGGTGTAGACATGCTCGGTAAACGACTTGAAGCAGTGCTCTCGGACGCCGTCTCGGAAGTGCGTAAACGGAATCATGAATTTCTGACGCTTGAGCATATCCTTTTCGCCATCACCCGTGACGATCAGGGCAGACACATCCTCTCAGGCTGCGGAGCCGATGCCGACGCACTGTCCAAGCGGCTTGAAGTGTTCTTCTCTTCCCACCTAGAGCCGCTGCCGGCGGATACGCCCACTGAAGTGGTTCAGACCCTCGGCGTGCAGCGTGTGCTGCAGCGTGCGGTCATGCAGATGCAGTCTGCCAGCAAGGACAAGGTGGAGGTGGGCGACCTGCTCGCGGCCTTGTTTGAAGAAGAGGATTCCTATGCCGTTTATTTCCTGCGGTCGCAGGGTGTTACCCGGCTTGATGTGCTTGAGTTCATTTCTCACGCCATGGGCAATGAGGAATGGAGCGAAAAGGAAGGGATAAAGGGAGACGGAGAAGGCTCCGGCAGGCCCGATGCCCTTGCTCAGTTCTGCGTGGACCTCACCGCAAAGGCGAGGGAAGGGCAGATAGACCCGCTCATCGGCCGAACCGAAGAACTTGAGCGCACCGTGCAGGTGCTGGCCCGCAGACGCAAGAACAACCCGCTGTACGTGGGAGAGCCGGGTGTGGGCAAAACCGCCCTTGCCGAAGGGCTCGCCTTGCGTATCGTCAACGGCCACGTGCCGGACAGCTTTCTGGAAGCCAGCGTTTATGCGCTGGACCTTGGCGCGCTGCTTGCGGGCACCAAGTACCGTGGCGATTTTGAAGCACGGCTCAAGGGCGTGATCAAGGAGCTTACCTCCATCGAGGGGGCCATTCTCTTCATAGACGAGATTCACACCATCGTGGGCGCCGGGGCGACCAGCGGCGGCTCCATGGATGCTTCCAACATCCTCAAGCCGGTTCTGGCATCGGGTACCATACGCTGCATAGGCTCCACCACCTACGAGGAATACCGTAACCATTTCGAGAAGGACAGGGCGCTCTCTCGCCGGTTCCAGAAGATTGACGTGCCGGAACCCACCACGGATGAGTGTCTTGAAATCTTGAAGGGCCTTAAGCCCTACTACGAGGAACACCACGGCGTGCGGTATACCCATCCGGCCATCAAGGCTGCGGTGGAGCTTTCCGCCCGCTATATCAACGAGCGTTTTCTGCCGGACAAGGCCATAGACGTTATTGACGAAGCCGGTGCCGCTTACAGGCTGCGCAGTGCAAACCGCAAGCGCAATACCATTACTGCCGGAGACATAGAGCGGGTGGTGGCACGCATGGCGCGCATCCCCGAGCAGCATGTTTCCGCCGGAGACAGGCTGAAGCTGGCGAATCTGGATTCCACGCTGAAAGGCATGGTGTTCGGGCAGGATGAAGCCGTGGATGTGGTCTGCCGTGCCATTCTGCGCAGCCGCGCCGGACTGGGCAGGGATGACAGGCCCACAGGCTCCTTCCTTTTCTACGGTCCTACAGGTGTGGGTAAGACCGAGCTGGCCAAGCAGCTTGCCCAGACGCTGGGTGTACAGTTCCTGCGCTACGACATGAGCGAGTACATGGAAAAGCATGCCGTATCACGGCTTATAGGTGCACCTCCCGGATATGTGGGCTTTGACCAGGGCGGCCAGCTTACCGACGCCATCCGCAAGCACCCCTATGCCGTGGTGCTCATGGACGAAATTGAAAAGGCGCACCCGGATATATTCAATATCCTGCTGCAGGTCATGGACTACGCCACCCTTACCGATAATACGGGGCGCAAGGCTGACTTCCGTAATGTCATACTCATCATGACCTCCAACGCGGGCGCGCGCGAAATGGCAGCCAAGGCCATAGGTTTCGGCTCTGTTGTGGAGACGGACGTTACCTCACGCGGCCTGAAGGAAGTGGAAAAAACCTTCTCGCCCGAGTTCCGCAACAGGCTGGATGCCCTTGTGCCGTTCCACGGACTTTCCGAAGAGATCATGCTCAACATCGTGGATAAGTTCGTGGCCGAGCTGGAAGGGCAGATGAAGGACAAGCGGGTGCGCATAGAACTCACCGATGCCGCACGCAAGCGCCTTGCGAAGCTGGGATACGATCCGGCATTCGGTGCCCGTCCCATGCGACGGGCCATACGGCGCGGACTTGAGGACGATATTGCCCGCGAAGTGCTCTTCGGCGCATTGCAGCGCGGTGGTATTGTCAAGGTAGGTGCCCGGAAACTCAAGGCATCGGAAGGCAAGGATGTTTCCGGTTTGACCTTTACCTTCACGTCGTTTTCCGGCAAGGATAACTGAACGCCGGGGGGCCGTTCGCACTGTGTGTGAATTTGCTCTGCGCATTAATGACAGCATGAACGCGGCGGTTTTTCCGCCGCGTTTTTTTGTACCGTATGAACGTATTCTGGCTGCCGGAAAAAGGGGTGGATTTCCCCAATCCTGAACTTGCCGATGCGGAAGGCCTGCTCGCCATAGGTGGTGACCTTTCCGTGGAACGGCTCATCTCCGCTTACGCCTGCGGAATATTCCCCTGGTACAATGAGGAGAGCCCCATCCTCTGGTGGTCGCCCGATCCCCGTTTCGTGCTGTATCCTGACAATCTGCATATCCCCCGCAGTCTGCGCAAGGTCATCAACTCCCGCCGCTTCACCATAACCATGGACAGGGCATTTGATCAGGTCATACGCTTCTGCGCCTGCTCGCCGCGCCCCGATCAGTGCGGAACATGGATAGTGCCGCAGATGATCAAGGCCTATTGTGAACTGCACCTGCACGGCATAGCCCATTCGGTGGAAGCGTGGCGGGACGGCGTGTTGGTGGGTGGCATGTACGGTGTATCGCTCGGCGGCGTGTTTTTCGGCGAATCCATGTTCTACCGAGAGCCGGATGCCTCCAAGGTGGCACTGGTCTGGCTGGTGCGCTTCCTGCGTCAGTCGGGCTTCTCCATGTTGGACTGTCAGCAGGTGACGCACAACCTGCGCCGGTTCGGTGGGGAAGAAGTGCGCCGTAACGATTTTCTCGCCCAATTGAAAAAGGCCCTGCGTACTCCGACGAGACAGGGCCTTTGGGAAATTCCCGAAGATTTTTTCCCCTTGTAGGGGATAGTGGCTGTTGCAGGGCTGGTCTGTTCCCGCTGCTTGCGGAATCAGGCCTGTTCTTCGCCGCCCTGACGGTCCAGCGGGTCGTGCTGGGAAAGGTCGTAGAAACCCTGCACGGCAAAGGTCAGCGGGTAGTTGATCACGGTGTCGAACCGGATGAACCCCAGCGTCTTGCCGGGCGTGATGGACGAAAGAGGCGTCACGCCAAGCGGAATGGGCAGTTCAACGGGACAGGCCGTAATGCACTCAAGGCGGCTGCCGTAGCGCTGCGAAAGATACTCGACAACGGCGTCGCGTTCTGCAGCGGTGAAGGTCTCCAGCAGGGTGCGCTTCACGTCTTCCACATCACCGGGGTTGGCGGGGTCCATGGGCGGTCCCACAAGGGTGTTCCAGTCATAGGACGCGGCTTCAGCCATGTCCGGATTGCAGCGGAATACGTGGGCTTCCACGTTGCGGCGGCCCTTGAAGGTGCGGATGGTGATGGAGATACTGTAAACCCTGTCGAGGGGCGTGCCCTCTTCGGCAGGGATGATGTAGGTTTGCATGCTTCCTCCGGAAGAGTTGGTTCTGCGGATTTCTTTACCTAGTCCATAATCATGCGGTCCGCAACCGGCGAAACCGGTTTTCCGTTTCTCAACAGCCCGCAATATCCGGCCTTTACCATGCATGTGGGGCAGGATACACTGGCGGGTGAGGTTCATATGCAAGAGAATACGTTCAAGCTCAGCACGAGCTTTACCCCGCAGGGTGACCAGCCTCAGGCCATAGCGGAACTCACCGCCAACCTGAATGCGGGCATCCGCGACCAGATACTGCTTGGTGCCACCGGCACCGGCAAGACTTTCACCGTGGCGCAGACCATTGCCGCCACCCAGCGTCCGGCACTGGTGCTTGCCCCCAACAAAACCCTCGCCGCACAGCTCTACAACGAATTTAAAGAACTTTTTCCGCACAATGCGGTTGAATATTTCGTCAGTTATTACGACTATTACCAGCCGGAAGCCTATGTTCCTTCTTCGGACACCTATATCGAGAAGGACTCTTCCATCAACGATAACATCGACAAGCTGCGCCATGCCGCCACGCATGCACTGCTGACGCGGCGCGATGTCATCATCATTGCTTCGGTTTCCTGCATCTACGGCCTTGGTTCGCCGGAATACTACGCCAAGCTGGTCATTCCCGTGGAGACCGGGCAGCAGTTGAGCATGGATTCCCTCATCACCCGGCTGGTGGATGTGCAGTACGAGCGCAACGACTACGACTTTCACCGCGGCACCTTCCGTGTGCGCGGAGATGTGCTCGAGATCATTCCCGCCTATCACCATGAGCGCGCCTTGCGGCTGGAATTTTTCGGCGACGAGATCGAATCCATGAGCGAGATAGACCCCGTTACCGGCAACGTGCTCGGTTCGGTGGGCAAAACGGTCATCTATCCTGCCAGCCACTATGTTTCGGACCGCGACAACCTGAACCGCGCCGTGGGTGACATCCGGGTGGAACTGCAGCAGCGGCTGGCGGAGTTTCGCGATACCAACCGTCTGGTGGAAGCCCAGCGCCTTGAGCAGCGCACCATGCTGGACCTCGAAATGGTCGAGGAAATGGGCTACTGCACGGGTATTGAAAACTACTCGCGGCACCTTGATAACCGCGAAGAAGGTTCGCCACCATCCTGTCTGCTTGACTATTTCCCTGACGACTTCGTGCTCTATGTGGATGAAAGCCACATAACCGTGTCGCAGGTCGGGGCCATGTTCAAGGGCGACCGTTCCCGCAAGCAGACGCTGGTGGACTACGGCTTCCGCCTGCCTTCTGCGCTGGATAACCGGCCGCTGAACTTTGACGAATTTCTCGAACGTATCGGCCAGACCGTCTATGTTTCCGCCACGCCGGGAAAATGGGAAATGGAGCGCGCACAGGGGCTGGTGGTGGAACAGATCATCCGTCCCACCGGTCTTCTTGATCCGCAGGTGGAAGTGCGTCCGGTCAAGGGACAGATGGACGACCTGCTCGGCGAGTGCAAGCAGCGGGCTGCCCGCGATGAGCGCGTGCTTGTGACCACCCTGACCAAGCGCATGGCCGAAGATCTTACCGAATACTTCAACAGCATGGGCACCGTTACCCGCTACCTGCACTCCGACATAGATACCATGGAGCGCATGGCCATTCTGCAGGCATTGCGGCGTAAGGAATTTGATGTGCTTATCGGCATAAATCTCCTGCGCGAAGGGCTTGATATACCGGAAGTTTCTCTGGTAGCTATCCTTGATGCCGACAAGGAAGGGTTTCTGCGTTCCACAGGCTCTCTCATTCAGACCTTTGGCCGCGCCGCACGAAATGTCGGGGGCCGCGTCATTCTGTATGCAGATGTGGTAACCCGTTCCATGCGGGCCGCCATGGAAGAGACGGCGCGCCGCAGGGAAAAGCAGGAAGCGTTCAATACCGAAAACGGCATTACACCCGCCACCATCCGCAAGAAGCTGGAAAGCTCTTTCGATTCCCTCTATTCCCCGGGTGACAACAAGAAGGGGAAGGGCAGAGGCAAGGGGGCAGCAACTGCAATGCCCGCAGAGGATTGGGGGCTTTCGTCGGAAGACATTGGCAAGCGTATTCAGCAGCTTGAACGTGATATGCGCGAGGCGGCCAAGGAATTGGAATTCGAAAAGGCTGCCGAGCTGCGCGACCGCATTCAGGTGCTGCGCCAGCGACTGCTGGCTGCGGATTAACAGGGCGAGGTTGTATGGGCTACAACGTCAGGAAAAAGGTTCCCTTTCTCACTCGGATACTGCGTTTGCGCAACCAGCTTGGCTTCTTCTGGCCGCTGGTTATCAGCCAGTTGTCGCTGGTTACCGTGTCGCTGGGAGCCATCTATGGCTACATGCTCATAGAAGGTTGGAATTTCTGGGATTCGTTCTACATGGTGGTTATCACGCTTTCCACCATCGGTTTTGGTGAGGTGCACCCCCTGTCACAGGAAGGGCGCGTGCTCACTACCTTCGTCATTCTGACCGGCGTGGGCAACTTCGCCTTCATCCTCGGTGCCTTTTCGCAGTTGCTTGTGGAAGGCAGACTTTTCAAACTTCTCGGGAGGCGCAGGGTGCTCAAGACCATCAGCAAGCTTCGCAACCACTGTATTATCTGCGGCTACGGGCGCATTGGCAGCGTTGTGGCGCAGGAAATAATGGAAGAAGGGTATGACATCGTCGTCATAGAAAACGATCCCAAGACGCTGGAGCGCCTTGAGGAAGACGGTGTGCTGCATATTTCCGGCGATGCCACCTCGGACGAAGTGCTGGCGGAAGCGGGTATCGGCCATGCAAAGAGCCTTATCGCCAGCCTTTCTGAAGATTCCCAGAACGTCTATGTGGTGCTCAGCGCCCGCCAGCTTAACAGGGATATCAATATCGTGGCTCGTGCCGGTGCGCAGGAACACATGAGCAAGCTCAAGCTTGCCGGTGCCAACGTGGTGCTTATGCCCAACCGTATCGGCGGGGTGCGCATGGCGCAGTCGGTTCTTCGTCCCACCGTGACCAGCTTCATGGAGCTGGCGCATAAGAAGACCTCACAGGATATCCAGATGGAAGAACTCACCATTTCCGATACCTCGGAGCTGGTGGGCAAAAACCTCATTGAATCAGGCATACGGCCACGGTTCAACCTCATCATCATCGCCATCAAGAAGGTCGGGCAGGAAATGACCTTCAACCCGGAACCGAAGACCGTGCTGAACGCCGGAGATACCGTCATTGCCGTTGGCTCCACCAAGAGCTTCGAGCAGTTTGAAGAAATCCTCTAACCCCCATCATGCCATGCGGCTCGCAGTTGTCATCCTGCATTACGGAAAAACATCGCTGACGCGGCGTCTGCATGCGCAGCTGCTGCAGTCCGATCCCGGCCTTGCCGGGGAGGTCTTTGTGCTGGACAACTGTGCGCCTGAACAGTATCCCGACGCATGGCTGAGAACGGACGAAAACCTCTATTGGGCCGGAGCGTTGCAGCTTGCTCTGCAGAAGATGGATGCGGCTGGGTACACCCATGTCTGGTTCCTGAATAACGATGTGCTCTTTGCCAGCACGCCGCCGTTCATCAAACGGGCAGCAGGCAGGCTGAAACGGCTGAATGCCGTGCTCGGGGGCAGCGGCGTGGGCGTGTATGCACCGGCAGTGCTCAGCAACCCGTATCATCCGCAGATGGTCCGTAAGGAAGGCATGCAGTATCGCACTGTCACCTGTGTGGACGGCATTGCTCCGCTCATCAGTCTGGACTGCTGGCGGGCGCTTGGCGGGGTGGACAGTGCGGGCAACCCTTACGGCTACGGTGTGGATGTGTGGTTCTCGCTGTGTGCGCATGAAGCGGGGTGGCATGTGGTTGTGGACCATGATGTGGCCGTGAAGCATATCTATCACTCCACGGCGCGGGAAATTTCCGGATTCATGCAGACTGCCGCTCTTGCTGAGCAGTCGTATCTTGCCGCCCGCCTCGGGGTGGATTACAAAACGCGGATGGATTCCCTGAAGCAGGACTGGCAGGACCACGCCGGGCTGTAGCCTTTCGCTGCGGTAGAACCGGCATTATGCAGAATTTCATGAGTCGTGCCCGGAACTGGATTCCGGCGTGCGATTGTCTTTTACGATAAGCAGACAGGACAAGGTTACGAGTGACTACTTCCGATTCCGTTTCCGGCATGGCCGATTCCTCCATTCCCTCTGATGCTGCCGAGCGTGCCGCACAACTGCGCAAGCTGCTGCAGCATCACAACTACCGCTATTACGTGCTGGATGATCCGGAAGTAACGGATGCAGAATATGATATCCTCTTCCGCGAGTTGCGCGCGCTGGAAGAGGCGCACCCCGGGCTGGCAACGCCTGATTCACCCACCCGCAAGGTAGGCGGCGAGGTGATGTCCGAGCTGGAATCGCGCTCCCATACCCTGCGCATGTACAGCCTCGACAACGCCTTCAGCGCGGATGAATTCAACGACTTTGTGCAGCGCATAGTGCGCCTTGAGCCGCAGGCCGATCTGCAATTCTGGGTTGACCCCAAGATGGACGGCCTTGCCATGGAACTCATCTATGAAAACGGTGTATTCACGGCGGCCTTGACGCGCGGCGATGGCGAAACGGGTGAAGTGGTGACGCATACCATGCGCACCGTGGGCAACCTGCCGCTCCGGCTGCGCGATGAGCATGGTGTGGTGCCTGCCCGCCTTGAAGTGCGTGGCGAAGTGGTGATGAGCCGCAAGGATTTTGCCGCCATGAACGCCCGCCAGCGCAAAGAGGGCGGCAAACTGTTCGCCAATCCCCGCAACGCTGCGGCGGGTTCCGTGCGACAGCTTGATTCCCGCGTGGCGGCATCGCGTCCTCTCATGTTTCTTGCCTACGGTGTGGGCGTGGTAGAGTGGGCAGACGGTGTTTCCCGCTGGAATTCGCAGCAGAACATCATGGAAGGGCTCGGCCACCTCGGTTTTCAGACCCCGCCGGAGACGCGCCTCTGTAACGATCCTGAAGAAGTGCTGGCGCATTTTGACATGCTCGGTGCCAAGCGTGACGAGCTTCCCTTCGAAATCGACGGCATGGTGGCCAAGCTGAACGACCTTGCTTTGCAGGATGCTCTCGGCTTTACCGCCCGTTTTCCCCGGTGGGCCATAGCCTTCAAGTTTCCCGCACAGCAGGCCCGTACCCGCCTGCTGGATATCCAGATTCAGGTGGGGCGCACGGGCGTGCTGACTCCGGTTGCGCATCTTGAACCTGTGGAAGTGGGCGGTGTTGTCGTATCCCGCGCCACCCTGCACAATGAAGACGAAATTCGCGCCAAGGACCTGATGATCAACGACATGGTGATCATCCAGCGTGCGGGGGACGTGATACCTGAAGTGGTCCGCGCCGTGGCCGAAGAACGCACGGGCGACGAGCTTGTTTTCGAATTTCCCACCGAGTGCCCCGTGTGCGGTTCCAAGGCTTCACGCGAAGAGGGCGAGGCTGCGTGGCGGTGTATGAACATGGCCTGTCCCGCTGTTGTGCGGCAGTCCATTATCCACTTTGTTTCCAAGGCCGGCCTTGATGTGCAGGGCGTGGGCAAAAAGTGGATTGAGCAGCTTGTGGACCGTGGCGTGGTGAAGACCCCTGTGGACCTCTTTGCACTGACCAGGTTGCAGCTCATGGGTTTTGAGCGCATGGGCCCCAAGCTGGCGCAGAATTTTGTGGAAGCCTTTGCCATGGTGAAGACCTCCGCAACCTTGCCACGCCTTATCTGTGCGCTTGGTATCCGCCATGTTGGCGAGCAGACTGCACGGGTGCTGGCGAACCATTTTCATACTCTCGACGCCCTGAAGGGGGCCATCACCGAGGAACTTACCGCTCTGCCGGACGTGGGGCCGGAAGTGGCTGCCTCCATCCGCTCGTTCTTTGCCAATGAAGGGAACATTGCCCTGCTGGAGCAGTTCCGCACCATCGGCCTGTGGCCTGTGCAGGAAGAAGCGGCAGCACCGGCCCCCGGAGACCATCCTCTTGCCGGAAAGCGCATGGTATTCACGGGAACCTTGCCCACGCTCAAGCGTTCCGCCGCGCAGAAGATGGCGGAAGAGGTGGGGGCCTTGATCGCGGGCAGCGTATCCGCCAAGGTGGATTACGTGGTTGCCGGTGACGACGCAGGCAGCAAGCTTGCCAAGGCGCAGCAGCTTGGCGTTGCCGTGATCTCGGAAGAGGAATTTCTGCAGCTGTATGCGGCTGTCGGTGAAGTGTCGGAAGGGACTGGTGCAGACGAAATTGGTGCAGACGAAATTGGTGCAGACGAAATCGGCGCAAACGAAATCGGTACGGCCGAAATCGGTTCGGAAGAAACCAGAATGGACGATTTCGGTGCGTATGAGTCTGGAACGGTCGAAGTTTTTGTGGACGAGACCGGATACGGCGAAACCGAAGCTGTTGAAGCTGGCGCAGATGAAGCACAGGCGGCTTCCGGTGAACAGGTTGAAGCCTCAGCCGTGGATGGCGTAGAATCCGCCGGGGCGTATCCTGAATCGTCTGCCTCTGATTCCGGAGCAGTACCCGATTCCGGCTCTGAACCAAGTGTACCAGACGCTTCAGGGGCTGTGAGCACTTCAGATGCTCCAGAGCAAGCCAAGCCGAAAAAGGAAGCCTCTGCAAAGGGGATAAAGAAAGATCAGCACAGCCTTATCTGACGGAGGCGCCCCCATTGCAGGGCGGTTCCCAAATGATGCGGCAGCGCGTATACGATGGGCGGGAGGCTCGCCCCCACCTGTCGAAGGCCATATAACACAGTGACGTTGTGAGCAGCAGCAAGGAGAGCGTATGAGCGTATTAGTGATCGTTATGGGTGCCAATGGCCGTATGGGCAACACCATTGCCAATATGGTGCAGGCAAGTGACAAGCATACGCTGGCAGCCGTGGTGGAACGCCCCGGCAACACGCAGCGTCTGGATTCATGGGGATGTCTTGTGGGCACTGACCTTGATGAAGTGCTGCCCAAGGTTCCCGGTGGTGTGATCATCGATTTTACCGCGCCCGAGGCAAGCCTTGCCCATGCGGAAGCCGCAGCACGCCACGGCAACCCCATCGTTATAGGCACTACCGGCCTGAATGATGAGCAGAAGACCCGTCTGGCAGAAATTGCCAAGATTACCCGCGTGTTCTGGTCACCCAACATGAGCGTGGGTGTGAACGTGCTGCTCAAGGTGCTGCCTGATCTGGTGAAGCATCTGGGCGAACTGTACGATCTTGAAATGGTGGAGCTGCACCACAACAAGAAGAAAGACTCCCCCAGCGGCACCGCCATCCGCCTTGCGGAAAGCCTTGCAGAAGCACGCGGCTGGAACCTGAAGGATGTTGCCAACTATCACCGCGAAGGCATTATCGGCGAGCGCCCCAAGGAAGAGATCGGCGTGCAGACCATTCGCGGTGGCGATGTGGTGGGCGTGCACACCGTTTATTGCATGGGCCCCGGCGAACGCATCGAGGTGACCCATCAGGCCCATTCCCGCGAAACCTTCGCAGCCGGTTCTCTGCGCGCCGCTCAGTGGATTGAGCAGCAGCAGCCCGGCAAGCTCTATTCCATGTCGGACATTTTCTAATGCGTATAGCTCTGCTGCAGTGCAATCCGGTTGTGGGAGATGTGGTGGGCAATATCCGCCGCATCCGGGAGGCCGTTGAATCCGCGGCAAGTCAGGGTGCTGACCTGTGTGTCACTCCCGAACTTGCGGTGTGCGGGTATCCTCCCCGCGATCTGCTGTTCCGTGAATCTTTTGCGGAAGCCTGCTGGGCTGCCCTTGAGGGGCTGGCAGAAGAATTGGCTGCGGCGGCAACGCCCATGCCCGCCGTGCTCATAGGCGCGCCCGTGCGCAATGCTGAGCCGGTGGGGAACGGAGTATTCAACAGTGCCGTGCTGCTGGATGGTGGCACGGTAACTGTTGTTGCCAACAAGACTTTGCTGCCCACTTACGATGTATTTGATGAACGCAGATACTTTGAGCCGGGCAGCGGCTGCGGGCGTGTGGTTGTGGCAGGCAGACGCATCGGCGTGACCATCTGCGAGGATGTGTGGAACGACAAGAGCTTCTGGACCGACCACAGATATTACGACACGGACCCCGTGGCGGAACTGCTGGACGGCAGCGTGGACCTGCTGGTGAACCTTTCCGCATCGCCGTTTTCGCTCGGCAAGCAGGCCATACGGGAGAAGATGCTTTCTTCCCTGTCTGCCCGCCATGGTGTGCCGGTGGTCTATGCGAATCAGGTCGGCGGCAACGATGACCTTGTCTTTGCAGGCAAGAGCATGGCCTTTGACCACACCGGCAGGCTGGTTGCACGCGGACGTGGCTTTGCCGAAGATGTGGTGCTGACCGACCCCTTTGCCGGAACCGGCGTTGTGCATGAAGACGATACCGCAACGGAAGCGCAGGCATGGCAGGCCCTTGTGCTGGGCACCCGTGATTATGCCCGCAAGTGCGGCTTTTCCAAGGTGGTTCTGGGCCTTTCCGGCGGTATTGATTCCGCCCTTGTGGCCGCTGTAGCGGCAGAAGCTCTCGGGCCGGACAATGTGCTCGGCGTGCTTATGCCGTCACCGTATTCCAGCAAGGGCAGTGTGGATGATTCGCTGGAATTGGGGCGAAGCCTCGGCATACGTACCGAGATAATTCCCATTGAACCCATGATGCGGGCATTTGATTCCGCGCTTGAGCCGGTGTTTGCGGGCAGGCAGCCTGATGTGACTGAAGAGAATATTCAGTCGCGCATTCGTGGCAACCTGCTCATGGGCATTTCGAACAAGCTTGGTGCCATGCTGCTGACCACGGGGAACAAGTCGGAGCTGTCCGTGGGCTATTGCACCATCTACGGAGATATGGCCGGCGGGCTTGCCGTTATTTCAGATGTGCCCAAGACCCTTGTGTGGTCTATTTCGCGTTGGTTGAATAAGACACAGGGCAGGGAAGTGATTCCGGTTGCCATCATCGACAAAATTCCTTCCGCGGAGCTGCGGCCTGACCAAAAGGATACGGACAGCCTGCCCGAATACGAAGTGCTGGACGCCATTCTCAAGGCCTACGTCGAAGAGCGGCACAGCCGTGCGGCCTTGCTCGCCAAGGGATTTGCTCAGGTGGATGTGGACAGGGTGCTGCACCTTGTGCGTATTTCCGAGTTCAAGCGCCGTCAGGCACCGCCCGGACTCAAGATAACCGACCGTGCCTTCGGTACGGGATGGCGCATGCCCGTTGCCTGCAGGGTGAATCTGCCGGAAGGGCTGATGTAGCTGGTCGTTTTCAGGCCGTCATATTTGATATGGATGTCGTATATTCCGCCCATATCTAGGTGAGATTTTATTTTTTGATAGGGGGGCAGGCTTCGTTAAGCCGGGATTGAAGCCCAACGAGCGCAAGTTTATCGCTTGTACCGGGTGCAGGGGGATTATCCCCCTGCCCGCCGGAGGCGAAA
>JBKEAK010000179.1:0-14773 GCA_047972125.1 Halodesulfovibrio sp.
AGGTCTTTGTTAGTGGCGGCGATGACGCGGATGTTCAGGTCAATGGGCGTGGTGCCGCCCACGCGCCGTATCTGGCGCTCCTGTATGACGTGCAGCAGTTTCACCTGCATGGGCAGCGGCATTTCGCCTATTTCATCCAGAAACACGGTGCCGCCCGCCGCAGCTTCCAGCAGGCCCACCTTGGTTGCGGTTGCTCCGGTAAATGCCCCGCGCTCATGCCCGAACAGTTCGCTGCTGATAAGCTCGTCCGTGAACCCGCCGCAGTTGAAAGCCACAAAGGGATAGTCCCGCTTGGGGCTGAGCTGGTGAATGGCGCGGGCCACCAGTGCCTTGCCTGTGCCGCTGCCGCCCTGAACAAGCACGTTGCAGTCCACCGGCGCCACCTTGCGGACCATGCTGAACAGGTTCTGAATGGCCGGGCTGTTGCCGATGATGGAGGTAAGACCGGAGTCACCTTTGAGAGCCTCACGCAGGCGGATATTTTCCAGCCGCATGGATATGCGGTCCTGCACCTGCTTTGCCAGCAGACGAATTTCGTTCAGATTCACCGGTTTGGTTATGTAATGATACGCCCCGTTGCGGATGGCATCTATGGCCGTTTCCACCGTGCCATGGCCGGTGACGATGATGACTTCCGTCTCCTGCCGCAGCGACTTGATGCGCGAGAGCACCTCAAGCCCGTCCAGATCAGGCAGACGCATATCCAGAAACACGATGTCGAACGGCTGCTGGACCATACGTTCCAAAAAGGAACGCGCCATCATGAAGGCCTCCACCTCAAACCCTTCGCGGGCAAGGGTCTGGCTCAGCCGTTTGCATACAATTTCCTCATCATCCACAATGGCCAGTCGCAACATCAGCTCTCGCTCCCCGCCCGCAATGCACGGGCCGTGTCCTGTTCCGAAACACGGGGGATGAGTACCGTGAACTCGGCACCTTCCCCTTCTTCGCCGCCCACATCGATACGTCCGTTATGGCGCTTGATGATGGAATAGCTCACAGCCAGCCCCAGTCCGGTGCCCTTGCCCACCTCTTTGGTGGAGAAGAAGGGCTCGAAGATATGCTCACGAATCTCAAGCGGCACGCCGCTGCCGGAATCGCCCACGCAGAAGCGCACAAAACGGTCATCTTCCGTGGTGTCCACGGTGACGCGCACGGTGGAATCCTGCGGGCTTGCCTGCACAGCGTTGAGCAGCAGATTGGTAAACACCTGCTGCAGGTTGCGCAGGTTCCCGGCCACCGGAGGCAGGTCCTGCGCTATGGATGTTTCAAGATACACGCCCGCTATGCGGAACTGATTCTTCACCAGCGCAATGGAGCTGTTCATTATCCGTGCAGGATCAAGCGTATCAAATACCGGCCGCTCGGTACGGGAAAAGTCGAGCAGGTTCTTCACGATATCCGCCGCGCGCTCTGCCTGCGAAAGAATATCACGCAGCATCTCGCGCCCGTCGTCGTCCACGTTCTCGCCGTAGACCTCGCCAAAACTTTCCGCTGTCAGCGAAATATTGTTGATAGGATTGTTCAGTTCGTGGGCCACGCCTGCCGTCAGGGTGCCTATGGCCGCAATCTTGCGCGCCTGCAACAGGTCTTCCTGATTGCTCTCAAGCTCCTGCGCCATCCGGTTGAAGGCGTCCACCAGCGCGTTGATCTCCTCCAGCCCCGTCCCGTCATGGTGGATGGGACTGAAGTCCCCCCGCGCCACCTGCTGGGTGGTGTTCTTCACCACATCCAGCGGCCGCAGAAGGCCCAGCGCAATCAATTTTATCACCAACACCATGAGCAGCAGAAAAACGCCCACAAAGGCGAAGGGGAGGATGGATGAGCGCGAAATGGCCTTGTGGATGCGCTCGCGCTTGATGCGCCTGAACTGCTCGGCAGCGTCCGTGAGTTGCTTGCCGGGATCGCGCAGCTCCTTCGCAGTAACGGGCTCACCGTCAAGGGAGCGCTGCACCTGCGCATCATACGCCGCAACTGTTGCCAGAAACCGCTGGTACACGCCCTGCCCGACCACACGCGGCAGATCGTCGCCCACCTCGCTGACAAGCTCGTGCACCTTGTCCATGTAGACGCGGGCTTCCTTCAGGTTTTCCTTGTCTCCGTAGATGAAGAAGTTCTTCTCCACCCGGCGCACTTCCAGAATGTTGTTCAAGAGATCGTCATAGCGCTCGCTGATGAGCATGCGTTCCTTGACCGTATTCAAATTCCAGAGATGCAGCCCGGAAAGCGCAACGATGGACAGGAAGGTCACCATGAAGAGAACGAAGATCTTCCCTTTGATGGAACTCATCCGCACATGCTGCGCAAGCCAGCTTCCCGGTCCGGCAAGGACCGCCTCTTGTTTCGGCTCCATGATACCTCCCTGATTCGACTCGAGGGCTATGGTTCACTTTGAAACACGTTCTACGCAGAATATCCGACTTTGTTTCAAAGTGAAATAAAATGTATTCAAAATCGCCCCGCACTTTCTCTATCCAGCTTAATTATCTGCATAAAATATTCCAGCTCATTCCGGCATCCTCATTGCTATAGGCATTTCGCAGAGGAATTTCATGGAAAGCATACTTGTCGCAATTGACGGAAAGCACGGGTCCTGGGGGGCCCTTTCCAGAGCATGCGCACTGGCTCAACGCATGGATGTGAAGCTGAACGTTCTGCTCATCATCCCTTCCGCACGGCACGTGCTCTCACGCGCTGAGCAACAGATGGAAGAGGACGTGCGCAAACGTCTGGGACTGCACATTGAAGCGGCAAAGTCAGAAGGCATACGCATCAACTATTTTCTGGCGGAGGGTAGCTACGACGAGGAAGTGATAGCGTTCATCAACAATAACAAGATTACTCTACTGGTGCATGAATTACCTGAAGGGGACGCACGAACCACGGAAAAAGAATATGCCACTTTGCGCACCATACGGCACAGGGTGTCGTGCAGGGTGGAAGTCGTGGCCCCCAAAAAAGGCATATAGCGAACCGCAAGAGAGGGTTATATGAGCCTTGATTTGAATCTGTATCTTCCCATCGCGGGCAACAGTGTGAACTGTCTCGCAATTCTGGGACTCGGCGGCATAGTGGGCCTGCTTTCCGGCATCTTCGGTGTCGGCGGGGGGTTCCTCATGACTCCGCTGCTCATCATGCTGGGCATTCCGCCCACGGTGGCTGCGGCATCTGACTCCAACCAGATCGTGGGAGCTTCCACATCCGGCACCTTTGCCCACTTCAAGCTGGGCAACGTAGACTTCAAAATGGGCCTGCTGCTGCTTGTGGGCGGCGTTGCAGGTGGCAGCCTCGGCGTGCAGATCATCAAGGTGCTGCGCGCGCTGGGCAATGCCGACTTCCTCATCAGCATCACCTACGTGCTCATGCTCGGGTTCGTGGGCGGCTACATGTTTCTTGAAAGCCTGCAGGCAATGCGAAAGTCATCCGCTCCCAAGGCGGACGCAGCGCCCAAGCAGGAATCCCGCTATGCAAGGGCAATAGGCAAGCTGCCCTTCCAGATGGACTTCCCCCGTTCCGGCGTGCGCCTTTCCATGCTCATGCCCCTTCTTCTCGGCACCCTCGTTGGTGTTCTCGCTGCCATCATGGGTGTGGGCGGCGGGTTCATCATGGTGCCTGTCATGGTGTATCTGCTGCGCATGCCTATGCACGTGGTTGTGGGCACCAGCCTGTTCCAGATTCTTTTCACCTGCATCAACGTTACCATCATGCAGTCTGTGCAGAACCACACCGTGGACTTCATCCTCGCACTGCTGCTTCTGCTGGGTTCCTCCATCGGCGCGCAGGTGGGCACCAAGATCGGCAAGAAGCTCGGCGGCGAGCAGCTCAAAATATGTCTCGCCACGCTGGTTCTGGCCGTGATGGTGAAGATGCTCTACGATCTGCTGGCACGTCCCGATGTGCTGCTGGCATACATGGGAGGTCATTAATATGAAGACCGCCACTTTCCGCCTTGCCGCAGCCGCCTTTATGCTGCTGCTTCTCACGGTTACCCTGCGCCCTGCACATGCAGCCGAAGATTCCACCATTGAGGTCTCTCCGCAGGCTGTTGTCATGGGCGCCCAGTACAACGGGCAGAACCTCACCGTAACCGGCACCGTGCCGGAAGGCAGCGACGTGGTGCTTCGTTTTACCGGGGCTCCCGCCGACATGCACCTGCGTGAAAAGGGCAAGCTTTTCGGGCTGCTCTGGATGAACGTGGGCAAGGTTTCCGTAAAGAACGTGCCCAGAGTCTGCCTTGTGGATTCGAGCCGTCCCTTCGATCAGATTGGCGCAGCCGCAACGCCCTTCCGTCTGGAAGGACTGCGTGATGCCATAGAGATAGAAGAGGCAGCCAAGTCTCCCGATCTTGATATTGCGCATGAACTGGTTCTGCTCAAGCAACGCGATGGCCTGTACCATGAATCCGAAGGCGGGGTGCAGCTTGCTCCCGCAGCAGGCAGCGTGCAGCAATTCACTGCCACCCTGCACGTACCTTCCGCTCTCGCCACGGGTAAGTATGTTGTCGAGGCCATTGCCCTGCACGACGGCACTGTCGTGAGCAAGGCATCCGTTCCGGTGGAAGCAAAGCTGACCGGCTTCCCCCTCTGGCTGAACAATCTGGCCTTTGACAACGGGCTGATGTACGGCCTCATGGCCACCCTTGTTGCCATCTTCAGCGGCCTTGCCATCGGCATGGTCTTCCAGAGCAAGGGTGCCCACTAACAGGAATACTCCCGGGGAAACTCCCAGAGAGAACCTTTGGTAAGCCCCAGGTGAAACCAATGTTGCGCAAACTCAGAGACATACTCGCCTTCTGGCGACCCAGGCAACGGGTGCTGCCCTTCGGTGTGCTGTTCAAGAAATTCCAGAGCATTCTGGAGCGGAATAACCGCATTCTCGAACTCATGGCCGACATGGGCGACAAGCTGGGGGGCGAGTATGTCTTTGACCGTCAGTACATTCTGGATGCCGCAGAGCAGCAGGCCGACATGGTCTTCAAGCTCATTTCCGACCTCAGCATCCTCACGCAACGCAAGAATGTGGAACTGTTTCTGGCCTTTGAGCGCATCCGTCAGGCCATTCAGGAAGAGCTGACCGGCACGCACGTAACCACGGGCGGCAGCTACGTCATTCCCCTCAAGGATGTGGGGCACGACCTCAGCGAGCTTGCGGGCGGCAAGATGTCCAACATGGGCGACATCCGCAACCGGCTCGGCCTTTCCACCCCGGACGGGTTCGTCATAACCTCCCGGGCATTTTTCGACTTCATGCAGCAGAACGGGCTGCTCGCCATGGCGCGCGAAGGCATAAGCACATGGGACGGGCAGGACGATGCCGCGCTTGAATCCCTTGCTGCCACCATGCAGGAGCGCATAATGAACGCGCCCCTGCCCCGCAATCTTACCACACAGGTACTTGCCGCGCTGGACGCGCTGGCAAAGGCACACGGCACCCGCACCATCCGCGTGGCCCTGCGCAGCAGCGCATGGGGCGAAGACGGCGACGCCAGCTTTGCCGGACAATATGAAACCTGCCTCAACGTGCCGCGCGACGAGGTAATGGACGCCTACCGCAAGGTGGTTGCCAGCACCTATTCATACAAGGCATGGCGCTACCGGCTCTTCAAGGGATACAGGGAGCACGAGGTGGCCATGGCCGTGGGCTGCCAGATGATGGTGGAAAGCGCCGTGGGCGGCGTGCTGCACACCTATGCACCGCACATTGCCGAAGGCGTGATGGTGGCCAATGCCGTCTGGGGGTTGTGCTCCCCGGTTGTGGACGGCAACGCCCCAACGGATACCATAGTGCTGGACAGGGCCGCCCCCTATACCCTGCGCTCCCTTTCCGTAGGTGACAAACGCAGGCAGCTGCGTCTTGCCAAGGGCGGCGGCACGGAATGGTGCGACACGCCCGAAGGCCTGCACGACGTGCCCAGCCTGACCGTTGAACAGCTGGAACATCTGGCGCAGGCCGCCATGAGCATTGAGCGCTACTACAAGCGTCCTCAGGACATCGAGTGGGCCTACGACTGCAAGGGCACCCTGCAGATTCTGCAATCGCGCCCGTTGCGCTTCTGGGCGGCACCGCTCAACACCGAACCGCAGCTTGAAGATGTTACCCGCAACGCAGAGATTGTCTTCTCGGGCAAGGGGCTCGTTGCCCAGCGCGGCGTTGCCGTGGGCAAAGTTTTCGTGGTGGACCACAGTACGGACCTTGATACCTTTCCGCACGGGGCCGTGCTCGTTTCCCGCTACACATCGCCGCGCTATTCCCGCGTCATGCACAAGGCGCAGGGCATCATCACGGATGTCGGCTCCCCCACGGGTCACATGTCCACCATTGCCCGTGAATTCCGCGTGCCCACCGTGGTGAATACGGAAGTGGCAACCACCCTGCTGCAGACAGGGGATGAAATCACGCTGGATGCCACGGAAAACGTGGTCTACCGGGGCAGCATATGCGCTCTGGACCGTTTTACCCTGACCGAAGAAGAAGTATTTGAAGATTCCTACGAATACCGCCTGCTGCGCAGGGTGATAAAGCACACCAGCCCGCTCAACCTGCTGGACCCGCACGCGGACAACTTCAAGCCTTCTTCATGCCGCACCTATCACGACATAACCCGCTACATTCATGAAAAGGCGGTAGAACATCTTATCCTGATCAGCGAACGCCAGGGGGCGCAGTACCTTTCCGCCCCCAAGCGGCTGATCACGGACTTTCCTCTCGGCCTCATGCTCATAGACGCGGGCGACGGCACCTCATGTGCGCCGGAATCGCGCACGGCCACCACCTCGCAGATTGAATCCATCCCCCTGCAGGAATTCCTCAAGGGAACGGAATGCTCCGAAGTGTGGTGCACGGACCCGGTCTCCGTGGACCTTGGCAGCTTCATGTCCAGCTTCACGCGCACCTTTTCCTCTTCCCTTGCCAGCCCGGAAGAGGTGGGGCGCAACCTCGTGGTGGTGCTGAAGAACTACATGAACATAAACATGCGGCTCGGCTACCACTTCAACATCATCGACGCCTACATCTCTGACGTCATCAACGACAACTACATCTATTTCCGCTTTCTGGGCGGGGTAACCGAGTTCATACGCCGCTCGCGCAGGGCACGATTCATCGCTACGGTGCTGGAACACTTTGATTTTCGTGTAGAGGTACACGGAGACCTTGTGGTAGGCAGATTAAAGAAGCTATCGCGCGACCGCATGGCCATACGCATGCGCATGCTCGGCGGCCTCGTGGGCTACACCCGGCAGCTTGATGCCCGCATGCACACCGACGAAGACATACGAACCCATGCACAGGCGTTCATCACCGCCATGAAGCACTTTCTAGGAGCCTGACATGACTACAGAAACCACAGGCAACGGCAGACGCTTCCGCATCCTCATCCTTGATGACGAGCCCATTGTCTGCAAGCGCCTCAAACCCGCCTTTCAGAAGCTGGGTTACGAGGTGGAAACCTTTACGGACAGCACCTCGGCCATTGCCCGCCTGAAGGAAGCCACCTTCGACATCATCATCACCGACCTGAAGATGGAAGGCGCAGACGGCATGCAGGTACTTTCCACAGCCAAATCCGTTGCACCGGAAACACGGGTGATCATCATCACCGGTTTCGCCACGCTGGAAACAGCCAAGGAATCCTACCGCAAGGGGGCTTTCGACTTCGTGGCCAAGCCGTTCAAGCTGGGTGACATTCTGGACTGCGTGCGCAAGATCGAGCAGGAACAGCGGGGCAACGCACTGTAGCCTCAGGCGGCAATCGACTGACATAGACAGGCAGTGATCGACTGGCGACATTCAACGGCCAGCTTGCAACGGGCTAGGGGCAGACCCCGGCGGCAGGAGCGGACCATGTGGTGGCAGCGCATCATCGAGCGCAGGCGGCGCAAACGGGATACGGCAGGGCCGGATATCGCCTTCTGGCGGCTGCAGTCCATGTTCAACAATTTCCGCCGCATTCTTGAGCTGAACAACGCCATCCTCGAATCCGTGGCCGACATGGACCGCGCGCTCGGCGGCGAATACATCTTCGACCGCACCTACCTTGAACAATCCGTCAGGCGCATCGCCTCACACGTGCACCACGTGGTCTACAGCCTCAACGCACTCACGGGCAACGCCCATGTGCCGCTGTATGACCGGTATCAGGACATCCGCATCATTCTCGACGATATTCTGGCGGGCGACATGCGCGCCCTTGCCGGTGTTCCTGTTCTGCCGCTGGGTGAAGTGGGCTGGGAGCTTGAGCCCCTTGCAGGCATGGAGGCCGTCTGCATGGCGGAACTGCTCAACCATTCCGGCATTGCGGGCCTTTCCGTGGCACGCGGCTGCGTGCTGACAACGGAAGGGACGGACCTGCTGCTGGGCACGCAGGCACGGGGCAGACAAAACGCCGCCTCCCGCGCGGGGCAGGCTTTCGCATCGGGCATGCCGGATATGCCCTCAGCATCTTTCAACGAACTTGCGGGGCTGCGTTCCGTCAACGCTCCCGCCTCTCCCCTGCAAACGACACAGGCGGCGGGCAATGCAGCCCACACTACCCGCAAGGCACTCACCGCAGGCATTGCGGGGCTGCTGCGCGATGAACAGCATCTCGGACTGCGTGTTGTCGTTTCGCTGGCAGGTTTGCTTACCGATGCCCTTGCCGCCCATGCCCCCCATACCGAAGACTACCGGCACGATGGAATAGCCGGGGACAACACCACAGGCGGCATCATGGCTGTCGTGCGCATGGAACCGGATAAAAACGGCGGCCTGAAGGTCACGCAGGAATCCGCATCGGATATCCCCAACCTGCCCCCTGTGCCGCAATTGCGTGCGGCAACCCAAACGCCCGAAGCCTATGCGGGTCTGGTGGAGCACATACTGCAGCACTGCCACCGCCACCTGACCGGACGGCAGGAAGCATCGCCCGCTGCTCCCAGAATCACCACGCTGCTTACCCGCCTCAAGCCCGCCGTGGTGCACGGCTCGGTCACAAGCCGCACGGCCTGCCATTCGCTGCACGGCCTGCGCACACCGGCCATGCCCGCCTATTGTCTGGAAGCATTGGGCATAGAGGCGGTGCTGCCCGCTCCCGAACCAAGCGGGATCACTGCCGCAGCGCAAGGCAGAACAGAGTCCACGCCTATAACCACAAAAGACCGCTACCTGCTGCAACGCACCTATCCCTATTCGCTGATGGAATCCGAAATAGGCACGCGGCCGGCGGGCTTCCGCTTTCCGGACGGCAAGCGGGCCACATCGGTGATGGAAAACGGCAACGGGCGCGGATCATCGCTGCTGCGGCAGCACACCATGCGGGGACTGGCAGAAACAGCCATGACCATGGAACGCATGCTCGGCCTGCCCGTGACGCTGCACTGGGAACTGGATGCTGCCGGGGACTGCCGCATAGTCCGCGTGGCTCCCGCCCTGCCCATGGGGCAGGGAAGGGACATATCTGGTATGGATAGCGATGCCGGTGGTAACACGGATGATCTGACAGACGGGTTATCTGACGCCCTTGCCGCAGAGCTGGAAACCGCTGAGGTGCTCAGCCGCAAGGGGCACATGGTGCAGTCCGGCGTGGTAGCGGGCAAGGTTGTGCATGTAACGGATACCATGCGGCCGCAGGACTTTCCTGCAGGCAGCATAGCGGTAACACAGACGGCTTCACCGCGCCTGACGCCCATATTGCAGCGGGCTTCGGCCATTGTCTGCGAAAACGGCACCATTGCCGGACACCTTGCCACCGTGGCGCGCGAGCTCAGGCTGCCCGCCATCTTCGGCGTGGATAATGTGTTCACCCGCCTGCCCGAAGGGGTGGAAGTGACCATGGACGCCGGAGAAACCACCATCTACAAGGGCGTTCTTCCGGCGCTGCTCCAATTTTCCACCGCCGGGGCGGACCTGTATCCCACCGCACCGGAATACCACACCCTGCGCAGGCTGCTGCGCTTCATTGCGCCCCTGCATCTGGTCAATCCTGAAGCACCGGAATTTTCTCCCGCAGGCTGCCGCACCTTCCATGACCTCATCCACTACTGCCATGAAAAGGCCGTGGATGAACTGGCGCATTTTCAGGAACGCAGGCCGGGGCTCGGGGCCATACGCACCCGCCGCATGCATCTGGGCCGCCCCATGGACCTGCGCGTGCTGGATATTTCCGGCGGGCTTGTCGAGGATGTGGCAGACCACCCCACACGCGACGATGTGATTTCCGATCCCTTTACGGCCTTTCTGGAAGGCCTTTTGCGCGACGAGGCATGGGATACCGGCCCTGTTTCGCTGGGGCTGCGCGATGTGATAAACAGCATGCCGCTCAGCATGTCGCTGCTCAGCGCCAACGCCAACACCCTTGGCGAAAATCTTGCCATCATATCACAGGACTATGTGAACATAAGCCTGCGGCTCGGCTACCATTTCAGCGTTGTGGATGCCTATCTTGGGCCGGACCGGAACCGCAACCATGTCTACTTCCGTTTTGCGGGCGGCCTTGCCGACCCTGAGCGCCGCAACCGGCGGGCAAAGTTCCTGCGCAACGTGCTGGAGGACATGGGCTTCAAGGTAGTGCTCAACGGCGACCTTGTCGTTGCAAGCCTCAAGCAGGAAGAACCGGACACCATGCGCGGTGCACTGCTCGTGCTGGGCGCCCTGACCGCGTATTCCCGGCAGCGTGACACCGCCCTGTACAGCGACGCGGACATGCACGCCCTGTATGATGACTTTGCAGCCAGATTTCTGCACCACTTCGGGCGCTTCGCCAACGGCAAGGCCGATTCCACAGGCAGCCGCCCTGCGGAAACATCCGGCAGCCCACTTCCGGATGCTGCCGCGAGAGGATCGGAATCAGAACCGGACATGGAACCGACAAAGGGCGGTGCGGCATGATATCTCCCTTCAAGGCCGTTCAGGCATTCTTTTCAGCGCGGAAGCACCGGCACGAGGAACGCGCTCTCACAGCCCTGAAGGCGCGCTACCACGCCTTCCGCATCTTTCTGGAAAACAACGGGCAGGCGCTTGAGCTTATCGTGGCTGCCGACAATGCCCTGCATCACGGCGAGCAGGAAACCCTGCAGCACACGACAGACCGCCTCATCTCCGTCACGGGCGAACTTGTGGACGGCCTGAACCTGCTTTCCGGCGAAGCCCACACCGGCCTGTATACCCTGCACGGCAAAATGGGCACGACCGTACGCGAGCGTCTGCACGCCCTCATCTCCCGCAACGCCGTGCCTCAATACTGCATCACCTTTGATGCGCTAGATCCCTCGCTGCATCCCCTTGCCGGCACCAAGGCCGCCAACCTTGCCCAATTGCACCGCATGCGCCTTCCCGTACCGGACGGTTTTGTCTGCACCACGCGGTGCTGCCGCGATTTTCTTGCATCCGCCGATATGGCGGCAAACATCCGCTCGCTGCTGCGAGAGGTGGAACGCGGTGAACTGGACGTTCCTGCCGCCGCAAGCCTGATCGGTGATGTTGTCAAAAAATCTCCCTTACCACACGCGCTAAGGCAGGCCATGCACGCGGCCTTTGATGAACTGGCAGCGCAGTCGCGTAGCACCGCTCCCCATGACCGCTTTGCCATTTCGGTGCGCAGCAGCGGCGTTGCGGAAGACAGGCCGGACCATTCCTTTGCCGGACAGTTCACATCCGTGCTCAACGTCACCTCTGCCGAAGGCCTGTGCGATGCTTACAAGGAAGTCATTGCCAGCGGGTTCAGCGCACGTGCCATTGCCTACCGCCTGAACGCCGGACTCTCTCCGGCCGATTTCGATCTGGCAGTGCTCTGCCAGCGCATGGTGGCGGCCAGATGTGCAGGCGTGCTGATGACCCGCAACCCTGCACAGCCGGATACCGGCAGGCTGCTCATCAGTGCGGCACCGGGACTGGGCACGCTGGCCGTGGGCGGCAGCGCTCCCGTGGACCTCTACCATCCGTGGCGCTCGGACAGCGAAGAGCCGGAGGATATATCCCTGCTCAGCGGCAAAGAACGGCAGACGGCCCTGCTCATGGACAAGGCCGAGATTGCGCACAAAACCATACGCGAAGTCTCGCTGCCCGACGGCGGCGTGGCCGTGGAATCCGTCCCTCCGGAAGAGGCCGATGCTCCGCTGCTGACCCCTGCCACCTTGCAACGGCTGGTCATGTTCGGCGAGATGATAGAGAATATCGAAGGAGCCGCGCAGGATGTGGAATGGGCCGTCTCGCACGACGGTGAAGTGCACATTCTGCAGGCACGACCGCTACGTCTTACCTCGCGCTCGGGCATGGTTCTGCCAGCCCCTGTTTCCGGTCCGCCTCTGGCTACGGGCATCTGCGCATCGGCAGGCAAGACCGCGGGCAGGGCCCGCATTGCACGCAACGCGGCAGAATTGCAGATGCTGGAGGCTGAAACGAACGGCTACCCCCGCATTCTGGTGTTGCCACAGGCTCTGGTGGATGCAGCAAGACATCTGCAGCGCTATGCCGGTGTCATCATTGATTCAGGCAATCCTACTGACCATCTTTCCTGCATTGCCCGTGAATACGGCATTCCTCTCGTCACGGCCGTGCGCAACGGCTGCACGGTGCTGCAGCCGGACCAGTGGATCGTGCTGGATGCCGACAACGGACTTGTTCATGCCGCGCCGGAACATCTGTGGATGGAATTTTCCCGTTCCGGCCAAAGCACTTCGCAACCAGACACACCGGAAGCAGGTACACCTGAATCGGCGGGTACACCCGCCCGCAGCGGCTCGACCGATATGCCCGGAGAACGCCATGCCCTGTGGGAAATGCTTGTTCCCCTGAACCTGACGGAAGCATACGGGGGCACCTTTTCATGGCAGGAATGCCGTTCCATGCACGACCTTGTGCGCTACACCCACGAAATGGCCGTGCTGGCCATGTTCGATGCAGGTGATACCGTCATGGAAGAGGCAGGCGGACTGCTCAGGCCGCTGGATCTCGGCATTCCCTTCCATTTCCTCGTCATTGATCTTGGTGGTGCCACGCGACGGCAGAAACAGGCAGGGGGCGCATCGCTCCTGCGCCGCGCCATCCGCAATCCCCTGCAAAGAGACGATGTGCTTTCCGCACCTTTGGCGGCCCTGTGCGAAGGGCTGCTTACTCCCGGCCTGAGCTGGCATGCCGACCCCGACCCCGAAGCCATTTCCGGCATCATGTCACGCACCATGCTGGATGCACGCAGTGCCCGCCCCGCAGGTTCGTTCAATTATGCACTGGCGGCACGCGACTACCTGAACCTGAATGCCCGCGTGGAGTTTCATTTTGCCATGCTGGATGCCGTGTGCGGCGGTGATGCGCAGGCCAACTACATCCGCTTCCGATTCAAGGGGGGCGGTGCAGGTCCGGAGCGCGGGCACAGGCGGGCCATGTTCCTCCGCCACGTTCTGGAAGGAAACGGCTTCGTCACCACCGTTGTGGGCGACCTCATCACGGCATCGCTCACCGGCGCATCACGCGATGTGGTGCGGGAACGGCTGATCATGCTCGGCAGGCTGCTCGGCTACAGCCGTTTCCTCGACGGCACCATGAAGAATGACGATACGCCCCTGTTGCTTGCAGAACACTTTCTGCAAGGGCATTACGATTCCCGGCTGGCTCTTGAGAATGATACAGACAGCGAACCCGGTGACACTGTTGACAAAACTGCTGGCAACAATGCCGACAACAGTGCTGCCAACGGTGCGGACAGTGGCACAGAGAACGGTGTGGCGTAACGGCTGGTGGCACGCAGGCCAGAGGGTAAACTCAGGCGTGGTAGAAACGCATGGCAGGCAGTTCCAGTGCGGTCAGCATGTTGCCGTGCACGGAACCGGTGTCGATGCAAATACGGTCCGGCAGAACCAGCGGCATCTCAAAAGGAGCATGGGCAAACACCACGAGCGGGGCAGCCTCTGCGGAATCGACGACTTCATGTTCCTTCACAAGCCTGCGGCTGGAAAGCACCTTGTCCACCAATACCGCCTCATGCGGGTCCGGCTGCCCGGATTCGGCAAGCAGTGCCGCCAGCTCGGCCTCTTCAGTATCGGCATGCACAAAAAGATATGGCGGGCAGGAATGTGACAAGGTCAGGGAATGCAAAAAATCCCTGTGCGCCTGCGGCATGAACGCAAGGCCGTGCAAATCCCGTACAGAGGCTCCATAACTGGCAAGGGTGGCTTCCACCCCCATTCCCCGCAGGGTGCGCAGCATTTCCACATCGGCATGTGCGGCGTATTCCAGAAGCAGATGCTCGTGGTTTCCCTTCAGAAAGACGGTATGGGCATACTGCTCGCGAACCGCAATAAGCGCATCAAGCACCCCGCGCGTATCCGGCCCCCGGTTGATGTAGTCACCCATGAAAACAAGCAGATCAGCCTGCGGCCGCACAGGCAAACGCCCCAACAGACGCTCCAGCGCCTCCCGGTTGCCATGAACGTCACCAATGGCGAATATATGCTGATCTGCGCTAAGCATGTCTGCCCTGTACCACCAAGAGGGGGCGAAATCCATGCATGATATGTGGGGAGGCCAATCGGGAAGGGTACAATTTTGTATGGTGATACGGCTAAACAAATATTTTCGCTTATGACTAAAAATTGCTTCGGTAGGGCTGGCCTTATATTTATACCATTCTTGACGCCAAAGAATAACCTGAGATATGAATTTCAAATTCGCACCATATCTATCCGAAACATATAAAATTCTAAATCGGATTCAGCAGTTGTCCATAATGCAAAGACCTCGGACAACTCCTGTTTTTGCACATTAGAGAGCCATAAGTCGTTAAATACATGCCGCATTCTACAAC
>JBKEAK010000180.1:0-4711 GCA_047972125.1 Halodesulfovibrio sp.
GATCTGCACCTCGGCCACACGGTGCTTATCCATAAAATGCGCCATTTTCAGGAGCTCGGCCACACCATCGTGTTCCTGATCGGCGACTTCACCGGCATGATAGGCGACCCCTCCGGCCGCTCGGAGACCCGCCCTCCCCTCACCCGCGAGCAGGTTCTGCAAAACGCGGATACCTACAAGAAGCAGGTTTTCAAAATCCTGGACCCGGAAAAAACCGTTGTGGATTTCAACTCCAAATGGCTCGGGAAAATGGATTTCGCCGACGTGGTCCGCCTGGCGTCCCAATACACCGTGGCCCGCATGCTCGAGCGGGACGATTTTGAAAAACGCTACAAGGGCAACGTGCCCATTTCCGTCCACGAGTTCCTCTACCCGCTGATGCAGGGGTATGACTCCGTCCAGCTCAAGGCGGATATCGAATTCGGCGGCAACGACCAGAAATTCAACCTGCTCGTGGGCCGCCACCTGCAGGGCCAGTTCGGCCTGGAACCGCAATGCGTGCTTACCATGCCGCTCCTTGAAGGCCTGGACGGCGTGCGTAAAATGTCCAAGTCCTACGGCAACTACATCGGCGTGAACGACGAACCTGCCGATATGTTCGGCACGGTCATGTCCATTTCCGACGAGCTGATGTGGCGCTACTACGAGCTGGTTTCCCGCAAGTCTCTTGAGGAAATCGCCGAGCTCAAAAAGGGCGTGGAAAGCGGTGCTCTGCATCCCAAGGCCGCTAAGGAAGAACTGGCCATGGATATCGTGGGCCAGTACCACGGCGACGACAAGGGCGAAGAAGCACGTCAGGGCTTCAACGCCGTGTTTGCCAAGGGCGGTATTCCGGATGACATCGAAACCTTCTCCTGCGAGCAGGGCGAAGCATCCGCTCCTGCTGCCTTCCTTGCAGATGCAGGGCTCAGCAAGTCCCGCGGCGAAGCACGCCGCCTGATCAAGCAGGGCGCATTCAGCGTGGACGGCGAAAAGAGCGAAGACGCGGAAACCCCGCTTGCCAAGGGTGAATACATCATCAAGCTTGGCAAAAAGAGGTTCCTGAAACTTCTGGTGCAATAGGCACCAACTTCCTGTATACAAGGCCGCGTACAGCGGCCTTTTTCTATGAATGCGACAAAAAGCGATGAACGACATGAATCAACCCAAACTTACCGTACTGATGTCGGTGAAGAACGGCGAGCCGTTCGTGCGGGAGACCGTGCAGTCCGTATTGTCCCAGACATATGCGGACTTCCGTTTCCTGATCATCGACAACGCCTCCAAGGATAATACGCGTGCCATAATTGAGGGATTTGGCGATCCGCGTATTGAACTTGTGGCGCTTCCCGAGGATATGGGCCAGACGGGCGCATTGAATCTCGGACTCGCGCGTGCGGAGTCCGAGTATGTAGCTCGGCTGGATGCCGACGATGTGTGCATGCCCGAGCGTCTGGCGCGGCAGGTGGCCTTTCTGGACGCCAACCCGCAGATTGCACTGGTGGGCACGCAGGCCCGGTTCATTGACCGTAACGGTGCCCTGCTGGGGCATGTGACCGAGTTCCCTGAAGGACATGGTGATATTGTGGGCTACATGCCCATAACAAACCCCATCGTGCATCCTTCCGTCATGTTCCGCCTTGCCGCGGTGCGCGACGTGGGCGGCTATGACGGCAGCATTTCCTATGCGCAGGACCTTGCGCTGTGGATAGCATTGGCGGAGAAATACCGCCTTGCCAACCTGCCGGATGCTCTTCTGAAACTGCGCGTGCATCCCGGACAGGAAACGCGCAATGTCTCGCTCGGTGTCCGCAGGCTGCGGGACAACCTGCAGCTTTCGCTGCGCATTTACGATCTGCGCACGGCAGATGCGGATACCCGTGCCCTTGCCATGCTGCGCCATCACTACATGCATTTTCTGCTGGGTGAACGGCGCGAGGCACTCGTCGGTCTGGGGCGTACCCTGCTGACGCAGCCGCACAGGGTGCTTTTCAACCGCAGGCTGTTTTCGGCCCTGCGGTATGCGCTTATCAAGACGATACGCATACGCCGTCTGAAGTAGACAAAACAACGGGGCACACCGGAAACGGTGTGCCCCGCATTACCATGGACTTCGGCCGACGGTAGCGTCATACTGGCCGAAGTTTTTTCATACCTTTCAAGAGCCGCTGGTCCGGAGGACATGTGCGCATTCTCGTGTTTGGCAGCTATGCCCCCTCTCTCGTGAATTTTCGCGGTCCGCTTCTGCGGGCCATGCTGGCTGCCGGGCATACCGTCATTGCCGCAGCCCCCGATCTTGACGCCGAAACCGTGCGCACCCTGCACGACATGGGCGTGGAAACCGCACAAGTGCCGCTCAGCCGCAAGGGGCTCAATCCCGCAAGGGATATTGCCGCACTGGCCGCGCTGGTGAAGACCATACGGGACATTGCGCCGGACGTGATGCTCTCTTACACCATCAAGCCCGTGGTCTATGGTTCCATAGCGGCCCGCCTTGCGGGTGTGCCCCGCATCTACGCCATGGTTGAAGGGCTGGGCTATGCCTTCAACGGCAAGGGTTTCAAGCGTACAGTGCTGGCCGTCATCGCAGGCGCATTGTATGCGGCTGGCATGAGCGTGTGCCGGTCCGTTTTCTTCCTCAACGAGGACAACAGAAATTTCTTCCGCAAGTACCGCATCATATCCGGTTCACGCCGGACCTGTCTGGTAAACGGCACAGGCATAGACCTTGACCATTATGCGCCCGCGCCATTGCCGCAGGGGCATGCGCAGGCTCCCGTGTTCCTGTGCATTGCCCGTCTGCTGCGCGAAAAGGGCGTGCGCGAGTTTGCAGAGGCTGCCCGGCTCGTGAAGCAGCAGTATCCCGCTGCCACGTTCCGGCTGGTGGGACCCTTCGATAAGGGCGTGGACTGCGTGAGCGAGGACGAAGTGGCTCCGTGGCGGGCATGGATGGATATTCCCGGCCCGTCTTCGGACGTGCGGCCCGACATTGCAGGCTGCTCGGTGTATGTGCTGCCCTCGTACCACGAGGGTGTGCCGCGTACCACGCTGGAGGCCATGAGCATGCAGCGCGCCGTAGTAACCACCGATGCGGTGGGCTGCCGCGAGACTGTGCGTGAGGGCCGCAACGGTTACATGGTGCCCGTGGGCGATGCAAAGGCGCTGGCAGAGGTCCTGATGCGTTTCATCAGGCAGCCGGAGCGCTTTGCTGCCATGGGGCTGGAATCGCGCCGGTATGCCGAGGAACGTTTTGACGTGCACAAGGTGAACGAGGCCGTGCTGCGGGAGATGGATCTTCTGTAACGGCCGGTGCTCCGTGTGTTGTCTGATAGGATAGTGGTTGGATAGTGGCAGGGGAGTGGCTGCGGAGGCTGTGCGTGCTCCGCAGGAACTGATGGGGTGTTTTGAACCGGTAGGAGGTCGTCATGATCAATATGGAGAGAGCCCGTTCCGTGGTTGCGGATTTTCAGACCCTGCTGGATGCAACCCCGCCGGAAGCAGCGCATGTCCGCCCTGCGGCAGAAGCCTGGACCCTTTCGGAAATCGTGGGGCATCTCATCGATTCCGCATCCAATAACCATCAGCGGTTCGTGCGGCTGCGCTTTGGCGATCTGCAGGGATTTCCCGCTTACGAGCCGGAGCCGTGGGTACAGGCGCAGCAGTATGACGGATGCGACTTTGCCATGCTCAGAACCCTGTGGAGCAGCTACAATGCGTTGTTGCTGCATCTGGCGGCCTGTACTCCACAGCAGGCAAAGCCCAACGCATGGCACCGTGTTTCCGATTCTCTGACGCTGGAATTTATCGTGGCGGATTATTATGAGCATCTGCAACTGCATGTGGAGCATTATGCCCGGCGTCTTGCGGAAGTGCAGACCTTTCTGGCGCATGCCTGAGCGTGCAGTGTCCCAAGTTCCTGCGTAAAGCGTAATGAGAAAGGCCGCCCGAATGGGCGGCCTTTAAACTTTTGTTTTCAGTATAATATATTTCCATTAAGCCGGGGCTGAGCTCAAAAAACGGATTTTTATCGCTTACACGAGGTGCAGGAACGTTAGGTTCCTGCCCGGCGGAGCCAAAATCCCCCCCAATGTCTTTGTCAGTATTGACGTTCTGTCTCGGAATATTCCGCAGCTTTCGGTGATGCTTCGTCACCTGTCTGCGCGCCCTGTTCCGGCTGCAACCTGTACTTGGCCGCACCGAAATCTGCGGGCAGCATGCGCTCGCAATATTCCTTGAGCGTCATGTTGGCCTCGCTGCGGGCCGTATCATCATACATGGTCCGGAAGGTGCGGTTGATGAAGCCGAAACGCGCTGTCATGGGGCGCTTGCTGCTTGTGGTGCGGTGCGATGCCAGCGCGTAGACAATGTCGGTGAAGCGTATGTTCTCCGGTGGCGCGCACAGGGCATAGGCAGGGTCATCGGTGCTTGTCTGGGCTACCATGCCTTCCTTCTGCATTATGCCCATCACGTTCTGCACAAGGCGTACGGGCGCGCGCAGCGATTCGGAAATGTCAGCCAGCGGCACGGGGCCGCCGTGTTCGTAAAATCGGCGGGTGAGCAGCAGCATGGAAAGTGCAGCGAGCTTGTCGCGTTCTTCGCGGGTGGCTGTGTCCGAGCGTATTTCGTTTTCAAAGGTGCGCACGTTCTGCATGGCAAAGCTGAACTCCACCCCCAGCAACACGATGACCCAGCTTATGTATACCCACACCAGAAAAAGCGGCACCTGAGCAAA
>JBKEAK010000181.1:0-2767 GCA_047972125.1 Halodesulfovibrio sp.
AGGAAATGAAAGATGAAAATATGGGTTTTGCTGCCTGCCTTCAATGAAGAAAACTCCTTTCCTCGGCTGTTTCCCAAAATCGATGCCGCAGTCAAAGAGCTCGGCCATGAATACGCCATTGTCGTAATAAACGATGGCAGTACGGACAATTCCGCCGCCATCCTTGAAGAGTTGAACGATGTTTACCCACTGCATGTTGTAACCCACAAGATCAACAGAGGGCTGGGAGAAGCAGAACGCAGCGCGTTTGAATATGTTGCCGAACACGGCGCGCCGGAAGATGTTGCTCTCAGGCTCGATTGTGACGACACGCATGAGCCCCGTTTCTTTGTTGGCATGATAGAGCAACTAAGCAAGGGCTACGACGTAATCACCGCCTCCCGTTTCCGCAAAGGCGGAGGGCAGGAAGGTGTTTACGGCTACAGAAAGTACATAAGCTACGCCGCCAGCATCTACATGAAGATATTCTTCAATGTACCGAACATCAGAGACTACTCCTGCGGATACCGTGCATACCGCGTGCAGGTGTTACAGGACGCCATCTGCATTTTCGGCAACGGGTTCATTCAGATGAAGGGGTTCGGCTTCACCTCCACCCTGGAAACCCTGGTCAAAATGAACTTGCTGGGCGCACGGTGTTGTGAAGTCCCCTTTGTCCTGCGGTATGATCAGAAAGCAAGCCCGAGCAAAATGGTCAGCAGCATAACCAGCCTTGGCTACATAGTCATGACCATCCTGTACTGGTGGCCCTTCGGCGGCTGGCGCAGCTTCTACAAAAACCTTTCCAAGGCCTACCGCAACTCTCCGGAAGAGGCGGTTGAAGAATTCTCTCCTCACACGCTCAAGCGTTCAACCGTCTGCCGGATCGGCGGCTCATAGAGGCTTTTATGTGCGGAATTTGCGGCATTGTCGGGCCATCTCTTGATGAGGCACGGCGCAACGCCATCACAAGAGAAATGATCGACACTTTGCGGCACCGGGGTCCTGACGGACAAGGGTTCATGTCCGGCCCCGCACACTCGCTCGCGCACACCCGTCTGGCCATCATTGACCTGCAGAGCGGCACGCAGCCTATGCGCACTGAAGACGGACGTTTCACCATCGTCTTCAATGGTGAGATATACAACTATCTTGAGTTGCGGCAGGAACTCATTCGCGGAGGAGCAACCTTCAGAACGCACAGCGACACCGAAGTGCTGCTCCAGCTCTGGGCACATAAAGGTCCGGCGGCTCTCTCGCGCCTTAACGGCATGTTTGCGTTTGCCGTTTATGACAGCCTCGAAAAGACAGTAACCCTTGTCCGCGACCATTTCGGCATCAAACCGCTCTACTACTGCCAGAGTGGAGACGATCTCGTATTCGCCTCCGAGATAAAAGCGATGCTCAGGCACCCCGAGATCACACCCTCGGCAAGCCGTAATGGCCTTGCCGAGTATCTCGTTTTCCAGTTCTGCCTGGGCGGAACCACCATGTTCGAGTCCATCAGCAAGCTGGAACCCGGCTACATGCTGACATACCGGGTCGGAGAAACTGGAGCACCGGAACTGCATCAGTGGTGGAAGCAGTCGTATGTGATCGACACCCACCACACTGAAGAGTATTTCAACGACAGCATTCTGCTGCTGCTGCAAAACGCCATTGACCTGCAACTGCGCAGCGATGTGCCGGTGGGCGCGTATCTGAGCGGCGGCCTAGACTCCAGCACGGTTGCCACACTTGCTGCCCGAGCCTATGGCGACGGCTTTCATTGCTTTACCGGCCGGTTCGCTGAATCGTCCGAATACGACGAAAGTGAATACGCCCGCATTGTTGCCAAGCAGGCAGGCGGCGCACTGCATGTCATAACGCCCACTGCGGCAGACTTTGTGAGCCGCATGCCATCCATCATCTATGCGCTTGATGAACCGGTTGCAGGCCCCGGCGTATTCCCACAATTCATGGTGTCTGAACTGGCCAAGCAGCACGTGACAGTAGTTCTCGGCGGGCAGGGTGGCGACGAGGTTTTCGGGGGCTACGCCCGCTATCTTGTGGCGTATCTGGAGCAGGCTCTGAAGGGAGCCATTCTCCAGACCCAGCACAATGACCGCTTCGTTCTCACCCTTGAATCCATTATTCCGAACCTGCCGGTACTGCAAAAATACATCCCCATGATGCGCGAATTCATGGGTGAAGGCTTATTCGATCCGGTGGCCCAAAGATACATGAAGCTTGTGGCGCGTAACGGAGGTCTGCATCAGCTTCTGACCAGAGATGCCTTCGAGTCCATAGACATGGAGCACATCACAGCCAGCTTCGGGTCTATCTTTAACGCTCCGGAAAGCGCTTCAAGTATCAACAGGATGCTGCACTTCGACCAGAAGACGCTTCTTCCGGCCCTGCTACATATTGAAGATCGGGCCAGCATGACCGTTTCTCTGGAATCTCGCGTTCCCCTGCTTGACCATCGTCTGGTCGAGCTGGCCAACGCCATGCCGCCGACCATCAAACTGAAAGCGGGTGAGCTGAAGCACTCCTTCAAAAAAGCTGTCACCAACCTGCTGCCTGCCGAGATAGGGAACCGTAAAGACAAAATGGGCTTCCCGGTACCTCTGGGCGTATGGTGCAAGCAGGGAGAGGTGCGGGACTTCGTGTTCGACCTGCTTGGCAGTGACAAGGCCAGACACAGGGGCATATATGCCCCTGAAGCACTTGATGCTATTTTGAATGATCCAAACCCCTATGGCAGAAAATTGTGGGGGATGCTGAATCTGGAACTCTGGTTCAGGAC
>JBKEAK010000182.1:0-1986 GCA_047972125.1 Halodesulfovibrio sp.
AACGGGGGGCTTCTCTCATGCTCTGTCTCCGGAGCGGGATGTGGATCGCACTTCCTCGACCACAAATGCTGAGCACAGGAAATAGCCATTCCAGCCGCTCGTTTCGCCCTCAAGGCGGATGGCCTCTTCACGGAAGGTCTGCTTATCCCTGTCTTCCAGCCATGGAAACGCGGGATGGTAGTGATACCAGAGCAGGCGGATGTCGGAGAACCCTTCCTGCGCAAACAACTCAGGCACCTCGAAAGGATTGTGGAATTTCGAGAGGATGGCATCGTAGCCGGGGGCCTTGCCTTCCACCGTGGCCCGCACGGGGGGCATATCCATGCGCACCCGCTGCTGCAGCTCTGCCGAAACAGCATTGCGCAGGGAATCATCCACGCCTTCCAGCAGGCGGTTGCAGATGAAGTCGTGCGTGTAGCGGTTCTGGGTAAACAGCGAGAACAGCTCGTTGCGGAACTCGATGAACACCGAACCGCCCGGTTTGACCATATCGCGCATGTTGCGCAGCACGGCGCGTTCATCCTCCACATGGGGCATGACCCCCATGGCCATGAGCCCGTCAAAGGGCTCGCCTTCCAGCAGGCGGGCATAGGACTGCCGGTCCTGCACATCGGCGAGGAAGACGCAATCGGGGTCGAGACCATGTTTTTGCATGGTTTCACGGCTGCGGCGCACCATCTCGGACGAGATGTCGAACCCGCAGACCTCCATACCCGCCTCTGCCATTTTTGCCAGCGGTGTGCCTTCGCCCACGCCCACTTCCACCACTCTTCTGATGCCCTTGCGGGAGAAGGAGTCGACACTCATCTGCAGCCGAAAATAGTTGGCCGGATATTTGCGTGTGGTATCGCGAAGATGGGCTTCCTCGTACTGCAAGTGATAGTCACCGGAAACCGCATCGTAGAATTGGGATATGTCTTTGGACATGAATCGGGCACTCCTTGAAATTGCAATGCTATCCGGAAACAAGATGCTCAGGCAGAACCATTTCGCCGTGCCTGAGGGCCTGCTTCAGCCTGCCACCCACAAGAACATGCTCCATGCCTGGGTCAAGGCCGCCGCCCGGACGGGTCCAGTCCAGATGCTCGCGCCCGAGCACGGTTCCTTCGGCAAGGTCCGCCGCAGCCACGATGGACCGCCGCAGGGGTACCTTGTTTGCGGCCTCGCATTCGGTGCACACTATCTCTTCAGCCCCCCGCATCTGCTCGGCCATGCGGATACGGTCCACCATGGTCCGCAGTTCCGCAGGGTCTGCGGAAAGTTGATGATCGCGGAATGCGGACAGGTTCTTATCCAGCGTGAAATGCTTTTCCACCACCCGCGCACCGCAGGCCACGGAAAGCACCGCCGCCTCTATGCCAAGGGTGTGGTCTGAATAACCGGGGGTGATGCCCATTCCCGCAATGCCCCGTATGGCTCCAAGGCCAGCCTGTTCAGGCGGCGTGGGATAGGCGCTCACGCAGTGCAGCACCACGAGCCGCTCCCTTGCGGGTGCTCCGTTCCAGCAGCATTCCATGTACTGCACCGTCTCGCGCAGTTCTGCTACGTTGCACAGACCGGAAGACAGCAGCACCGGCTTGCCCGTGGAGGCAACAAATTCCAGCAGGGGCCGGAAGGTGTTATCCGAAGAAGCAATCTTGAACGCCGGAACCAGGCCGTCGAGAAATGCTGCGGACTCCACATCAAAGGGGGTGGAGAGAAACTCCAGTCCACGCCCGCGTGCCACTCCGGCCAATGCTGCAAACTGGTCGTAGCTGAAGCGGAAACGCCCCAGTTGGGCAATGCGCTCCGTCTGGGTAGCGGAAACCAGCCGTTCGGGAACGATGGTCTGAAACTTCACCGCATCCGCTCCGGCATCCGCCGCAGCATGCACCATTTCCACCGCGCGGCCGTAGTCGCCCTCGTGGTTATTGCCTATCTCAGCAATGATGAACACCCGTTCAGAAAGGGCGTGGCCACCAATTTTCATCATTCTTTCTCCGCATG
>JBKEAK010000183.1:0-11482 GCA_047972125.1 Halodesulfovibrio sp.
CTTTGAAGAAGTCGCTACCGTGTACCTCTATGCTAAGACCAAACCTCAGGCTCAGGCTTTCATGGGCGGCTGGGTGGCCCTCTACATCCAGACAGGGCACCGAGTTGTGAACATGTTACCTCAGGCCCGCAGATCAGGCTGGGCTACCCCCAAGGGTAAGCGGGAGGTAGGGGATCTGTTCGTCCTGAACCTGCGTCCCATTCTGGACAACCTTGTAGCCTCGGCGGAGCGGCAGAAGCTTATCGATACCCGTCTCACCGAACTGATGCAGACTCCCCTTGCGTAGGGGGTAGGACACAATGGGGGGCCTCCTGCGAGGCTCCCTTTCCACTTCCGTTGGAGGGGGGAATGGTCTATACCTCCAGTGTTTCCATACTCACCATCACATACGCAACGCAATCGGATACTTGAACATCATGACGACACACGCCGTACTGACACAGCAGCAGCTTGAGCGCCATCTCTGGGGCGCAGCAGATATTCTCCGTGGCAAGATCGACAGCTCGGACTACAAGCACTACATCTTCGGGCTTCTCTTCTTCAAACGCCTCTCCGATGTGTGGGAGGAAGAGTACGAACAGCGCATGAAGGAGTTCGGCGACCACGAAATGGCAGCCGACCCTGACGAACACCGCTTCCATATCCCTGCGGGGAGCTTCTGGGGGGATGTGCGGAAGAAGACTACGGACATAGGTGAGGCTCTTAATGCTGCTTTTCATGCCATTGAAGACGCAAATATCCGATTAGCTGGAGTTTTTCAGCGTATAGATTTCAACGACAAAGAGCGGTTTCCCGATGCTACACTCGAAAGACTGCTTCAGCATTTTGAAGCCTACCGGATGCGCCGTTGTGATGTGCCACCGGACATGCTCGGCAATGCCTACGAATACCTCATCGCCCAGTTCGCGGATGACGCGGGCAAGAAGGGCGGCGAGTTCTACACCCCCAAACAGGTAGTGAAGCTCATTGTGGAGGTTCTGGAGCCGGAACCCAACATGAGCATCTACGACCCCACCTGTGGCTCCGGCGGTATGCTGCTGGAAGCCTTCCACTCCATTGAGCGCAAGGGTGGCAATGCCAAGTCGCTGCGTATGTACGGGCAGGAAATGAACCTGAATACATGGGCCATCTGCAAGATGAACCTGTTCCTGCATGACATTGACGATGCCAACATCAAGCGCGGTGATACCCTGCGCGACCCCAAGCATCTGGTGGGTGAAAGCAGGTCGCTGATGACCTTTGACCGCGTTATCGCCAACCCGCCCTTCTCGCTGAAGGAGTGGGGGAACGAGGTATGGTCCAAGGGGGACCCCTTCCAGCGCGACAAGTACGGCTGCCCGCCCAAGCCCTACGGCGACCTTGCCTTTGTGCAGCACATGGTAGCCAGCTTGAACGAGAACGGGCGCATGGGCGTGGTTCTGCCCCATGGCATTCTGTTCCGCAGCGGGGCGGAAGGGACGATACGCGAAGGCCTGTTGCGGGATGATCTGGTAGAGGCCGTCATCGGGCTTGCCAACAACCTCTTCTACGGCACGGGCATCCCCGCCTGTGTGCTGGTGCTGAACCGGAACAAGCCGCAGGAGCGCAAGGGCAAGGTGCTCATTGTGAACGGCGAGAAGGAGTTCAAGGAAGGCAAGAACCAGAACACGCTGAGTGATGAGAACGTGCAACGCATGGTAGCAGCCTTCAGGGCCTTTACGGATGAAGACATGTTCGCCCGTGTGGTGGAGCTGGATGAGATTGCAGGGAATGATTGGAACCTGAATATTGCACGGTATGTGGATACCAACCCTCCGGCAGAGAAGATTGATACGGCGGCGGAGCTGCGGAAGCTGAAGGAACTGACGGCGAAGCGTGATGCAGCGGAAGCGGTGATGATGCGGTATCTGGAGGAGTTGGGGTATGAGTAGGGTTCCGGACGGGTGGAAACTCTGTTCGATTGGAGACGTTGCTCAAAAGGTAGGCAGCGGAATTACTCCTAAAGGCGGACAAGATGCTTACAGAGCATCGGGTATCCCACTGATAAGGAGTCAGAACGTCCTGTGGGGGCGGCTGGAGTTGAGTGATGTCGTCTATATCGATGACGCCCAGCACGCGAAGATGTCATCTACCATTGTAAGGCCAAATGACGTTCTGCTCAACATCACAGGGGCTTCAATCGGTAGGTGTGCTGTTGTTCCTGATTCCGTGCCTGAGGCAAACGTGAACCAGCATGTTTGTATAATACGCACAGACGAAGTCGTTCCGGAATATTTGAGCAATTGCTTGTTGTCAGATGTTGGGCAAAGCCAAGTGCAAGCCTTTCAAGCTGGAGGTAATCGCGAGGGGTTAAATTTTCAGCAGATTCGATCTTTTTCGTTTTTGTTCCCCCCCCTTCCAGAACAAAAGAAAATCGCCGCCATCCTCAGCAGCGTGGATGATGCCATTGCCGCTACACAGACCGTCATAGACCAGACCCGCAAGGTCAAGGAAGGCTTGCTGCAAGACCTGCTCACCCGTGGCATCGGGCACACGCGTTTCAAGCAGACCGAGATTGGGGAGATACCTGAGGGGTGGAAGGTGTTGTCCTTAGAAGATTGTTGTGAACTCGTCGCAGACTGCAAGAATAGAACTCCTCCTGCAACGGAATCTGGATACCCTGTTGTCAAAACTACGAACATCAGAAACGGGCGATTGAATTGTGATGGGCTAACCTTCACAGACGAAGCTTCATACCGTGAGTGGACACAGCGGGGCATACCTAAGTGGCGTGATGTGATAATAACGCGAGAGGCACCTCTTGGTGAGGTCTGCATGATTCCTCAAGGGTTAAACCCCTGTCTTGGGCAACGCATGATGCTTTTCAGGGCGTCCTCAAGACTCGTTTTGCCAGAGTTCCTTTACGTAGCTATGCTTTCTAGTTCGTCACAGAAGAGGTTGCAGGTGCTTGCTGGAGGATCAACTGTCGGGCACGTGAGAGTTGGAGACCTTAAAGGGTTCAAGATTCCTGTGCCGCCGAAAGAGGAGCAGGAGAAGATTTGTTCGGCAGTACTGTCTGTGGATGATTCCATTATGAGTGGGATGGAGAAGTTGGGAGTGTTGTCTGGTGCCAAGCGTGGCCTCATGCAAGACCTCCTCTCCGGTTCTGTCCGTGTAACCCTGTAACCTGAGCTGTAGGAGTGACTATGTTTGACCAGAAACAGATCGTTAGTTCGATAATGAAGTTCTACAAGTCGGCCTCCAAGGAAGAAGAGAATGAGTTCATGAGGTGGAGTCCTACGCGTAAACGCTTCAGCTCTGTCAGCTCGGCGAGTGAGTTCTTCATCGGCAGCTTGTTGGATCAGGGCCAGAAGGCAGACCGTGCATGGAAAGGCGGGGAGCATTTTGTGCGAAATTACTACCCCGAAAACACGATCTGGAAGGACATCGCGGACACGCATTTTTCTACCCTCAAGTCGACCTGTACCAAGGGTTTTGAGGGAACCGCCTTTGCCTCCCGCTTCAATGTGAACAACTTCGCGGAGTGGCTTCGCAAGAATGCCGAAATCATGAACGAGAAGTACGATGGCGACCCGCGTAACATCTGGAATTATATCGCATCCAAGGATGTAGACATCATCTATCACCGCCTTCAGGAATTTTATGGTATCGGCGATGCCATTGCCAAAATGATGCAGTTCATTCTGGTGCGGAACTATGGGGTTGCGGGTGGTGAAGCTTCCAAGAAAATGCTGAGCGTGAAGCCGGACATCCATTTGCAGCGCGTCTGTTATCGTTTGGGACTGATTGACGAAATGAAAGCCGTAAAAGTTGCTGACTGGGCAACAGAGGCCAAACTCGCCTCTCCGGCAGATTTTGATGCGGCAGTTTGGGTGATTGGAAGGGATTATTGTGGTGAATCCAAGAGCAACTGTGTGGAGTGTCCTCTGGACAGCGTCTGTGCAAAGATAAAATAGCGGGGGGCGCTATGTTGTCTGGTCCTGAAGATTGGTTTGCCGAATCACCGTGCCTGAACTACCTCCAGAAGCTCGGCTACACATGGCTGAAACCGGAGCACAATGAGGCGGCACGCGATGGCCTGAATCAGGTGCTGCTGCGGGATGACCTGCTGGCGGCCCTGCAACGCATTAACGGCATATCGCTTCAGGATGCCAAGGCCGTGTACAGCGACCTGCTGAACCTGCACGACAACGAGACATGGCTGGCGGTGCAGCGCGGCAACTACAGCCGCACGGTAGAAGGGGAGAGCAAGAAAAAGACGGTGCGCTGCATCGACTTCCTCAACCCTGCCAACAACACCTTCACCGTCACCAACCAGCTCACGGTTCAGGCCCAGCATACCCGCAGACCGGACATCGTGGTCTATGTGAACGGCATCCCCCTTGTTGTCATAGAGGCCAAAAGCCCCGTCTCCTACAAGGACAAAGCCTCTCAGGCCTACGAGCAGATTCGGCAGTATCAGGAACAGATACCCCGCCTCTTCTACTCCAACGCCTTCAACATCATTACGGACGGGCAGTTCCTGCTTTACGGTGCCACCGGAGCCAAGGCGGACTACTGGGGCAAGTGGAAGGACCCGTGGCCCCGTAAGCGTGAGGAGTTTGAAACGGACTTCGAATGCGGCCTGTACAGTCTGCTGGAGCCTTCCAGACTGCTGGACCTCATCGCCCACTTCATCGTGTTCGAAACACGGGAAGGCACGGTAGTGAAGAAGATGTGCCGCTACCAGCAGTTCCGCGCCGTGAACCGTATCGTGCAGCGCGTGGTAGAGGGCAAGCATCGCAAGGGCCTTGTGTGGCACACGCAGGGCAGCGGCAAGTCACTTACCATGGTCATGGCGGCGCTCAAGCTGAAAACGCACCTCACCCTGCAAAGCCCTGAACTGGAAAGCCCCAACCTGCTGGTGCTTACGGACCGCATCGACCTTGATGACCAGATAGCCGCCACCTTCATTGCCTGTGGCCTCCCCAATCCCACCCAGATCAAGACCCTTGGCGACCTGCGCAGTGCAGTACACAGGGAAACGGTGGGCATGACGCTGCTTTCCACCATCTTCAAGTTCGAAGGTTCCGAGCGCCCTGTGCCCAACAGCGCCAACTGGATTCTGCTGATAGACGAATGCCACCGCACACAGGAAAAGGACCTTGGGGCCTACCTGCGTAAGACCCTGCCGGATGCGCGGTTCTTCGGGTTTACCGGAACGCCCGTCAAAAAGACCGACCTTGATACCTACGCCAACTTCAGCCCCGCAGGGGAGGCGTATCTGGATAAGTACGGGATAGATGATGCTGTGGCGGACGGAGCCACCGTGCCCATCAACTACACCTCCCGCCGTACCGAATGGCAGGTGGACCCTGAGCGGCTGGACATCCTGTTCGACCAGTGGTTCGCCAGCGAGTCAGATGAGACAATAGCCCGCATCAAGGCACAGGGTGTGACCATGGCGGATATCGTGCGCCACCCCCGCCGCATTGAGCTGGTTGCCTATGACATGTGGACGCACTTCTGCGCCTACGCCAAGCCGGACGGCTTCAAAGGGCAGGTGGTAGCCATAGACCGCACGGCGGTCATTCTCTACAAGCGGGCCTTCAACGACCTCATTGCCAAGGAACTGATAGAGCAGGGCATGGACCCTGCCGAGGCGGAGCGGGAGGCGGATAGCTATACCGAGTGCGTCTACTCCTCCAGTCAGGACGATGCCAAGCCTTCCGATGACCCGTGGGTCAATGACATTCGCGAAGGCTTGAAGCGCTATGCCTTGCCCCGTGAGTCTCGCACGGAGACCAACGTCAAGGACGACTTCAAGAAGGCGGACAAGCCCCCCTACCTGCTCATCGTGTGCAGCAAGCTGCTTACGGGATTCGACGCACCGCGTGAGACCGTGATGTATCTGGATAATCCGCTCAAGGAACACAACCTCCTTCAGGCCATTGCCCGCACCAACCGCGTATGTGGCCCGCAGAAACAGAACGGGCTGATTGTGGACTACATCGGCGTGACCAAGAACCTTACCGCCGCACTGGAGTCCTACCGCACGGAAGATGTGCAGAATGCCATGCGTGATGTGGAGGCCCTGCGTCAGGCTCTGCGGGCAGCCCATGCGGAAATCAGGGACATCATCAAGCAGTACCGCAAGGGCGGCTCCAAGAAGGATGACCTGCGGAACGAATTTCTGGCCCTCATTCAGGCACTGGGCACGGAGGACGCATGGTTCACCTTCAGCCGCAAGGCGCGGGCGTTCATCAAGGCCTACGAGGTGCTCAGTCCCGACCCAGAAGTGCTCAAGTACAGCGAGGACATGAAGTGGGTAGCCATGTTCCTGCCCTACGCCACCCGCCATTTCGAACAGCGGGAAGATGCCAGCCTCAAGGACTACAGCGCCAAGATTCGCGAGATGCTGGAACGCCATCTGGAGGTCTCGGGCATTTCCACGGTCATCAAGCTGCGTACTCTGACCGACCCCGACTACTGGGAAGACTTTGACCAGCGGGACAAGACCAAGGAAGACTTGCAGGAGGCTGCCATCCGCAAGGCCACGGAGCTGCGGCGGGAACTGGTGGAGCGTGTGACCGAGAACCCCTTGCAGTTCGGTCCGTTCTCCGAACGGGTGCTGGCAATCATCGAGCGGATGCGTAAGGGACAGGCCGACTTTGCGGAGGAACTGAAGCGGCTGGAACAGCTTGCCAAGGAACTGATGGAGGAGACCACACCCAAGGGACCGCTGGATGTGCGTGCCCATGGGGTCTACAAGATTCTGGAAGCCTTCTCGGCGGATTACGGTGACGGGGATGGTAGTGACGGCGCGGGCAGCGGCGGGGTATCCGGTGCTGCATCGGGTGCTACATCCGGTGGCGCAAGCGGCGACCTGAACCATCTACAGGAACTTGCCAAGGCCATAGATGCCCTGTACGCCTCGGACGAATCCGCTCCCCCCGGCTGGCACACCATGGAACAGGTCAAAAAGGACCTGCGGCAGTCCGTGCGGCGTATCGTGGTGGACGGTGGTCTCAAGCAGTTCTGGAAAGACATTCCCCCCAAAGTGGAAGATTACGCCCTTCAGAAGTACGTGAAGCTGTGTTGATATGCCCGAATTGACCATAGGCTCTACAGCCATCTCCTACTCAGTCAGCCGCAGTGAGGTCTCCTCCAAGCGGCGCATCATCGTCACGCCCGATACCGTGGAGGTCATCATCCCCAGTGGTGCGGATGAAGCCTCTGCCCATGCCTTCATTCATGCCCGCAGACGGTGGGTGTATGAGAAGCGGGAGGAGCTACTCCGGCTGGGTGGCCTTGATGGTCCGTGGCCCTCTCGGTTTGTCTCCGGTGCCAAGGTCATGTTCCGTGGCAGACGCATGAAACTGCACGTGACCCGCAGCGACAGGGAGCGGGGTGTCCGCTACAGCAATGGCTTCTACGTCCATGTTCCGCCCTACGTGAAGGAAGGACAGGAGGAAAGCTATGCAAAGAAGGCCCTGACGGCTTGGCTCAAGGAGCGGGTACGGGACGATGTGCGGGAGTTTTCCGCACGGTATGGCAGAAAGGTTGATCTGGCCCCCAAGGACATCCGTGTGAAGGACCAGAAGCACCTGTGGGGTAGCTGCGGCAAGGATGGCATTATCAATTTGAACTGGCGGCTGGTGTTCGCCCCCAAGCCTGTTCTTGAATACGCCGTGGTCCATGAGCTGTGCCATCTGCGTCACCGCAATCACGACACACCTTTCTGGTCCCTGCTGCGGTCCCTGCTTCCCGACTACGCCGACCGCAAGGCGTGGCTGGAAGAGAATGAGAAACACGTGGGAACTGACGGGTAGGGCTGTTCCGGTTCAGGCTCATTTTGTTAACACGTTAACTTTTCGCGGCGGTCTCTCCCGCACGATATCAGCGTAGACATCTTTTACCTGCAAGATGGGCTGCGTGACGGTCATGGAGCAATCAGTGACTGTGTATCTGAGAGGCAACGTGTACTACATGTCCTTCGTGCTGAACGGGGTCAGGGTACACAAATCGACAGGAGAAAAAACGGAACTGAAGGCCAAGAAGGCGGAAGCCATGGCCAAGGAAGAGTTGCTGGATGAGCTGGAGCGCAAAGGGCGGATGATAAGCCCCTCCATGCGTCTCTCGGCGGCGTGCTACCGCGCCTATGAAGAACGCTTCCAGTACAATCGGGACGGAGATGTGACCAAGGCCAGACTGGCAACGATGATCGGTATCGTGGGTGATAAGCCCCTGAACATGATCACGGGGAATGACCTGTCGAGATGCCGCCAGACGTTGCTTGATTCGGGCAAGGCCACATCCACGGTGAACCGCTACCTCACTTCCCTCAAGACCGTGCTGCTCATGGCGCGAGATGAATGGGAGGTAGATGCCAAGGTTCCGCACATCCGCAAGCTGAAGGAGCCGGAAGGCCGCCTCTGGGTGTATTCCCGTGAGGATGAGGCCAAGCTGCTCAAGTGGTTTGCGGACAGAGCCTACACCCCGCAGCATCAGGCGAGAGGGCTGGGTGAGCTGATGGCAGACTTGGTGGCGGTGCTGATTGATACGGGAATGCGTCTCTCTGAGGCGCTGAACGCGACCTACCAGACCAACTACGACCTTGCCCTCAAGGTTGTCTGGCTGCAAGGCTCAATGACCAAGAGTGGTAGACGGCGCAAGGTGCCAATGTCAGATCGGGTGTGGAGCATCCTGAAGCGGAGGCAGTTCAAGCATCCCGACAGGCCGTTCCCTATCACCAAGGACGCTGCCACCGTGCAGATGAAGAAGGCCAAGAAGGCCCTAAACTGGGAAGACCCAGACATCTGCCTTCATGCATGTCGCCACACCTTCGCTACCCGTCTCCTGACTGGCGGTGCGGATGTGAGGACTGTGCAGGAGTTGCTCGGTCATGCGGACCTGAAGACCACGCAACGGTATGTCCACTTCGTGGCGGCTCAGTTGAATGTCGCAAGGGACATCATAAACCGGAAGAACAAGGAGGCAGGTAGAAGACACTTGAAAGTGGTCGGAGCCTGAAACTACGAACGGTCCCCTGCTGCAACAGGAGACCGTCCAATAGTTACCACATGTGGTGAACCCTGTGGTGAATATGTTCGTGCTTTTTGCACGTAACCTACAATCGCGTCACACGGACATCTTGCAGGTAGAACTGATAAAGGCCTCAATTAAGAGGCCTTCTTCATTTATCCGTGGTGCCCAAGAGAGGACTCGAACCTCCATGGGGGAACCCCCACTAGACCCTGAACCTAGCGTGTCTACCAATTCCACCACTTGGGCACGGAGTGACGAATCGCTTCGTCGAGGAGGATTCTTAAGCGAAATACTTGTCACTTGGCAAGAGAAAATTGTGGGGGCCCCGAATTTTTTTGAAAAGCCAGGAGTGAGTGATTACGCCGCCTCTGTGGGGTTGCACGGCATGTCGGACGTGAGGAGTAAACTTTTCTTTGCATTATGGGGTGCAAATTGCGGTTGTCAGTGTTATGTGTAGTTTGCAGTAGACATAATTTTATTTGGAGGCTTTTCACATGTGATTCCGAGCTGTTGCGCTCCTCATTATCCTTGGCATGGCTTTTGAAGTGCGTGAGCGTTCGGAATGAAACCGTGTGAACTGGCTGGCATCGCGCTGCGACGTTGTGGGCGAGTCTGCGCTAGCCGGAGTATTGATCCTGTAAAGGAGGAGTTTTCGTCTATGTCTCAGGATTCCAATGTAGTTGTCGATAAGGGCAAATCGTCCTTTTCCGACCTGTGGACCAAGGAAGACTACTGGGCCATCTGGCTTGGTTTCTTCATTATCGCTGTTGCATTCTTCCTGTATTTCAACTTTGCTCCGGTAGGGGAGTACAAGGAAAAGATCGCCAAGGAAAATGCAGTGATGGAAACCGAAGCGGCTCGCGCGCCCTTCAAGACCATCGCATGGTACAAGGCTTCTGATGCCAAGAAGAAGCTGAAGGCTTCCGACACTGCCGTAGGCAAGTTTGCGAAGCACTGGACCAACAAGCCCGGCTCCTGGAAGGAAAATCCGGTTGATGCCTTCATCATGTCTCAGGAACGTGCCGACATGATGAACGAAAAGGCAAAGCCCAAGTACGAAGCCGCCAAGGCTCAGGAAGCTGAACTCTTCACCGTTGCTCAGGCCGCAGAAGCTGCCGCTGCCGCTGTGATGTTCCAGGATGCCTCCCTTAACGACGACGCAAAGGCTAAGATCGGCGAATGGCGTGCTGCCCACAAGAAGTCCAGCGATGCCAAGAAGAAAGTCGGTCACAAGCCTTACAACCGCATTCCCACCCTGCTGGCACTTGGCGTAGCCATGGCCCTGTTCTTCTCCATCGGCATCAAGTTCATGGGCAAGGACACCCTCGGCTTCATCAAGGGCTTCGGCATGGTCTTCGGCGTTGCTGTTGTGGCATACACCCTGGGCGGCCAGTCCTTCTCCAAGCAGTATGGTATCGGCGCTGAAGCATGGGGCGTTCTGCTCGGCATGGTTATCGCCAACACCATCGGCACTCCCGCCATTGCAAAGAAGGCCTGCGAAGTTGAATACTTCATCAAGACCGGCCTTGTTCTGCTCGGCGCCGAAGTGCTCTTCAACAAGATCGTCGCCATCGGCGTTCCCGGCATCTTCGTTGCGTGGGTTGTTACCCCCATCGTTCTTATTTCTACCTTCATCTTCGGTCAGCGCGTGCTGAAGATGCCTTCCAAGACCCTGAACATCGTTATCTCCGCGGACATGTCCGTGTGCGGTACCTCCGCAGCCATTGCCACTGCCGCTGCCTGCCGCGCCAAGAAGGAAGAGCTGACTCTGTCCGTTGGGCTTTCTCTCGTGTTTACCGCCATCATGATGATCGTCATGCCTGCCGTTATCAAGGGCGTGGGCATGCCTGAAATCCTTGGCGGTGCATGGATGGGTGGTACCATCGACGCAACCGGTGCCGTTGCAGCCGCAGGTGCATTCCTCGGTGAAAAGGCCCTGTACGTTGCCGCTACCATCAAGATGATCCAGAACGTGCTCATCGGTGTTACCGCATTCGGCGTTGCCGTATACTGGTGCACCAAGGTTGAGTGCGAAGCGGGCAAGAGCGTGGGCTGGATGGAAATCTGGCACCGTTTCCCCAAGTTCGTTCTGGGCTTCCTCTCCGCCTCCATCCTGTTCTCCGTCATTGACGGCAGCCTCGGTGGCGACATGGGCTACTCCATGATCGACCAGGGCGTTGTCCGCGGCTTCACCCGTCTGTTCCGCGGCTGGTTCTTTGCTCTGTCCTTTGCTGCAATCGGTCTGGCCACGAACTTCCGTGAACTGGCTCACTACTTCAAGGGCGGCAAGCCGCTTATCCTGTACGTGTGCGGCCAGTCTCTCAACCTCGTGCTGACCTTGACCATGGCCTACATCATGTTCTATCTGGTGTTCCCGGAGATCACCGCACAGATCTAGTAGCGCCTCTGAAACAACGGGGGGAGGTCCGCCTCCCCCCTTTATCCTCCGCAGCCATGTGCTGCTGACGGAAACGGA
>JBKEAK010000184.1:0-13175 GCA_047972125.1 Halodesulfovibrio sp.
CCATAGGCATTCTGCCCCTGCTGGTCATGACAGACCGCAACGACCTTGGCGGCATATCCACCCCCATGCACGCGCAGGTGGGCAAGCCTGCGGTGTTCATCTACGACGGCATGCCCGGAGGTGCTGGGCTGACCAGGCTGGCCTTTGAACGGGCGCAGGACATGTTTGAGCGTACGCTTGCGGTTATCCGCGACTGCGGCTGCGAACTGGGCTGCCCTTCGTGCGTGCACTCACCCAAGTGCGGGTCCGGCAACCGGCCCATAGACAAGGCCGGAGCCCTTGATCTGCTGCTGCGTCTCGGTTCCCGCGATGCCGCAGCTGACGAACAGTTACGCGAACAGTTCGTATTACAACCTGTCAGTCAAAATAGTGGGCAAACCAGCGGGCAATTCAGACCTGCGCAGTTTGAACCCACCGCACATTCTGCCTCTGCCCTGCCAGAGAACCCTGACGTGGCAACGCCTCCTGCCAAGTTTGCGCCCGCTGGCGGGATGGAAGCTGCCAGACAAAGCGAATCGCCACATTCCCCCCTGCCCGCCGGAAGCATGCCTTTGGCTTCACCCTCATCGTCTGCCGACTCCCTTTCCGTTCCGAAATTCACCCCTGCCCGCTATGCGGTGCTGGACGTGGAAACCCAGCTTTCCGCGCAGGAAGTCGGCGGCTGGAACCGTGCCGAGCGCATGCGCGTGAGTGTTGCGGTTCTCTACGATTCCGCAACGGATGCCTTTACCGCCTACACGGAAGACCGCATGCCCGAGATGCTGAAACTGCTTGAAGAGTTTGAGCTTGTGGTGGGCTTCAATATCCTGCGTTTCGACTACAAGGTACTGTCGGCCTATACCACGCAGAACCTTGCCAACCTGCCCACGCTGGATATGCTGGATGTGATCCGCAAGCGGCTGAGCTACCGCGTTTCGCTGGATAATCTGGGTTCGGCCACCTTTGATGCTCCCAAGTCTGCGGACGGGTTGCAGGCGCTCAAATGGTGGAAGGAAGGCAAGGTAGACGAGATAGCCCGCTACTGCGAGCAGGATGTGCGCATAACCCGCGATTTGTACCTGCACGGCCGCGAGCACGGCTATGTGCTTTTTACCAACAAAGCCAAGCAGAAAGTCCGCATTCTGGTGGACTGGTAGCCTGAGCATCTGAACGGTCAGCAATTGCTGACGCTTCCTTGCGCATTTCTCTTTTCCTTATCAGTAATCGTGTGTTATAAAGTTCATTCTCGCCCTCTCCTTAGGGATCGGGCGTTCTTTTGAGTATACTTGCTGTTTATGCAGGCTGTGCTTCACTGGTTCCGAAGAGCCAGCCCGGACAATCTCCGGGCCGAGCAACGGCCAATACAGGCCGTAAGCCGGAACCCGATTTGAACAGCCCCATTACGGGCACAGACCGTCACAGACAAGTACAGACAAGTGCAGACAAAAGAAGAACAGGCCAGCCCATGCGCGAACCATGGCGGGCTATCCGCTCCGGCCTGTTCTGGCTGTTCTGGCTGTTCTGGTAACGTTGCCAGTTCGGCATGTTCTGTCTGCCTAGTCTGTTCAGGCCATGTTCAGGCCATGTTCAGACTATGTTCAGACTATGTTCAGGCTGCTTTCAGCCTGCATGGTCCGCATAAACAGCCGGGCATAGGGCCCTTACCCGTCACACATTGATTTGCTGGAGGAAAAAGCATGTTGCCGGCACCGTATGCTGATTTCTACAAGGAAGTCCTCGAAGTCGTCCCCAAGCACTGCATCTACACCGACCCGCTCCGCGTGCTCGCCTACGGCACCGATGCGAGCTTCTATCGCCTCATTCCCAAAATGGTCATCGATACCAATGAAGAGGCGGAAGTCATCCACATTCTCAAGCTTTCCAACAAATACCGCATTCCGGTCACCTTCCGCGCTGCGGGAACAAGCCTTTCCGGGCAGGCGGTATCCGATTCCGTGCTGGTCCGCCTTGGCGATGGCTGGCGCAAGTTCCGCATCTTCGACGATGCCAGCCGCATAACCCTGCAGCCCGGCATTATCGGCACCAACGCCAACCGCCTGCTGGCGGAGTTCGGCAAGAAGATCGGTCCGGACCCGGCATCAATCGACACCGCCAAGATCGGCGGCATTGTGGCCAACAACGCCTCGGGCATGTGCTGCGGCGTTGCCGAAAACAGCTACAAGACGCTGGACAAGATGCGCCTTGTGTTCTGGGACGGCACCGTGCTCGACACCTCGGACGACAAAAGCCGTGCGGAATTTTCGCGCAAGCATCCCAACATCCTCGAGCGCGTGCGCCTGCTGCGTCAGGAAGTGGTGGCAGATTCCACCCTTTCCGACCAGATTGCCCGCAAGTTCAAGATCAAGAACACCACGGGCTACAGCCTGAACGCACTGGTGGATTTTGAAGACCCCTTCGATATCATTCAGCACCTCATGGTGGGGTCTGAAGGCTCGCTCGGCTTCATCTCCGAAGTGACCTACCGCACCGTGGTGGAGCACCCGCACAAGGCATCTGCCCTGATATTCTTCCCGGATATCAAATCCGCGTGCGAGGCCACCATCATTCTGCGCGACACGCCCGTTTCCGCCGTGGAACTGATGGATGACCGCGCCCTGCGCTCCGTGGCAGGCAAGCCGGGCATGCCCGCAAGCCTTACCGGAGACATTGCGGACAACACCACCTCCCTGCTCGTGGAAACCCGCGCCGCCACCAAGGCGCAGATGACCAAGCAGATGGACAAGATCACCAAGTCCATCGCGCACATTCCCAAGCTGGGCGATGTGGAATTCACCGACATACCTGCCGAATTCAACAAGCTGTGGGCCGTGCGCAAGGGCCTGTTCCCTGCTGTCGGTGCAGTGCGCAAGGTCGGCACCACAGTCATTATCGAAGACGTGGCCTTCCCCATCAAGGATCTGGCGCATGCCACGCTCCGCCTGCAGGAACTCTTCAAGAAATACGAATACAACGAAGCCATCATCTTCGGCCATGCGCTGGAAGGTAACCTGCACTTCGTGTTCACGCAGGACTTCTCTGAAGCCAAGGAAGTTATCCGCTATCAGGGCTTCATGGATGAAGTGTGCGCCATGGTCGTGAAGGACTACGACGGCTCGCTCAAGGCCGAACACGGCACGGGCCGCAACATGGCTCCCTTTGTCGAAATGGAATGGGGCGCAGCCGCGTACCACCTGATGAAGGAAATCAAGAACATCTTCGACCCCTACGGACTGCTGAACCCCGGCGTCATCATCAATGAAGACGCTGAGTCGCATATCCGCAACCTGAAGCCGCTGCCGCCCGCCCACTCCATTGTGGACACCTGTATTGAATGCGGCTTCTGCGAACCCATCTGCCCCTCGCGCAACGCCACGTTCACCCCGCGCCAGCGCATCACCGCATGGCGTGAAATCAGCCGCATGAAGGCCAGCGATGAAAAGGACAAGCTGCTCAAGAAGCTCTTCTCCGACTACAGCTACTTCGGCGACAACACCTGTGCAACCGACGGCCTGTGTGCCACCCGCTGTCCCGTGGGCATCAACACCGGCTCGTTCATCAAGAAGCTGCGTGGGGAGAACGTAACCCCGCGTCAGGCCAAGGCTGCCGACTGGGTGGCAAACAACTTCGGCACCGTTGCCAAGGTTGTGGCAAACACCCTGAAGGGTGTGAACCTTGCTCACAAACTGCTCGGCACCAAGGTAATGGATACCGGCTCGCAGACCCTGCGCGTGCTCACGCTGAAAAAGGTGCCGCTGTGGAACAGGCAGATGCCCAAGGGCCTCAGCCCCGTGAAGCCGGTGCCCGTGAACCAGACCAACCCGCTGAAGGTGGTCTATTTCCCCAGCTGCATCAGCCGCACCATGGGTCCTGCCGAAGGCGATGCGGAAAAGACCGAACTGCCCAGAAAGACCATCGCCCTGCTGCTCAAGGCCGGATACGAAGTCATCTTCCCCGAGCGTCTGGGCGACCTGTGCTGTGGTCAGGCCTTTGAATCCAAGGGGTTTGATGCGCAGGCAGACATGAAGTCCAAGGAGCTTTCCGAAGCCCTGCTCAAGGCCAGCAACAACGGCGAATATCCCATCCTCAGCGATACCAGCCCCTGCCTGTACCGCATGAAGGAAACCATGGATAAGCGCCTCACCCTGTTCGAGCCCATCGAGTTTGTGCTCACCCACCTGAAGGACAAGCTCGCCTTCACCAAGGTGCCCAGAACCGTGGCGCTGCATGCAACCTGCACCGCCCGCAAGATGGGGCTGGACGGCAAGTTCAAGGAACTGGCCGAGCTGTGCGCCGAAAAGGTTGTGGTGCCGGAAAACGTGTTCTGCTGCGGCTTCGCAGGCGACCGCGGATTCAGCTACCCAGAACTGAACAAGGCTGCCCTTGCCGAACTGAAGGCACAGGTCGAGCACTGCTCGGAAGGCTACTCCACCTCACGTACCTGCGAAGTGGGTCTAGCGCTGCACGCCACCATTCCGTACCGCAACGTGATCTACCTTGTGGATGAGGCAACCAGACCGCTGTAGCAGCTGGTCTGTACCAAGAGATTGAACGACAACAGCCGGAGCATTTGCTCCGGCTGTTTTTTTATGTTCAGGCAAGGGGGCTGCCATAAAGCCTTCCGGCAAAACATCTCACATCCATGTTAGCTAGCTCACAACAACTAACAAAAATCGCGTTTTTTGTTAGTTAGCATCTTGCAACTTACACGGATGTTAGCTAGCGTCTTTTAACTAACAAAAAATGAGAAATATGTTAGCAGGAGGCCGAGAATGAACAAGGCAGACCGTATCGGGCGTTACGTAAAAAGCTCTGTTGTCGCAGGGGAATCTTTCCGTGCGTACATTCCGCAACCTCTTCCGCCGGAACCGCCCATCGACATGACTGACCTGTATCCCCTGCTGGACAAAGCCACGTCTGCGCTCGGACGCCTTGACGGCATGAGCATGGTGCTGCCAGATGCTTCCCTGTTCCTGTACATGTATGTCCGCAAAGAGGCGGTTCTCTCCTCCCAGATCGAAGGGACCCAGTCCTCCCTTTCCGATTTGTTGCTGTTTGAATCGGAAGCCGCAACAGGAGTGCCGCTGGACGATGTGACAGAGGTCTCACGCTATGTCGCGGCCATGAATTTCGGCCTGGAGCGTTTGCAGGAGTTTCCGCTGTCCCTGCGCCTGATCAGGGAGATTCACGCCAAGCTCATGGAAAATGCCCGAGGTGGAAACAAGCAGCCGGGAGAATTCCGAACGTCCCAGAACTGGATAGGCGGCACCAGACCGGGCACTGCCAAATTTGTACCACCCCCGGCGGATGAAGTTATGGGCTGCCTAGACCGATTCGAGCGCTTCCTGCACGATGAAGAAAGCAGAAACAGGCTGCCCGTGCTGGTCAGAATAGCGCTGGCACATGTGCAGTTTGAAACCATCCACCCCTTTCTTGATGGCAATGGCCGTCTGGGCCGTCTGCTCATTACCTTCATTCTTTGTGCAGAAGGGATTCTGAGGGCCCCCCTCCTTTATATCAGCCTTTATCTGAAGGCCAACAGGCAGGCGTATTATGACCACCTGCAATCCGTTCGTGAGAGCGGAGACTGGGAGGCATGGATAGCCTTTTTCCTTACAGGCGTTATTGAAACGGCCAATCAGGCAACGGAAACAGCCCAGTCCATACTGCATCTTTTTGCCAAGGACAGGGCTGCCATCGAATCATCCGGCAAATCCAACGCAACCGTGCTCACCATCCACGCGAACCTTCAGCGCCATCCGCTCGTGACCACCAGCAAGCTCAAAGACCTGTGCAGCGTCTCACTTCCTACTGTTCTGCGAAACCTTTCCGTCCTTGAAGATCTGGGCATAGTGAAAGAGGTGACCGGCAAAGATCGCAACAAGCTCTTCGCCTATAGCAGCTACCTTGAGATACTCAACAAGGGCACGGAACCGTACACCTATTAAATCCGGGCATAGCCGGTCCGTAACCTGTGTCGAACACGACGCGCCCACAAATAACAAAAATCACGTTTTTTGTTAGTTAGCCTCTTGCAACTAACACGGATGTTACTTGCCTACTCCACCGCGACCTGATCATCCTTCAGGTCCACACCGGATATGCCGCGACGCAGCGATTCCCTGAGCAGGTAGTGCAACGTCTCCGCAGCCTGCGCGTAGCTTTGTCCTGCGGGACGGATGTTGGAAATACAGTTGCGACGCTCGTCCGTGGTACCCGGTTTGGCATCGTAGGTCATGTATATGCCCATGCTGTCCGGCGAGGTCAGGCCCGGTCGTTCGCCTATGAGCATGACCACCACCTTGGCACCCAGAATGGCGGCCACGGCATCGCCCGCCGCAACGCGGCCCTGCTCCACATGGACCAGCGGAGAATAGCGCACCCCTACCATGGCGTTTTCGCGGAAGACCTTGAGGAAAGGGACAAGGTTGTTCTGAATGGCAATGGACGACAGCCCCTCTGAAAACACGAGGGCAATATCCGGCTCGGCAGCCTGCGAGGCGGCAAGCGCGGCAAGGCGCTCTGCGCCGGATGCGGAAAGCTGGCGTCCAAGATCAGGCCGCCGCAAATATTCCGTGCGGTTGGCGACCTTGCTTTTCACCACTACAATGCGCTGCTCCATCGCTTCAAGATCGTCATACAGCCGCGATGTATCCAGAGGCTGCAGCACGGCATCCCGCGCCTGTGCATGCGCAAGCTGAAAGCGCAGCACCTCCCGCGTGGGTATGCTCACCCCGCTGCGCCCTATGGCGATGCGGGCATCGGTAAATTCCTTGAGATAGCTCCATGCGTTGCGTTCAACCAGATCGGGCAGAAGCATGCGGTTCTCCTTATGCAAGCCGTTGCAGGGTGCGCTTGTCCGGCAGGGGCAACTGCGCCAGCCCCGGCAGGGAAAGGGCGCCGTTTTCCGTCACTATGCCCATGTTCTGCAACCACTGCGCAAACTCCGGCGCAGGGGCGAGCCCCAGTTGGCGGCGCAGATACAGGGCATCGTGAAACGACGTGCTCTGGTAGTTGAGCATGATGTCGTCCGCACCGGGAATACCCATGATGTAGGTGCATCCGGCCACACCAAGCAGGGTGAGCAGCGAATCCATGTCGTCCTGATCGGCCTCCGCATGGTTGGTGTAGCAGACATCCACGCCCATGGGCAGGCCTAGCAGCTTGCCACAGAAATGATCTTCAAGCCCCGCGCGGATGATCTGCTTGGCATCGTACAGATATTCGGGACCGATGAAGCCCACCACCGTATTCACCAGCAAGGGCTTGAAATGCCTTGCAACAGCGTAGGCGCGGGCCTCCACCGTCTGCTGGTCCACTCCATGGTGTGCGTTGGCAGAAAGCGCACTGCCCTGCCCCGTTTCAAAATACATGACATTGTCGCCCACGGTTCCACGGTGCAGCTCCAGCGCCATTTCACGCGCCTCGCCCAACATGGCGAGCGAAACGCCAAAGCTGCTGTTCACGGCCTCGGTCCCGCCGATGGACTGAAACACAAGGTCCACGGGCGCACCGCGCCGTATGGCTTCCATGGTTGTTGTCACATGCGTGAGCACGCAGCTTTGCGTGGGGATATCGTAGCGCTGGCGCAGATCATCCAGCACCTTCAGCAGTTCCGTGACTGCCTGAATATTGTCCGTTGCGGGGTTGATGCCGATGCAGGCATCGCCGCTGCCGTACATGAGGCCATCCAGCGTAGAGGCCACAATGCCTGCGGGCGAATCCGTGGGATGGTTGGGCTGCAGCCGAGCCGCGAGCGTGCCCGCAAGCCCTATGGTATTGCGAAACGCCGTAACCACCCGCACCTTTGAGGCAACATGAATCATGTCCTGCAGGCGCATGATCTTGGAGACGGCGGCCACCATTTCAGGCGTAAGCCCGGGTGAGACGCTGGCGAGCACTTCGGCCGTGACGGACTCTGAGAGCAGCCAGTCGCGGAACTCGCCCACGGTCAGCCCGGAAACCTGACTGAACGCCTTGCTGTCGTGGGTGTCCACGATAAGGCGGGTTACCTCGTCCTCTTCATATGGAACGAGCAGGTCTTCCAGAAAACGGGCCAGCGGAACTTCCGACAGAAGCAGCTGCGCGGCCACGCGTTCCTCTGCATTGCGGGCAGCAACGCCTGCAAGCTGGTCACCGGACCGCAGGGGCGACGCCTTGGCCATCAGCTCCTTCAGGTTGGAAAAACCATGGATACGTCCTGACATGGAACAGGAATACATTAGCTATCTCCCATAGTTTCCGGGGCCTTTTTCAGCACCATTCGCAAAGCTATCGAAAAGCATCCGATACATTACGATCTAATTTTCTGTTCCGTAATACATTTCGTATTCGGTCCGGATACGGCTAGGTTGCGGCTAGGTTGCGGCAAGGATGCGGCAAGGATGCGGCACGAGTCTGCCAAAATACCGGGAAGCCGCTCGGCCTCCCGGTACGAGGTACATCCGTTGTTACACTTCTTCGAGCAACTGTGCAAAGAACGGCTGGTCGCCTACCGACTCGTGGTAGGTGCTGACCTTGTAGTAGAAGAAGCTGAAGACCATGATGCCCGCATAAATCGCTGCAAGCATGGCGTTGTAGTAGCACACGGCCACCATGGCCACGCAGGCGATCACAAGGCCGATGGCGGGAGAAAGCGGATAGAACGGCACCTTGAAGGGACGGGTCATGCCCGGAGCCTTCTTGCGCAGCACGAACAGAGAGATCAGCGACACGATATACAGGGTCAGTGCGCCGAACACGGCAATGGTGATGATTTCGCCGGTCTTGCCCGTGAACAGGGCGATGATGCCGATCACCATGTTTGCCATCAGTGCGTTGGCAGGAGTGCGGAACTTGGGGCTGACTGCACCCAGCGTTCTGGGCACGAAACCGGCGCGGCCCATTTCCAGCACTGCGCGCCCTGCAGCCAGAATGATGCCGTGGAACGAGGCAACCAGACCGAACAGGCCGATGAAAATAAGCAGGTGATACAGCAGGTGGCTGTCGCCCACGAGCTTGCCCAGTGCCAGCGGCAGCGGAGAGTCGGATGCAGCGGCACCGGCTACGGGGTAGACGATGGCTTCCCAGCCTGCCACGCCCACGGAGCTGAGGAAGGTGATGATGGCCAGCACCACAAGGGTGACAATGGCGGCACCGAATCCGATCAGGATGTTACGCTGCGGGTTGATGGCTTCTTCAGCCACGTTGGCGACACCTTCAATGGCAAGGAAGAACCAGATGGCGAAGGGAATGGCAGCAAAAGCTCCGCCCCAGCCGTTGGGCAGCGCGTTGTGCGTCAGGTTTTCCCACTGGAAGGCGGGCGCGGTCACACCGGCGAAGATGAGCAGTTCCACCACGGCAAGTATGGTGATGAACAGCTCAAAACTGGCTGCGGCCTGCACGCCGTAGATATTCAGCGCGGTGAAGAGAATATAGGCGACAATGGCAATTTCCAGCGTGGGCACATCGGGAAGGAAAAGATTGAAATATGCGCCGATGGCTGCGGCAATTGCCGGAGGAGCGAATACGAATTCAATAACCTGCGCCATGCCGGCAAGAAAGCCAAGGTCAGTACCCAGCGCCTTGGTGGCGTAATCGAATGCGCCGCCCGCACGGGGAATGGCACAGGCAAGTTCGGTGTAGCTGAAGGTGAAGGTCAGATACATCAGGATGATGAACAGCGTGGCCACACCAAGGCCCAGCGTTCCACCCTGCTCAAGGCCAAGGTTCCACCCGAAATACATGCCCGAGATGACGTAGCCGACGCCAAGTCCCCAGAGCATCCACGGCCCGAGCTTGCGTTCAAGCTGCTGAGATTCCGCTGCGTGTGACATAGTTCCTCACAAGGTTGATGGTTGCGTTTGTGGCAGAAAACACTCCCGTCAAAGCATAGCGCATGCCAATTTCCGGCACCCTGCAAAAATGTCGTTGCCCCGGTTTGAATATGTGTTCAGAATCGCCGTGTTCATGAAAAAGGCCCCGCGCGACGCACAGGGCCTACAGAATTGTACCATGGTCAAATTTACAGATATGTTAAATTTTGGCGCCTTAATTTTTCATATTTGTAAATTTAGTCATTTTTTTAACTTTCAGAAACCTGTTCAGCCTTCCCAACCCGCTGCGCCTCGCTCCACTTTAGTGCGCTTCTGCGTTTTCGCATGCCACCCAGCCGCAACACCACCACACCCAGCAGAATGAGCACGGCACCGCCCCACTGAGCGGGAGTCATAGTCTCACCAAGCCACCAGTAGGCCACAACTGCCGTGAGAGCCGGTTCCATGGTCAGAATGATATTGGCGATGGATGAAGGCAGATAGCACAGCGACACGTTATACAGCCCGAAACCCAGCAAGGTGGGACCGGCGGCCAGCACGAACAGGGCAAACCAGCCGCCCCACTGCAACCGTTCCGGAGCCATTTCCGCCAGTGATGTTGCCGCAAGCCCCAGCTCGGGCTTGAGGTTGCCCACGATCAGGTTGAACAGCGACAGAAACACCACGGCGAACCCGAAGGTATAGAGCAGCGTCACCCATGGCTGCAGCCCTCGCGTGCCAGCCCTGCGGCCCATGATGCTGTATCCGGCATACAGCAGGCCGGACGCTATGCCCGCCCCGGCACCCAGGGCATTCAGCCGCCATGTCTCGGCGTTAAGCGCATCGGCCACAAGCACGCATCCTGCCACACACATGGCCACGGCCAGCAGCTTGCAGCCATCCAGCGGCTCTGCAAAGAAAATGCGCCCAAGTACGACGGTATAGGCAGCCGAGCAATACACCAGCACGGTACCCACAGCCGCCCCGTTCAGGATGACGGTAGTGGTCCACATGGAGTTGAACACGGCCAGCATGCCGCCGTAGCACACGAAAAAACGCCAGTTGCGGCGCAGCGGCTCCAGCACGGCAACGCCCTTCACCAGCAGCGCACACAGCAGCACGGTGCAGACAATGGAGTTGCGCGAAAAAGCCAGCACCATAGGTGGCAGGCCGTAGTTGTCTCCGATGTATTTTATCAAGATGCCTGTAAACGACATCAGCACGGCACTGGCTATGGCCGTGGTATATCCCTTTCCTGCTGCATTCTCCGCAGCGCCGACTCCTGTCGCGCCCATGGCTCCGCTCCTTGGTGGTTCTCTTTGTCACAGTGGATACAACCGGGATTGACCCCTTTGGAAGGCATGGTTTACAGGAAAAACAACCATGCCAATTTGTGCATCCACACCAAGGAAGGAAACACATGCGCATTCCACTGGACCGTGAAAGCCCCACTCCGCTCTATTCCCAGATAGCCGCAGTCATCCGTACCGGCATAGAGTCGCACGCCCTGCCCGCTGGCATGCGGCTGCCAGCCATACGCAAGCTTGCCACTGAGCTTGGGGTTAACCGCATAACCGTGGAAACCGCGTATGCCGAGCTGGAGGCTGCCGGACTAGTGGCCGCGCGGGTTGGGAGCGGAACCTTCGTACTACCCCCTTTTCCCGCCTATATAGCCGGAAAGGGCAAAAACGACATTTTGTCGCCAGATGGTATGTCGATACGTAATACGAACGACGCCCCGTGGCCGCACTGGCAACAGGGTGTTCTCGACAGGTTCAGCCATCTTCCGGCCAAGCCTGCCATTCCGCTGATCACCCACCACCCGGATGCACACATCATTTCCCTGAACAGCGGGAACAGCGATCCTGCGCTCTTTCCCCTCGACGAGGTGCGCGCCAGCCTGCGCGACACCCTGCGGCTGGAAGGCACGGACGCCGGAGAATATGCCGACATGGCAGGCTACATGCCCCTGCGCCGGACAATTTCGCATGTACTGGCCGATCAGGGCATTCCGGCCGCCGCAGAGGACATCATCATCACATCCGGTTCGCAGCAGGCACTGGCGCTCATCACCCAGCTGCTGACCGTCCCCGACGACACGGTACTTATCGAGGCCCCGTCCTATGCCGACGGCATGGACCTGTTCCGCGTGCGCGGGCTGAATATCGTGCAGATTCCCATGGATGCGGAAGGAATGCGCGCCGATCTGCTGGAAGAGGCCCTGCGACAGCATGCACCCAAGTTCATCTTCACCATGCCCAATTTTCACAACCCAACGGGCATGTGCATGAGCGGGCAACGCAGGCGGCAGCTGGTGCAGATTGCCGCGGCCCATGGCGTGCCCCTTGTGGAAGACGATTTTGTGGGCGACCTGCGCTACGAAGGCCACGCGCAGCCTGCGCTGAAGGCACTGGCCGCCAGAGGAGCCTGTTTCTACATGGGCACCTTTTCCAAAATGCTCATGCCCGGACTGCGCGTTGGCTACATGGTGGCGGAGGGCCCCGTACGCGACCTGCTGATACGCTGCAAACGCCTGCACGACATATCCTCTTCCGGCGTCATCCAGCGCGCGCTCTACCGCTTTGTTTCCGTTGGCAGGCACAGAACCCACCTTGCCCGCTCGTGCAGCATATACCGCAAGCGGCGCGATGCCCTGCTGGAAGGTATTGCCACATATCTGCCCAAGGACATAACCGTGGCCCCGGTTACGGGCGGCCTGTTTGCATGGTGCACGCTGCCCCCCGGCCTCAGTGCCACGGCGCTTGAGCGTGCCGCCTTTTCGCGGGGTGTGGCCATAGCGGCGGGAACAGCCTTTTTCCTCAATCCCGCAGAAGGAGACAGGTTCATACGGCTGAACTTTACCCCGCATGAGCCGGACGTGCTTCGCGAGGCAATGCGCAAGCTGGGTGAAGCCTGTAGTGACGTAAAAAAGGGTGGCGCAGCCTGAGCCGCGCCACCCTGAATACATCGTATATGCTGCCGACGGTACCGGCGATGCTCCATGCTTTCCCGCTGCCTGAAGATACCCTGCCCCGCCCCTGTGCCATTCCCGTACCGATTCACGACCGATTCATGACTAGGTTAGAACCAGTTCAGGCACCGGGCAGGATACCGGCGGGGCCCAGAGCTAGGCCCTGACGGGACATCCGCCACAGTCGGAACCCTATTCTATTCCGGCTTCCTTGAAGGCCTTGGCGATGGACTCCTTGTAGGGAGCACGCAGCACGCCCACTTCCGTGATAATGCCCGCGATCAGTTCGCTGGGGGTTGCGTCGAAGGCAAAATTGTATACCGGCACGCCGTCCGGGGTGATCTGGGTTTCCCCTACGTGGGTCACTTCGCGGGGCGTGCGGTCTTCGATGGGCGTGGAATCGCCGTCGGGCATGTTGCGGTCTATGGTAGACA
>JBKEAK010000185.1:0-13242 GCA_047972125.1 Halodesulfovibrio sp.
ATGGAAGAACGTATGGGAGCACCGGCTGTTTCTTCCGTAATGCCCAGCGAGGCAAGCACCTGTGTCTGCCCCTCTGCCGTGGCACCGCCGTGGCTGCCCATGGAAGGGACGATGAACGGCTCAAGCCCCATGCTGCGGCAGACCGTGACAAGGGCGGTGGTAACCTCTGCAATACGATCAATGCCCCGGCTGCCGGCGGTAATAGCAACGGTTTGTCTCGGCCTGACAGGGCGCAGCATGCCTGAGCTTCGTAACTGCTCCACGGCAAGGCTGACCGCTTTTTCCACATTCCCGACCTGTGTGGCATCAAATTCCTGCCGCACAGGGGCGAGCATGGGCCAGCGGGCTATTTCCGGCGTCCACATGGTGCGCTACTCCGGTGAGAGCAGTTCAAGATTGAAGGCGGGGTCGAGCTTGCGGACCATGCCGGAATCCACGATTTCCAGAATGACCACTTCGGCTATCTTCCACACATCAATGCCCTGACGGATGCAGCCCATGAGCGTGTCGTCGCCCCTGCCCAGCGTCGTGTGCATGTGCAGCTTGGGTTTGCCTGCTGAATCGGCGAAAAGGGTGCCCAGCGCGGCTGCTTCGTGCGCGGCGTTGAATACCTTGGTCATGGGGGTGATGATTTCGGCATTGCCGTCTTCCGGACCCACGACCAGCGTGCCGGAACCGATGCCGCCCACCAGAGCTACCAGTCCGCCGTTAATGGCGTTTTCACCGGCAAACTGTTCGATGCAGTCGGGCAGTCTGTCGCCGTCTTCGAGTCGCAGGACAAATACCCGCCCCATGGAACCCTGTGCTGCTTTCATTATGACAATCCTTTGCAGGTATGTTCGTTATTGTATTGAAACGGATAGCGTATTCGACAACGCATAGCGTATTCAAGGCCTGCGGGCAATGGAGATTGCCTTTCCTTGCGCGTTATCCTATGCCCGAGGAGGAGGCAGCATGAAGCGAAAGCATGAAAAGTCCGATGTCCGCAGAGAACAGATAGCCGAGGCGGTTCTGACCATTCTCTGCGCCGAGGGCATGGGCGGTCTTACGGCGACCAAGGTGGCCAAGGCGGTGGGGCTGGTGCCCTCGGCCCTGTATCGTCATTATTCCGGCAAGCTGGAGATGCTTGAAGCGGGGGTGGAGCTGCTTGGCGAGCGGGTTGGTGCCCGTCTGGAGCAGTGCGCGGCAGGAGATGATGATCCCCTTGCAGCGCTGCGGCGAATACTGGATGCCCTTATAGGCATGCTGCATGAGATGCAGGTGGTGCCCCGTGTGTTGTTTTCCGATGAAACCATGATGGGGCATACGGAATACAAGGGAGTCATCTTCAAGCTGCAACAGCGTGTTATCGGAACCGCTGTGCGCCACATTGCGACTGCCCAGCACCTGGGCAGAGTCCGTAACGATATTCCGGCAGACAAGCTTGCCATAGCCTACATCGGCATGTTCGTGCCGCTGGCTGTGCTTTACCATTCCACTGGCGGCGGCATTGACCTGCAGCCGCATCTGGATGCCAACTGGCAACTCTTCCTTGATGGTGCAGCGCCCCGGTAGCCTGCGTCTTCCCTCTTCAGTCGTGCACGGCAATGCCGGGCAAATGGTGCAACGTAGTCCGCATAGGCGCTGGACAGATTGCCCCATTTGTGTTGTATAATGAGTGAGATATAGAGTTCTGATTTCCTGATCGTCCGGTTTCTACCCAAGCTGCTCATTCATTTTTGCAAGGGGGACGCTGCATGACTGTAAGGGATTATTGTACGTCATCTGAGGGCAGAGAAGCTCTCTGGGTGCGCTTCATCCTGTGTCTGTGCATTGTTGTCGGGGCCGTTCTCATTGCCCTGTTTGCCAGTTTTATCCATCATGACCGGCAACTCCTGAATCGTGAACTGGTCGTGCGCGGGCGTATGTATTTCCACAGCATGCTTACCATGCACCGCTGGAACGCCGACTATGGCGGTGTGTATGTGGAATTCAAGGGTGATCCGGCTGCTAATCCGCACAGGCTCAATTCCTATTTCATCGGAGTGGATGGAACTGTGCTGGTCAAGCATGATCCGGCACTGATGGCTGGCGAGATCTCGCAAATCCTTGATGACGCAGGTCTTCTGAGGGTTAGTATTACCAGCCTTAAACCCAAGAACCCCGCCAACCAGCCTGACGAGTTTGAACGCAAGGGCCTGCAGGGGTTTGCCGATCATGAATTCAGCGAACTTTTCGGAGAGTATGAAGATAACGGGAGCACACGTTTCCGGTACATGGCTCCGCTGTATGTGGAACAGTCCTGCCTTCTGTGCCACGGCATGCAGGGATATGTAATAGGAGACATACGCGGCGGAATGCGCGTGGACTACGACATCACCGAACTGCGGCAAGAAGAACTCAGGCAGGCCCTGCAACTGGCGGGGGGAGGCAGCGCAATTCTGGTGATACTGCTGGGGGCCCTGTACACGGTTACCCGGTGCATGCAGCGCAAACTGCAAAAGACCCATCAGGCCATGGAGCTTATGGCAATTACCGACGAGCTTACCGGCCTGTTCAACCGCCGATATGCCTTCCGGACTCTGACGAATGAACTCATGCTGGCAAGCAGGCACGGAACGCCCTTTGGGTGCCTTATGCTTGATATCGACTATTTCAAGACCGTGAATGATACCTACGGGCATCCCGCAGGCGACAAGGTGCTCAAGGATATGGCAGACATCATCCGTGGCTCATCGCGCGAGACTGACGTAGTTGCACGGTTCGGTGGTGAGGAGTTCATGGTCATCCTTTCGCACACCGGCCCGGATGGCGTGTATGCGGCGGCGGAAAAGGTGCGGCAGGCAGTACAGGCGTTTGCCTTCCATACCGACAAGGGCAAGGAACTGCGTCTTACCATAAGCATAGGGTGCTGCTCGGTGGGGTTTGATGGAGAAGGCCCGCTTACCACGGAAGGGGTTATCGCCGCTGCCGACAACGGTCTTTACAAGGCAAAGCATGCAGGCAGAAATCGTGTGGAATGCGTCTCGCTGATGGCCGCAAAATCTGATGAAGACGCAGAAGGTGGGGACGGCGGTAACTCACCCAGCTAAGCTTTCCTCTTTTTGCCCGATTGCCGCAAACAATAAAGCCGGAGCACATGCAGTGCTCCGGCTTTTTCATTCAGTGCATATTGTTTGTTATCTGACGGTTAGGCTCTGGCGCTTGCTGCGTCGAATTCCGTGGCGAGCGAGGTCATCAGTTCCTTTACGGACATGATGCGGTCTATGCGGTGCACGTTGGAACCCGAGAAAGCAAAACCGCGGTCAAGGTTGCCCTTTTTGGCATTGAGCAGTGCAGAGGCAATGCAGTAGGGGCTTTCTTCCTTCTTGCAGTTGTGAATGCATTCAAAAATGCACTTGAAGGGCTTTTTGAGACCGGCGCGGGCGTCTTCCACAAACTGGCCGATGATGGCACGTCCGGGCATGCCCACGGGGCTCTGGATGATGGTTACGTCTTCTTCCTTGGCGTCGATGTAAGACTGCTTGAAGCGGTCGTCGGCATCGCACTCGTGGGTGGCCACAAAGCGGGTGCCCATCTGTACGCCGGAAGCGCCCATGTCGAGGAACTTCTTGATGTCCTCACCGGTGTAGACGCCGCCTGCAGCGATGACCGGGATCTTCTTGCCGTGCTTTTCTTCGAAAACCTTAACGGCTTCGACAACCTGCGGAATAACCACTTCCAGCGAGTGGGAAGGATCATCAAGCTCTTCGCGGCTGAAACCGAGATGCCCACCGGCCTTGGGGCCTTCTACGACAAAGGCGTCCGGCAGGTAGTCGAACTTGGAGAGCCACTTCTTGCAGAGAATGGTGGCTGCGCGTGCGGAGGATACAATGGGAACGAGCTTGGTGTGCGCCTGTTCCTTTTTGTCCTCGTAGTATTCCTTGAGGTACTTGGGCATATCCAGCGGCAGACCTGCGCCGGAGAAGATGACGTCCACCTTTTCTTCGATGGAGGTTTTTACGAGATCGGCGAAGTTGGTCAGGGCGACCATGATGTTTACGCCGAGCACGCCATCGCTCAGTTCACGGGCCTTGCGGATTTCCTTGCGCATGGCGCGGATATTCGCTTCGTGGGGATTTTTGCCCACGTCAGGCTCGCTCATGCCGATCATGGCGCCGGCGATAACGCCTATGCCACCCTCATTGGCAACGGCGCTTGCAAGGCCGGACAGGGATATACCCACGCCCATTCCACCTTGCACAATGGGAATACGGGCGACGATGTCGCCTATCTTCAAAGACGGAAATGACATGATTCAGTCCTCCAAATTGCGGTGCTTCACGCCGCATTGGTAATGAAATGTCGTGTCAGTCAAACACGACAGGGGAGTAGCGCGCTCCGTACAGCGGGCGCAATTCTCCCAATGGTCCCTCACGGGCGGTTTTTACACAGAACAACAATTAGCGCAAGGGCACCAATCGCAGTGTCTGCCCCGATTGGGACGATAACTGGGGACTGTTTCCATGTGGCGGAATAAAAATTCCATGAGAAGGGGAATCTGCTCGTTGATGACAGTCTCGCGCACGTCGTCTTCCGTGCCGGCGCCGAGCAGCAGCACTTCCTTTCCGTTGCTGCGCAGCTCCACCCATCCTGCATCGCCCACAGGCAGCGGAGCGCCTTGGCGTACACCTCGCGGGTAGATGTAGAGATACGCCGGAAGCTGCACGCTGGGCAGTTTCTGCGCGAGCAGGGCAAGTGTGTCGTCGTCTTCTCCCTGCCAGCAACGCAGGCGGCTCCACAGGGTGTCGTCTTCCCATATGCCGGGATTGGGGCGGCTGACCTTGCCGGTCTTGTAGTCCAGAATGACGGTCTGACCTTCCCGTTCGTCCACGCGGTCCATGCGGCCCGCGATGAGCCTTGTCCTGCCGTCCACGGCAATTTCGGCCTGAAATCGCTGTTCAAGCGCGGCAATGTGGGTTTCCGGCTGGTTGTCCATGAAGCTGGCCAGCCGTTTGCGCCCCGCCGCCTCCAGCATGAGGAAGGAGTCGAAGGGCAGGCTGTCCTTGAGCTCGCTCTGGTTGAGCCGCAGCGAAAAAAGATCCTGCAGGCGCTTGGCGTCGTCCTCGTCAAAGAGGACCGTGCGCTTGAGGTAGGGGGTGTAGAAGTCTTCCAGCACGCTGTGCAGCAACTCGCCTATGCCTGCGTGATCGTCTCCCTCGTTCACTTCATCAATGGCACCTATGCCGCAGAGGCGTTCATGAAAGAAGCGGACAGGGCAGGTGAGATAGGTATCCAGCGCCGATGGAGACAGCGGGCGGCGAAGGTATTCGTTCAGGCGTGCCGCTATTTCCGGGGTGCGCTCCACCGGTTTGTCCAGACGCGTGATGGCGGGCATGGGGTATGAGATGGCATGCAGGGGCGGTGTGCCGGGGGTGATGAGCTTGCCGAGTTTTTTCTCTTCCTGCCACAGCAGTTCTTCTACAAAGCGGGAACGGGCGCGTTTTTCTTCGAACAGGCCGGAGCGTTCCACCCCTGCCTGATAGTAAATGGTGATCTGCTCCGCGCCCTGCAGCAGGCGGTGGAAGTTGTATGCGGAAACCAGCTCACGGTGGCGTGAATCCGGCAGCCCCAGCATGCCGCGCAGTGAATCGGGCAGAAGCGGATCATTGGCCGGCGCACCGGGCAGCTTGTCTTCCGTGGCATCGACGATATGCACGTTATCGAAGCGCAGCAGGCGTGTTTCCAGCATGCCCATGACCTGCACGCCGGTAAGCGGGTCTGCTTCAAAGGGAACACGTTCCTGCCGTATGGTTTCGCGCAGGATGGTGAAGAGCACATCCTTGGGGAAGCTCTGCGTTGCCAGCGAGCATTCGCGCAGCATGGGAATGACGCGATGCATCAGACGGAATATGGATTCTGCATCAATGGGGAATCGGTCCCACAGGTCGCCGCCGTGTGTGAGCAGCAGGGTGCACAGGTCTGCCAGCGTGTCTGCCATGTCCTGCGGCGTGTGCAGATGCTCCCAGCGGGTGACGGCGAGGTCGAACACGGTGGCAAGCAGGGCGCGCACGTCTTTTTCCGGCAGCTTGCTCTGTTCATCCAGCTCGGGGTACAAGGCTCTGGGGTCCGTGAAGCGTCTGCCCGTGCGGACCGAGGCCTCCATGTGGTGCAGGGGAACGCCGAGAGGGCGTTCTTCGCCCAGCGCGAGCATTTTCAGGTAGGGATGGCGCAACAGGCCGATCACTTCCTTCCAGTGATATAGGGATGCACCGTGCCCGCTGCCGGAAGCTGTTTCCTGCAGGCGCATGACCGTTTCCAGCAGGCGGAACAGGGTGGAGCGCCCGAGCGGGTAGCCCATGGAAATGTTCACATCCTTGCGGGGCAGGTGGTGCAGAACAGGCATGAGCAGGCCTGTATCCGGCAGCACCACGGCACTGCCTATGGTCGCGGGCCGGGAGGCGTCGTCGGTGGCGGTGGGCTGCCCGTCGCTTGCGCCAAGGGTGCGTTCAAGCACGTCGAGTTGCGAGTGCAGGTCGAACCCTTCATGAAACACGGTTTCGCGCTTGCGTGTTTCCGGCTCCTCCGCGCATGTGGCGCGCACGCTCCAGCGGGAAAGCCAGCGAGTGTGTTCCCGGCAGGCCCAGTGAACCCGCGAAGGGCTTTCTGCCAGACGGGCATCGGAATGCAGCACAACCTGCGCCTCGTATTCTTCTGCCAGATGGCGGAAGATGGTCTCTTCAACCCCGGTAAGGCCGTAGAATCCGGCGATGAAAATGCGCTTGCCACGCAGGCAGGCAAAGCTGTCTGCCGCGTATGTGCCCCGCTGTTCCTTGATATGCCGCAATACACGAAAGGCATCGTAACCGGGAGTGGTCCAGCCCCTGCTATCCAGTTCTTCTGTATACTCCCTGTGAATCCGCCCCAGAGAGCCAAGCAGTCCGGCGGCAAAGTCTACGACCTGCCCTTCCATATAGGCCACGTCTTCAGGTTCGATGTTCTGATTGTAGAAATCTTCCAGCAGGTTGGCGAGCCGCACCCCCCACGGGAAAAAGCGGTTGGTTTCACCGGTGGGCAGGGGCAGGGCCTCCCGTTGTTCCTGTGCCTGATTTTCAAGGCAGCGCAGCAACAGGCCCACCCGGTCGAGCATTTCAATCTGCTCCGGCGGGTTGTTCTCTATTTCTGAACGCAAGGTGGCGAACAGTTCGCTCACGGTAATCATCTGCGGCAGCGCAAAGGGCTTGGACAGCTCCGGCATGGCGTAGAGCGTGTCGGCAAAATAGCGCCGGGGGCGGCTGTGCGGCACGATGATGCATGCGCGGGCGGGATTGCCGTCCGTTTCGGACAGGACAAGCCGCGCTAGACCTGCGAGAAAGTCGTTTTCCCATGGAATGATGATGAATGGCTGGGCGCGCATGCTACTGCTCCGTCGCTGCTTCGGAATGTGAGGTGGTGCGGGAATGCTCTGCCAGTGTACACTGGCGGGCATCCAGATAGACGAGCGCGCTGCACAAGGTATGATCGCTGTATGCAGGAATGGCTGCCAGCAGGTTCATATAGCGCGAAACCTGTTGCTTGTGGGCAGATGAAGGTTGACCTGTCTTGTATTCCACCACGGTGAGAGTGGTGCCGTCGTCCACCAGCAGGTCGGTGCGGTGCTGGTTGCCGTGTACATCCATGATGGACTGTTCCGGCGTGCCGTATTGCTGCCAGTGCGGGAACTCGGGCAGGGTGGCCAGCCAGTGCAGCATAACCGTCAGTTCTTCCTGCGTGGCATCACGGTCGGGAATGGGCAGCGGGGCTGTCCGCATGCCGTGCCGCACGGCGCGCTGCACATCCTGCGCAATGCTGTGGGGCGTGGCAGGCATGGCAAGGCGCAACCGTTCCAGACAGGCGTGTACCAGCGTGCCGCGTCTGCGTTCGTCGAACACCAGCTCCTTGAGCGGATTGCGGAATATCTTGAGACGGGGCAGCCATTGCATGGGCTTCCAGTTGTCGTAACCGGGCTGATCTGAATTTTGAATCGTGCTTTGCCCTGAATCGCGTTCTGCTGTGCTCTCCGAGCCAGTTGCCATATCGGTCGCTGTATCGATCAAAGTTGAGTCTGAAGCAGAGGCTGAAGCAGAGGCTGATGCAGAGCCCGATTCAGTGGGTGTCGTAGCTGCCGGTCCCATACTTGAAGCATCGGTTGAAGAATTGTCATGTGAGCCTGATATCCCGGCTGTGCCGGATATGGCTCTTGCGGCAGGTACGGCCAGGGGCGTTGCTGTTCTCTTGCGGACAGGTGGGGTGCCGAGCATGGCGTCCGGTTCCCGTTCGTCCCTGTTGGCCCCCATGCCGTATTCGTCCAGAAGCAGGCGGAGCGCGACCAGCATGGGCGACTGGGATTCATGGAAGGGCGAGGTGGTGATGAAGGCATGCAGCTCATCAACAGGGCGGGTCCAAGCCACGTAGAGCAGGTGAAGCTGCTCGCGGGCTTCGGCAGCAAGCGCCTTGTAATACGGCTCGCCCAGTTCCTTGCAGCGGGGGACCATGATCTCCTGCCCCAGCACGGTCACACGTTCCGGCGTATCGCTGCGGCGCATGGTGTGATGATGGAAGGGAATGACCGCCACGGGGAATTCCAGCCCCTTGGATTTGTGCATGGTCATGACGCGCACGGCATCCACATTCTCCGGCATGGGCACCTTTTCTTCGCCGCCGCTTTCCGTCCACTGGTCAAGGAAGGCGGAAAGGGAACGCATGCCGCGTTCTTCTGCCGCAAAGACCACCTCAAGGAAGCGGCGCAGGAAAATGGCGTTGTCCGGAAAGCGCTCGAAGGCATTGGTGCGGGCATACAGTTCGCGCACGGTGTCATAGGCGCTCATCAGACCGGCCTGAGAATAGAAGGGCGCAATCCACTGCCGCCAAGGTCCGGGAAAAGCCTTGCGGAAGGCGGAGAACAGGCGGCCGTCTCGCGGTGCTGCGAGCCAGTTGTCCAGCTGCATGGGGGAGAGGCCTGCAAGATCGGCAAACAGCCCCCTGCCGGAAACAAATTCCCAGAAGGCCATGTCGTCCGGCGGATAGTCCAGAAAGCGCAAAAAGGCCACGGTCTGTGTCACCAGCGGATGGTCGGCCAGCTTGAGACTGTTTTCCGTGATGACGGGCAGGTTCAGGTTCACGAGCCATTCCGCCACCAGAGCGGCTTCGTCGTTGGTGCGCACAAGAACGGCAATGTCGCCGCACGGCCTGCGGGGAATGAGCGCGTCGCAGAAGCGTACCGTCAGGCGTTCTTCCACCTGTGTGAGCAGGTCGTCCTTGCCCTCGGCGGTGACGTCATACAGATGCACGTAGCCGCCGCTGTCTTTCTTGTGCTCCGGCACATCCTGCGCTGCGCCGGTAAAACCCTGAACAATGTCGTCCACGGTGGCATCCACCAGCCTGTCCGGCGCACCGGAGAGAATGGACGAGGCAAATGCCCGTGCCGTTTCCGGGTCCGCGAGACGGGAAAAAATGCCGTTGTTGAATTCAACGATCTGCGCGCGGCTGCGCCAGTTGTTGGGCAGCGGAGTGCGTTTGGGATTTGGCGCAATGGCCCGCAGTTCCGGATCGTTCAGAATGGATTCGAACAGGGCGGAATCGCCCCCGCGCCAGCCGTATATGGCCTGCTTCACGTCGCCCACATAGGTGAGGGTGCCGTTCTTGGCGAGGCATTCCACAGCCAGAGGCTGAATGGCTTCCCATTGGGGAACGGAGGTATCCTGAAATTCGTCGATGAGCAGGTGGGTGAGCCGTGTGCCCATGCGGCAGAAGGCCTCTGAGGCACCGGTTTCGCCGGAGAGCACATCGCGTGCATAGCTGGGCCACAGCGAGGCGGGGACCTTGCCCTCTGTCTGCTGCATCTCGTGCACCATGCGGGATAACGGCTCGGCAAGGCGCACGAAGGGAACAAGGATGAGCGCCCGCCGCACAAGGTGGCCGGGGCCTGCAAGAGCCGCATGTGCATGGCACAGGTCGCTGTAGGCGGCTTCCAGATCGTCGGAAGCCTTGCCCTTGGAAGCCTTGAGCAGGCAGTCGTCTATGTGCGGCTTGCCGGCATAGACTGAGTCCACAGGCGGCCTGAACGGGGCGGAGGCAAGGGCCTTGTCCATGTATTTGAGAAAGTTGGCCTGCGGAGAAAGTCCTTCCTGCTCTATAAGGTGCTTTGTGGCGTTGATTGCGGTGAGCAGGTCGCCATGCAGGTTCACCAGCCAGCCGCGCAGCACGTCGCCGTCGGCATCCGGCAGGGTTCCTTCCTGCAGGCTGCGCGTCATGAGTCCGTAAAGGCGGGTGCGCAGGGTTTCACCCGGTACAAAGCCTTCCTTGTCCGTCAGCATGAGCAGGGAGCGGCAGGCATCCGCCAGCAGATCGCGTTCCGGTCCTCCGGCGCGGGCGGCATCCAGCAACCTGTCATAGAGAGGCTCAAAGAGTTCCTTCTCGTCGAAAATGGGCTCGAAGTCCGGCGGCAGCCCGAGTTCCAGAGCGGAGAGCCGCACCAGCATGTTCAGCAGGCTGTCTATGGTGCGCACGTTCAGCGAGGAATAGCGGCGCAGCAGAATATCCACCCAGCGGGATGCCGTGGGGGCGTCCCAGTCCGAGGCGGCGTTGCGCGGCTCAATGTCCAGTGCGCGTTCCTTGAGGGAGCGCACGATGCGTTCGCGCATTTCTGTTGCGGCCTTGTTGGTAAAGGTAACGGCCAGAATTTCGGGCCAGCTGTGGCCGCTTTCCGTTTCCTCTTCGGCATGGCGAATGGCACAGGCAGGGCGTGCGTCTTCCACGGCTTCCTTGAGCAGGGTAAGAAACTGCCGGGTCAGGGTGTATGTTTTCCCGGACCCGGCAGAGGCTTTGATCTGTTGCAGCATGAATTACAGTTCGCAGTAGTTGTCGGGCACCATGCCGCGCAGGGCGGACTGGCCTGTGGATTCGAGTACGGCGCGCCAGTAGTCGGAATGAATGTTCAGTGTGCGGCGCTTGCGGGTGACCAGATCGAGCGGAATGTGCACGTAGCGGTCCATGAGTTTGGAAACCACCATGGAGGTTTTACCCGCCATGGCCGCGTGCACTGCGCTTTGCCCCAGCAGGCCGCAGTAGATGCGGTCGTTGGCGTTGGCCGGAACGGAGCGGATGATGTAGCTCGGATCGATGTATTTGAGCGTGTAGGGCATGCCCACGTTGCTCAGGTATTCCTTGATGCGGTCCTTGAGCAGGGTGGTGAAGTCGCCGAGAACGGGGTTGCCCGAAACATCCGTCGCCTTGTTGGTGGACATGAGGTGCTGTCCAGCACCTTCGGCCACAACGATCACGGCATGCTTGCGGCGTTTCAGGCGGTCAGCCAGTGCGGGCAGCAGGCCGTTTTCGCCGTCCAGCTCGAATCTGGTTTCGGGAATGAGCACGAAGTTCACTTCCTTGATGGAGAACGTGGACTGCGCGGCAATAAAGCCCGATTCGCGCCCCATGAGCTTGACGAGGCCGATGCCGTTCATGGCACCCTGTGCCTCGGTATGGGCGCAGCTGATGGCCTCGGTCGCCTTATCCACGGCGGTTTCAAAGCCGAAGGACTGCGGAATGAAGCTGATGTCGTTATCAATGGTCTTGGGAATGCCGATGACGGCAATCTTGAGATTCCGTTTGGTGATCTCTGCCACGATGGATTTGACAGCCTTCATGGTGCCGTCGCCGCCGATCATGAACAGGCAGTTCACGTTCATGCGTTCAAGCGCATCCACGATATCTTCGGGGTTCTGCGGACCGCGCGATGAGCCGAGCACCGTGCCGCCGAACTGGTGGATGCTGGAAACGGAATCGGGCGTCAGTTCCACGATTTCATGCCCGTATTTGGGGATGAAGCCTTCAAGCCCGTAGCGTATGCCCATTACCCCTGCCACATTGTAGTTGTGGTAGGCCTCCATGACGATGGCGCGGATCACGTCGTTGATGCCGGGGCACAGGCCGCCGCAGGTGACAATGGCGCACTTGGTCTTGGAGGTGTCGAAATAGAGGTGACGGCGGGGACCGGCGCTCTCGAACCGGATGGGAATGGGCTCTTCATCGCCCAGTTCTTCCAGAAACTCCCTGTCGAGGAATACACTCAGCCCTTTCGCATCGTCCTCGAAGCGGCAGAAGGAAATGGGTGAGGGAATCTTGGCATTCCCCAAGGTGGGAATGGTGGTATCTATGGAGAAAGTGCTTTCGGCATTTTTGCGTTTCGGCATGAATGACTCCTGCTGAGTATTCAGGGAAGGCGGGGCCACCCTGTCGGCTCGGGGTTTTCAAACAATACAGGCTTATTAACATATGGTTGCCGGTAACGCCAGTGCGCGGGCCGTGGTAAGCCCAGAATATCACGGTGGAGGCGGCGCGGTTTCTCTTTACACCCTCTACAAAACTGCATAGGCTTCCCGGATAGAAATGAAATACAACAGCTTGTACGGTGAATAGCGATCATGAAACCTCTTCTCGTAACACTTGGCGATCCGAACGGATTAGGCCCCGAGCTGGCCTGCAGGCTCTTCGGTCTCGGCGGCAGCGGAAGCCTTCCGCTTGTGCCGCTCATACTCATCGGGCCGGAGTCTGCTCTGCGCATGCATGCCGACCTGCTGGGCATTGCCCCTTTCTGGACCCGTATTGAAGATCCCGAAAGGGTCAGCGGCGAAGAACCGGGTGTGTTTCTCTATGAGCCCATCGGGCTGGAAGGGCTGACCCTGAACATGGGGCAGGCTACTCCGCACGGCGGCAAGGGCGCAGGCTATTCGTTGGAAGCCGCCTGCAAGCTCATCCGTTCCGGCGTGGCAGACGGCGTGGTCACGCTGCCCCTGCACAAGGCCATGCTGCAGGAGGCGGGTTTCAATTTTCCCGGTCATACCGAATTTCTGGCGCGTTTTGCGGGCCTGCGGGATGAGGACGTGTGCATGCACCTGTGCGGCAGCAAGCTGCGGGTGAGCCTTGTTACCACGCATCCTCCGCTGCGCGAGGTTGCGGACCTTGTTACCCGTGAGCGCATAAAGCGCTGCCTTGTGCTGACTGTGGACTTTGTGCGCAAACTCGGCGTGAAAACGCCCGTGGCTGTATGCGGCCTTAATCCCCACGCCGGCGAATCCGGCAAGATAGGGCGTGAGGATATAGAGATTGTGGCCCCCGCCGTGGAAGACGCCCGCAAGGGCGGATTAAGCGTGGTGGGCCCGCTGCCTGCGGATACCCTGTTCTACCGTGCTGCCAAGGGCGAGTTTTCCGCTGTGCTGGCCATGTATCATGATCAGGGATTGCCGC
>JBKEAK010000186.1:0-6628 GCA_047972125.1 Halodesulfovibrio sp.
AATATTTCTGAATAGAGATGAAGGAAGCTGTGCTGTTCTGAACAGCCCGAAAACAGCGGGGAACAATAAACGGATCAGGCAGTGAGAGACATGGGGGAGTCGTCTTCTTCCTGCGGGGAGCAGGCAAGAATTGCTGCATCGCTGCCGGGGTGGTCGATTCTGAGGGCAAGCAGCAGGGTGCGGGGTGCCTGTCTCACGGCGGAGCTCTCTATGCCCCTGCTGCGCAGGACGCTGAAGATGGATTCCAGCTTTTCGTGCAAAGGAGAGTGCGCGGTGTTCATGTTGTTTCCGGCTCCTTCTTTGTCGTGAGAGGCGGGCAGATTTTTAAGGCAACCTTTTCAGGGTATTATGCCTTAATGCTGGGATGAGTGCAAGTTGTACTTGCATTTTGTGAGCGCTGTTCTGCAAACGAAAAACGCCCCGCCGAACCGTCTGGTCCGGCGGGGCAGCCATGAGGAAGGTGTGAAGGTACCTTGTCGTTGGCCTGGTTTCTGCCTGTGCCGTTGTTAATTTGCAGGTGCTTCGGGAGCTGCAGGGGCAGCGCCGTCAACGTAAGGGCAATTGGGGTTGCGACCGTATCCGCGGCGGAAATCCTTGATGCCTACTTCCTTTTCAACCTGGGTTTCAAAGGCTTCGCGTTCTGCGCGCATCTTGGTGCCGATTTCCTTCATGTCCTGAACGAGCTGGGTGATGTACTTGGGATCAACCTTGTCGTTGCCGGAAAGGGCTTCCAGTTCGGTGTGCTTTGCCCACATGTCGGTGCGCAGGGCTTCGGTCTTCTTGTAGTAGGCGTCCTGCAGGGCTACGAACTTGGCCTGCTGTTCGGGGGTAAGGTTGGCAGGCACGTAGTTGCCCATCATGCCGTGGCCCATGCCTCCACCCATTCCGCCGCCCATGCCGCCGCAGTTGCTCATCATGCCCTGGCCATGGCCCTGTCCGTGGCCGCCGCCGTGCATGCCGGCAAAGGAAACGGAAGCGATGGCGAGAATTGCAAGAGCGAGAGTGGAAATCATGATGTTACGGGTCTTCATTGTAATCTCTCCTTGTATAAAATGGTGCGAAATTAGCGGTTGTTACCTTCGATAAGGTAATGGTGGTTATCGGAACGGTTGTGCTGGCCCTGCTTGCTCATGCCGTCGCGGTAGTGGCCGGACTGCATGTTGTGACGGTTCTTCATGGTGCCGTCTTCGTTCATGTTGGGGCAGTTGCTGTTCATCATCTGATGCTGGCCTGCGTTGTTCATGGTGCCGTGCTGCATGGGGCCGGCAAAAGCGGCGGTTGCGAGGGCGAGGGAAGCAAGGGCGCCAAGGCCGATAACGATGTTGGAAAACTTCATGGTAGTAACTCCTGATATATATAGTCGTGAAATGGATTCACGTGTTCTTTGTGTTGTGCGTTACGGGGACGTTGACTAGCGGTCTCTGCCTTCAATCAGCTCGTGCATGTTGCCGGAACGGTTGTGCTGGCCCTGCATGTTCATGCCTTCACGGTAGTGACCGGATTTCATGTTACCACGGTTCTTCATGGTGCCGTCTTCGTTCATGTTGGTGCAGTCGTTGTTCATCATCTGATGCTGGCCGGAGTTGTGCATGGCGCCGTGCTGCATGGGGCCGGCAAATGCGGCGGTTGCGAGAGCGAGGGAAGCAAGGATGCCAAGGCCGATAGCGATGTTGGAAAACTTCATGGTGATATCTCCTGATACTATATTGGTTCGTGAAGTTGGTTCACGTTTTGCTTGTCCTGTATATAGCAACGGGTGTGCCAAGAGTTGTCAAAGTGGTCCATCTGTTTGAAATTACAAATCAAAAAGCATATAGCTGCTTGTTCTGCCCTGAAGAAGGCAAAAGCACATGTGTATAATAGCTGTACAGTCCCCGAATGAGGGGTGTATAAAAAGTGACCATGTGTATATTTTTCGACGGGAGACGGGCGGACCATGGAACTGACGACAATGAAATTACATAGAGAACAACGCCTGCCCGGGCCTTTTGCCTCACCATGGCTGGTCATAGGCGGGGCGGTTATCCTTGGCATCATCATTATTGCCATGACGTTGCGGAACCTCGACCGCGACGGCACGCAGATGGCCACTATTCTGGAAGAGAAGGGCGCCTCGCTCATCAAGGCGCTTGAGGCCGGCGCGCGCACAGGCATACGCAACCCGCTCGGCGCGGAAATGCGCATGCAGGTTCTTGTGGAAGAAATGGCTGACCAGCCGGATATCCTATTTATTATGGTTACGGACCATACAGGCCGGGTGCTCGCACACAGCGAGCCTGAAAAGCAGGGCGAGGTGGTGTTTTCTCCCGAAGACATGTCGCAGCTTGAACCTGCCAAGGATGTAAGCTGGCGCATTATGACCAAGGAAGGCAACCGCGCTTTTGTGGTCTACCGGCAGTTCATGCCCCTGCAGGGGCGCGACGGCTGGTGGGGCCGTGTGCATGGCGATGACCAGCAGGGCGACGCCACGCATAAAAGCGGCTCCGCTGGTGCGGGTGAGTCCGGCATGTCTGGTGATTCCGGCGACTCGGGGCATTCTTCCATGATGAACGGTCGCGGCCGAGGCATGGGGCGCATGCGACACGACGGGCATAGCCGGGAGCTGATGCGTTTCTTCTCCACCCCCGATATGCCGCCCCCCATCATATATGTAGGTATGGACGTAACGCCCTTTGAGCAGGCCAGAGACCGGGATGCACGCCATACCATGGTCATGGCAGGCATGCTGCTCCTGCTTGGGCTTGCGGGACTCATTTCGCTGATATGGGCGCAGAATGTGCGGCGTTCCCGCCAGATGCTGCGCGATTCGCAGGCGTTTTCCGCCGAGATAATCGCGAGCCTGCCCGAAGGGCTGGTGCTTGTGGATGGTGAGGGCCGCGTAGCGCTGGTGAACGACAAGGCCGAAGAACAGCTCGGGGTCACATACGCCGGAGTGCGTGGCAAGCGGCCTGAAGATGTGCTGCCCCGTGCCATGACCGAGGCGCTTGCCGTGCTGTCGCGTGAAGGGCGCATGCATGAGGCGGAAACGGAATGCCTTATCAACGGCGGTTCCGTCATTCCCATGAGCATAAGCGGTGCGCGCGTGTTCGGGCAGGAAAGCAAGGAGGGTGGTGCAGATGCTGAACATCTGGCCGACATCCTGATCCTTCGCGACCTGCGCGAGGTGCGTCGCCTGCAGCAGGAAGTGCGCCGCAAGGAAAAGCTGGCTGCAGTAGGATCGCTCGCAGCCGGTGTGGCCCACGAAATCCGCAATCCGCTCAGTTCCATCAAGGGCTATGCCACGTACTTCGGCACCCGGTTCCCAGAAGGCAGCGAAGACCGCGCCGCCGCAAGCATTATGGTGCAGGACGTGGACAGGCTGAACCGCGTCATTACCGATCTCATCGGCATTTCACGGCCTTCGGACATCAAGCGGGGCGAGACGGACGTGTGCGAACTGGCCCGCCACTGCGTGCGGCTGCTCGGACCGGATGCCGCAGCGCAGGGCATTGCCCTGTCATGCGATTGCAAGGAAGACCTGCCTCATCTCTACGTGGACCCGGACAGGCTGTCGCAGGCATTGCTGAACATCTGCCTGAACGGCATGGAAGCCATGGGAGATGGCGGCGCGCTGACCATGGCCATTGATATTGAAGACGACGAGTTTCTGCGCATCCGCATTTCGGATACGGGCCACGGCATCACGCCGGACGCTCTGGCGCGCATATTCGACCCCTATTTCACGACCAAGAGTCAGGGAACAGGGCTGGGGCTTGCCATTGTGCACAAGATCATCGAGGCGCATGGCGGTGTCATCAGTGTTGTTTCCCGGACCCGGGACGATGCCGCAGCGCTTTCTGCTGAGAACTCTGCTGCTGGGGACGCTTCCGGCACCGGAACCACCTTCACCATACTGCTGCCGCTGGACGCGCAACAGGACGCTTGAGGATGACCATGAGTACCATTCTGATTGTAGATGACGATACCGCGCACCGCACCATGCTGCGCACGCTGATCAAGGGCTGGAACTACACCGTGGAAGAGGCGGACGACGGCACCGTTGCCGTGGAGAAGGTGCGCCTCACTCCCTATGATGCCGTGCTTATGGACATTCGCATGGTCAAGATGGGCGGCATTGAGGCGCTGCGCGAGATAAAGGCCTTTAATCCGGCCATTCCCGTGCTGATCATGACGGCTTATTCGTCTGTGGAAACGGCTGTTGAGGCCCTGAAGATCGGTGCCTACGACTACCTGACCAAGCCGCTGGACTTTGACGTGCTCAGGCTCACGCTGGACAGAATGCTCGATCATACCCGCCTTGCGGTGGAAAATCGCACCCTGCGTGAACGGCTGGAAGGCCGTGGACCGCAGAGCATGATCGGCAAGAGCGCAGCCATGCTGGAGCTGACGGAAATGATTCTTACCGTTGCTCCCACGGACGCCACGGTGCTCATCAGCGGGGAATCAGGTACCGGCAAGGAGCTGGTGGCAAACGCCATTCATGCAGGCAGCGAGCGCGCAGCCAAACCCTTTGTGGCAGTGAACTGTGCCGCCCTGACTGAGACCTTGCTCGAATCCGAGCTGTTCGGGCATGAGAAGGGGGCATTCACCGGCGCAGACAAGCGGCGTGAGGGGCGGTTCATGCAGGCCGACGGCGGCACCCTGTTCCTCGACGAGATCGGTGAAATTCCGCTCGCCCTGCAATCCAAGCTGCTGCGTGCCGTGCAGCAGGGCGAAGTGCAGCGCGTGGGCAGCGATACGGTTCTTCGCGTGAACGTGCGCGTTATCGCGGCAACCAACCGTGATCTGTACGAAGAAGTGCAGGCGGGCAATTTCCGCGAAGACCTGTATTACCGGCTGAACGTGATAGGGCTGCGCGTGCCTGCGCTGCGCGAGCGGCGGGACGATATTCCCCTGCTTGCGGATTTCTTCCTGCGCCGGTTTGCGGAAAAGAACCGCAAGGCCGTGAAGGGGGCAACACCGCAGGCCATGGACGCGCTTGTGCGGCATGACTGGCCCGGCAACGTGCGCGAGCTGGAAAATGCCATGGAACGGGCCGTGATCATGACAACCGGCGAATACGTGACCCTGCGTGAATTGCCGCGCAACCTTTCCGATGCCCAGCTTACCGATGTGCCCATTGCGGCGGACGGAGAGCCAGCCCTTGCGGGGCTGTCGCTGGATGAGCTGGAGCGCCGCGCCATAATGGCCACGCTCAAGGAATGCGCCGACAACAAGAGCGAGGCAGCGCGCCGTCTCGGCATTACCCGCGCCACTCTGCATAACAAGCTCAAGCGTTACGGCATGGAGTAGGGGGGCGTGGCCCCGTGTCCGGGCGAGGCTGTCTCTGAGGTTGGCGCATTTCGCATGTTCTTTTCCCTGCCCGCCGGAAAGGTGAAGGCGGGAGCAAAACCGGGTTGGAGGTTGGTTGTGAATCGAATCTTTCGCGCAGGGCTCGTAGCGGTGGTGGTGTGTCTCGTTCTGCTGCGGGCGAATGCGTATGCCTTTGATTCCGGCACGCTGCGCGATGCGGTCATGAAGGAAGAAAAGCGCATTGGCGCACGGATAGGCGTTGCCATGCTTGATACAAAAGATGGTGCCAGCTTCGAATACAGGGGAAGCGAGCGTTTCCCCATCAACAGCACCCACAAGGCTTTTCTTTGCGGTGCGTTGTTGCAGCAGGTGGATAACCGGATTCTCTCCCTTGCCGATACCGCTGTGATTCATGAAGGCGACCTCGTGACCTATTCGCCGGTTACCGAGAAATATCTGGCCCCCAAGACAATTACCTACAGCGAGCTGTGTCGGGCGGCCGTGAGCTACAGCGACAATACCGCTGCCAATGTGATTGTTGACAAAATCGGCGGGGTGGCGGCCTTTAACCGTTTCATGCAGTCGCTTGGCGATAGCGTTACACGGATGGACAGGAAGGAGCCGGAGATTAATGAGGGTATCCCCGGAGACCTGCGGGATACCACAACGCCTTCGGCTGCGGCCGCGAGTTTGAATGCCATGTTCTTCGGCACGATCTTGTCGGCGGATTCTGCTGGGCTTCTCGTGGAGTGGATGAAGGGAGATGCTGTTGCCAACGCGCTGTTGCGCAAGTCGTTGCCTGCCGGATGGAGCATTGCCGACAAGACCGGAGCGGGAGGCAACGGTTCCCGTTCCATCATCGCAGTGGTGTATCCTGCCGGGAAGTCCCCTTGGGTCGTATCCATCTACATTGCCGAAACAAAGGCAACCATGGCCGAACGCAATGAATCCATAGCACGGCTGGGGCAGGTGCTGTTTCCTGTGATGCAGTAGCCGGATGTCTGCGCCGCCGAAGACGGTGCGAGTCGGTAGTTGCCTTGTGTTCTTCTGCAACGCGGCTGCGATCGGGTTCAAGACGATGTAATGCACAAAGGCCGGACAGAGATTCTGTCCGGCCTATTGTTGTATTCGGAATGGCGTGAAACTATACGGTGATGTTGAGCAGGGTGCCCACCTGCGGCTCTACGGCGGATGCACCGAGTCCTACGTTCTGGGCGAGAATGGCAGTGAACGGGGTGTCGCCCTGTTCGGCAAGAAGCTTGTCCGCTTCTTCCAGTGCCACCTTCAGGGACTGCTCGGGGTTGTTGGTGTCTTCCATGGCTTTTTCAAGGATGGA
>JBKEAK010000187.1:0-9771 GCA_047972125.1 Halodesulfovibrio sp.
CATTCTGGGTGCTCCCCGCCTGCACGAGCGTCGCAACGGCGAGCTGGTCATGGCGCTGCGTATGCTCAATGTCGGTGTGGAATGGGAAGGCAAGGCGGGGTATCCGCCTCTGGTCATCGATACCAACGGCATGCCCGGCGGTGAAGTGAACATAGGCATGGATGAATCCAGCCAGTACCTTTCCGGCCTGCTCATGGCCGGCCCTCTGGGCAAGACCCTGACCATTAACGTGACCGGCAAGAAGGTTGTGAGCTGGCCTTATGTAGGCCTCACCCTGAAGGCCATGGAAGAGTTCGGCCACAAGTTCCGCGTGGAAATGCTGGAAGACGGCCAGTGGGTGGAAAAGGATTGGCGCGCCATCCGCAATGTCGTGCCGGGCAAGACGCGCTTCGTGGTGAAGCCGGGATTCTATCATGCCGGTGACTACCGTGTGGAAGGCGACTGGTCCAACGCATCCTACTTCCTCGGTGCCGGTGCCGTGGGCCCGAACCCTGTGCGCATTTCCGGCCTGCGTGCCGATTCGCTGCAGGGCGACAAGGCCATGCTGAAGATTCTTCAGGACATGGGCGCCAAGGTGGATATCGAGCCCGACGCCGTGACCGTGCATCCTTCCCGTCTCAAGGGCATTACCGTGGATATGGGCGACTGCCCGGATATCGTGCCCACCGTGGCGGCGATAGCCGCTTATGCGGAGGGCCCCACCACCGTGACCAACGTGGGACACCTGCGCATCAAGGAATGCGACCGCCTTGCCGGTCCTGCCGCGCAGCTTGCCAAGGCAGGCATCAAGGTGGACGTGCATGAAGACGGCCTCACCGTGCATCCTGCCGGTCGCGAGTCCATCAAGGCTCCCGCCGGAACGGTCTTCGAAACCTACGGTGACCACCGCATGGCCATGAGCCTTTCGCTGCTCGGCTTTGCCGGTGTGAACGTTGAACTGGACGACCCCAAGTGCGTTGCCAAGTCCTTTCCGGGCTTCTGGCGCAGGTGGAACAAGGTGTCGGCATGAGTGCGGACGGCTTTGAAAGTGACTTTAGCGGCGGCAAAGTTGCCGTCATAGGTTCCAACGGCCGCATGGGCCGGATGCTCTGCACCCGGTTTACAGCGGCAGGGTATGAAGTCGCTGAAATTGACCAGCCTTTGACAAATACGTCACTTTCAGCTGGACTGTCAGGGGCGAGTGTGGTACTTCTGTGCATTCCTGCGGCAGCCTTTGTCACGGTATTGCACCAGATAGGCAGCATACTCCAGTCTCCGCAGGTACTTGTGGATATAACTTCGGTAAAGGTACAGCCCATGCATCAGATGCAGCACGCCTACAACGGCCCCATCGTGGGTACCCATCCTCTCTTCGGACCAGAGCCGAAGGCGGACGAGGTGCGTGTTGCCGTCACTCCCGCAGAGGGAACTGACGAAAAGCATGTGGCCATGGTGGAAGAACTGTTTGCCCGCATCGGCTGCGAACCGTTCCGTACCACTGCGGAAGCGCACGATGAGGCTGCCGCCCTTATTCAGGGGCTGAACTTCATCACCACCGTTTCCTACCTTGCCACTCTGGCGCACAAGGATGAGATCACTCCGTATCTCACGCCTTCCTTCCAGCGTCGTCTGGATGCCGCCAGAAAGATGATGACCGAGGACGCAGAGCTGTTCGAAGGGCTGTTTGAAGCCAATCCCAGCTCGCATGATGCCGTCCGTTCCTTCCGTAACATGCTGAACATTGCCGCCGGTGGCGACATCAACGTGCTCGTAGAGCGCGCTCTTTGGTGGTGGCGTGAGAATAGCAATACGGGAGGGGTGCGTCATTAACTGACCACTGGCATAGAGTATAGAGTTCTCAAACGCCGCGTTCCTCCCGGAACGCGGCGTTTTTTTGTTTCGGAGCAGGCGGCAGCAAGATGGTGCAAGCACCGGGGGCCGCCCGGCAGTAAGAAAAGCGGAAAACAGGCATGACATCGCACCGGCAAACCGGGGCGAGACAGATACAAACACCACAGGAAGTCAGGGAGACAACCGAATGAACGTATTACTCAAGCAGACAGGCCAATGGCTGGCGGCGGATATTCAGACGCCCATCAGCCTCTTCCTCGGACTGGTGGGCTCAGGGCAGGGTTTTCTGCTCGAAAGCGCCGAGGTCGATGGCCGTTGGGGCCGCTACAGTGTGATCGGGTTCAACTTCCTGCTCCGTCTGGGTTGCAAGGAAGGGAAGCTGGAGGTCGCATCGCGCGACAAGAGACTGGATTTTCTGAAGCAGTTTGAAGGCATGGATTTCATGGACGGCGTTCGCGCCGTGAACAAGGCCGTTACCGTTGAGGCAGCAGAAGGATTCGACAAGTTGCCGCCTATTGCACGCGGGCTGTTCGGCTATTTCGGCTACGGAGCCGCAGGCATGTTCGAACCCAAGCTGCGCAACGTGCTGCCGCCGGAAAGTGCGGAAGCCTGCCTCGTGCTGCCGGGAACCATCGTGCTGTTCGACCATCTGTACAACAAGCTCTGCCTGCTCACGCTGGCAGACGGCCTGAACGTGCGCATGGACCGCTCCGCAGTGGAACGCAAGGCGGAACCGCCGGACGTGGGAGCCATAACCACCATTCCGGACCGCGCCACCTACCTGCGTAACGTGGATAAGGTGAAGGAACTCATCCGGCAGGGCGAGGCCATTCAGGTGGTCATATCCACCCGGTTCCAGGCTTCGTTCTCGGGCGAGCCCTTTGTGCTCTACCGGCGTCTGCGGCAGATCAACCCCTCGCCCTACATGTTCTTCATGCGCTTGCCCGGGGTGAGCCTCATCGGTTCTTCCCCTGAAGTTCTGGTCCGCAGCAGCAAGGGCGAAGTGGAAGTGTGTCCCATCGCGGGCACCCGTCCCCGCGGTGCGTCGGAGACCGAAGACCTCGCGCTTGCCGAAGACCTGAAGGCCGATCCCAAGGAACAGGCCGAGCACGTGATGCTGGTGGACCTTGGCCGCAACGATGTGGGGCGGGTTTCCGCTCCGGGCACGGTTTCCGTGGACAAGTACATGCAGGTGGAGCGTTTCAGCCACGTCATGCACATGACCTCGTACGTCAAGGGCAAGCTGCAGGAAGGCAAGGATGCGCTGGACGTGCTGGCGGCCACCTTCCCCGCAGGCACCGTGAGCGGTGCGCCCAAGGTGCGCGCCATGGAAATAATCGCAGATATAGAAGCCCTGCAGCGCGGACCCTACGCCGGTGCGGTGGGCTGGATGAGTCTGGATAACGACAACGCCGATCTGGATACCGGCATCCTCATCCGCACCATGTGGGTGCGTGACGGGCTGGTGCAGTGGCAGTGCGGTGCGGGCATAGTGCACGATTCCGTTCCCGAGAAGGAATGGGAGGAATGCCACAACAAGGCGCGGGCTCTGAAGGTTACCATCAACGGAACGGGGGACGGCGATGTTTTTGCTTATAGATAACTACGATTCCTTCACCTTCAATCTGGTGCAGGCTTTTCAGAAGATCGGAAAGAATCCGGAAGTATACAAGAACGATGATCCGCGCATTCTGGAACTGGCGGAAAGCGGCACGCTGGAAATGGTGTGCATTTCGCCCGGTCCCAGCAATCCGCAGAACGCGGGCCTGTGCCTGGAATTCCTGAAGCGGCTGCCCGTGCATGTACCTGTGCTGGGCGTCTGTCTGGGGCACCAGATTCTGGGGCATTTTGCCGGAGCCAGCGTGGTCATCGGGCCGCGCATCATGCACGGCAAGTCCTCCATGCTTGAGCACGACGGCACGGGCATGTTTGCAAACATCGCTTCGCCCATGCAGATAGGCCGCTACCACTCCCTCATCGTGAATGTGCATGAGGCACCGGAGCTGCTGGAATCCACCTCGCAGGTGCAGGCGGATGACGGGCAGGTAGAGGTGATGTCGCTGCGGTATACCGACCGTCCGTGGGTGGGGGTGCAGTTCCACCCTGAATCGGTGCTGACGCCTGAGGGCGAAACCCTGCTGGCAAACTTTCCCGCAAATATCATGTAAGGAGGCTGCTGTGAAAACCGTGGAGATTCTCGAAACTCTGGCGGCAGGCAAAGACCTGTCCGCAGAGATGGCAACAGTGGCCTTCACCCGTCTGATGGACGGGGAGATGAGCGCCGCTCAGGCAGGGGCCTTTCTCATGGGCCTTCGGCAGAAAGGTGAAACCGCGCTGGAAATGGCCACCGCCGTTTCCGTGTGTCTGGACCGTGCCCGTCTGGTGACGGGGCTTTCCGGCAAGCGCATGGACCCCGTGGGCACGGGCGGCGACGGCAGAAACAGCTTCAACTGTTCCACTGCAACGGCGCTCACGCTTGCGGGCATGGGCTATCAGGTGACCAAGCACGGCAACAGGGCGGGTTCTTCCTCCTGCGGCAGTGCGGATGCCGTGGACGGCATGGGCATGCCCATGCTGCAGGAGCCGCAGGACCTGCGCGGCGAACTGGCCAAGCGCAATTTCGTGTTCCTGTTCGCACCGTACTTCCACCCCGCATTTAAGCACATCATGCCCGTGCGGCAGGAGCTGGGCATGCGTACCCTGTTCAACCTGCTGGGGCCGCTGCTCAACCCTGCGCGTCCCACGCATCAGCTGCTGGGCGTTGCGCGCCCCGAATACATGCAGCTCATGGCGGATGCGCTGGCCCTTTCCGGCATTGAACGGGCCGCCGTTGTGCACGGTGCCGGGGGCTATGACGAACTCACCCCCATGGGCCCCGCACAGGTGGTGATGGTGGAAGGGCGCACAACCCGCACCCTTTCCATCGATCCGGCAGCCTACGGCATTGCCTCGTGCAAACCCGAGGAACTGGCCGTTTCCGGCAAGGAGCAAGGGCTGGCCGTGCTGAAGGAGCTGCTCGCGGGCGAAGGCCCTGCAGCCATGCGCGAGATGCTGGTCTTCAACGTGGGGGTTGCCGTGCACCTGCTGGAAGACGGCAAGGATATGGCCCAGTGCATGACCATGGCGCGTCATGCGGTCATGGCCGGGGCAGGCGGGAAGGTGATACATGCTTGAGCGTTTTCGTACCGCCAAGGCCGGAGAAATCCGCGCTCTGGAGGCGCTTGCCGCACAAAAGGCCATGCCCGCGCTCTTTACGGGGGCTCGGCCTGCATTCGGCGCGGCGCTGAAGCAGACGGGGCTGCGAGCCATATGCGAATACAAGCGGGCTTCTCCCTCAAAGGGTGAAATCGAGATGGCGCTCTCTCCCGAAGAGGTGGCGCGCCAGTATCAGGAAGGCGGGGCCAGCGCTCTGTCCGTGCTGACGGAAGAAGTCTACTTCAAGGGCGATCTCGCGTTTCTCGACCGCATGGCCTTCACGGGGCTGCCCCTGCTGCGCAAGGACTTCATCTTTCACCCCCTGCAGGTGGCGCGCACGGCGGCAACACCGGCTTCCGCCCTGTTGCTCATCGTGCGTATGTTCGGTGATGCAGGGGTGTTACGTGAACTTCTGGACATGACCCATGCCCTTGGCATGGAAGCCGTAGTGGAGGTGTTTGATGAAAAAGACCTGGAAATGGCCCGCGAGGTCGGCTCGCGAATCATACAGGTGAACAATAGAAATCTGGATACCTTGCAAACTGACCTTGCCATTTGCGGGCGACTGGTGCAGGACCGAAGCATAGCTGAAGTTTGGATAGCCGCCAGCGGTATATCCACCCCGGAAGACAGGCAGCATATTGCCGCTCTGGGATATGACGCAATGCTGGTGGGCACCGCGCTCATGCAGGGAGGCGCTCCGAAAAGGGCGCTGCAAACCCTGCTGGCGTAAGGCTCTGCAGCAGGCAAGGAGAACAGGAAATCATGTTGGACAAGGAAATCTTCGTTAAGGTGTGCGGCATAACCAGCCAGCACGATGCCGATCTCTGTGTACGGTACGATGCGGACTTCATCGGGTTCATCTTTCATGACAAGAGCCCCCGCAATATGACCGTGGAAAAAGTGCGCGCCATAGAAACGCCCACGCTCATGCGTACCGGCGTGTTCGTGGATCAGACCGTGGACGAGGTGAAGCGCACCATGCAGCACGCCCGTCTCAATCTGGCGCAGCTGCACGGCGATCAGGACATCGAATTCTGCAAGGCGCTGGGCAAGACGCGCGTGATGAAGGTTTTCTGGCCGGACCGTTACGCCACGCGTGAAGAGCTTGAGGCGGATATGGAGCGCTTTGCTCCCTACTCCCGTTTCTATCTCTTTGACGCAGGCACCGGTGGCGGCGGGCACGGCAAGGGGCAGGACTGGTCCTTCCTCGCCGGGCTTCGCGGCATAAAGACGTGGTTCATCGCAGGCGGCCTTGGGCCGGATAATCTCAAGCAGGCCATAATGGGCTGCAATCCCTGCGGGCTGGACCTCAATTCCGGTGTGGAAAGCGCTCCGGGCGTCAAGAGCGAAGAAAAGCTCAAGGCCGTGTTCGACATGATCCATAATCCGCTGGTGGGTTAGACGGGAAACGTCGGAGGTTGGCTGTTTAGCTTGGCCTCCGGCGGGCAGGGCGCTGCCCTGCACCTCGATACGCGAGAGACTTCCGTTGTTGGGCACGGTGCGCGGCTTCACCTCATTTCTGGTATTTTTCAGGGTGGGGGGGCGAGACCGCAGTTTGGCTTCAACGCGGATGGCGGGCTTGTACGTAAAAGGGTTTCCAAAGGGGGCGTTCCCCCTTTGGTCCTGCGAAGCGTCTTATGCATACGCGCCGCAGGCACAGAATCCCAAAACGCCGCAGGCTCTTCAAACTTCAGCAAACGAGCAGAGATCATGAAAAAAGGATACTTCGGCGACTTTGGCGGCCAGTTTGTGGCGGAATTGCTTATTCCCCCGCTGCGCGAGCTGGAGCACGCCCTTGAGACCATAGTTCCCTCCCCTGAGTTTCAGACCGAGTTTTCGGCATTGCTGCAAGATTATGTGGGCCGCAAGAGCCCGCTCACGCATTGCCCGACCCTTTCCAAAGAGCTGGGCTTCAATCTGTGGCTCAAGCGTGAAGATCTGAACCACACCGGTTCGCACAAGATCAACAACACCCTCGGTCAGGCCCTTCTGACCAAATACATGGGCAAGCCCGCGCTGCTGACCGAAACCGGTGCCGGTATGAATGGCGTGGCCACGGCCACTGCTGCCCGTGCACTGGATCTGGACTGCATCGTGTTCATGGGCGCAACGGACGTTGCCCGCCAGTCGCACAACGTGCGACGCATGCAGCTGCTGGGGGCGGAAATCGTGCCCGTGCAGAACGGCACCAAAACCCTGAAGGATGCCATTAACGAGGCGCTGCGTTTCTGGATTGCAGAGCAGCGCACGCACCACTACTGCTTCGGCACGGCTGCTGGCCCGCATCCCTTCCCCACGCTGGTACGCGAGTTCCAGTCCGTGGTGGGGCGCGAAGCACGTGAGCAGATTCTGGAAAAGACGGGCGAGCTGCCCTATGCGGTGGTTGCCTGTGTCGGCGGCGGTTCCAACGCCATCGGCGCGTTCCATGCCTTTGTGCCGGATACATCCGTGAAGCTGGTGGGGGTAGAGGCCGCAGGCACCGGTGAGCCCGGTTGCTACAACTCCGCACCGCTCAACCTTGGTTCACGCGGTGTGCTGCACGGCCAGATGACCATGCTGCTGCAGGACGGGGACGGACAGATTCTGCCCTCGCATTCCGTTGCCGCAGGGCTGGACTATCCCGGCGTGGGACCGGAGCATGCGCACCTGCACGATTCCGGCCGTGCCCACTACGGCACTGTCAATGATGCACAGGCACTGAAAGCCTTCATGACCCTTACCCGTTCCGAGGGCATAATGCCCGCCCTTGAAAGCTCGCATGCCGTGGCATGGGTGCTGGAGAACAGGGACCGGATTCCGAAGGGGGCCAATGTCATCGTCAACCTTTCCGGTCGCGGTGACAAGGACATGGACATCATTGAAGAGCACCTCGGTGCGCAGCCCGTGCACGGCAGAAAAGGGTAGGATGGCAGCATGACAACTTCACGATTGACCGAACGTATCCGTAAGGTAAACGCGGCAGGCCGCAAGGCACTTATTCCCTTCATTCCCGGTGGGTTTCCCGACCTTGGGCAGTTCTGGACGCATCTTGAGGCACTGGATGCCGGTGGTGCGGACATTATTGAGATCGGCGTGCCCTTCTCGGACCCCTGTGCAGACGGCCCTGTTGTGGAAAAGGCTTCCATTCAGGCGCTGGAAGCGGGCGTGTCTCTCAAGTGGCTGCTGGATGGCCTCAAGGCCCGTGCGGGCCGTTTTCAGGCTGAACTGGTGCTCATGGGCTACCTGAATCCCTTCCTGCAGTACGGTTTTGACAGGCTGGCAGAAGACGCTGCAGCCGCCGGTGTTTCCGGCTTCATCATCCCCGATCTGCCGTTGGATGAGGATGCGCCGTATCGTGCAGCCCTGAAGGCCAAAGGTATGGCGCTGGTGCCGCTCGTGGGCCTGAACACCGACCTTGAGCGGATGAAGGCATATGCCGCAGTGGCTGAAGGCTATGTGTACGTGGTCTCGGTTCTGGGCACCACCGGCGCTCGTGAGAGCTTTCCTGCCGAACTGGCGGATGCGCTGGCACGTGCACGCGAGGCTTTCAGCCTGCCCATTGCGCTCGGCTTCGGCATAAAGGAACCCGGTCAGCTCAAAGTGTTCGGCGATTCCATCGACGCTGTGATATTCGGCAGCGCACTGATCACGCATATCCGCGAAACAGGCAGCGTGGACGCGTTCATGGCCCGCTGGGCATAGCAATTCTCCTGCTGTTCCGGAAACGGAAGTTTGCAAAGAAAAGGCCGGTCTCCTGTTGGGGACCGGCCTATTTTCGTGTTCGGCTATAGGTTGGTGTTTTGGGGGAAACCGGGTGCTTGCCAATACCTAATTTTCTAAAGTGCTTGCCTTAGATTTGGATATCGTTGAATATTATTGAGGTGCTGTGTTTCTGTAGCCTTCTTCCTGCAAGGATGCAGTCATGACAAACGCTCAGTCAGCCCAGTCCGTTTTGTCCGTCAGGTCCCCGTTTGCTCCCGTCAGGATTGTGCAAGTTTTTAAAGAAGCATGATTAATAGCTGTCAGGTGCTGACACCGCGCACGGCCTGTAGTAATCTTGATAGGAATGTCAAAGGTACCGTAACGCCATGAAACGCCTGTTTGCCGCCATATTCATCCTTCTGTTCCTCCCAGTGCTCTTTCCTGCTGCGGGGGACTTTGCCGGTGCGGAAAAGGAGGAGGCACCTTTCAGGGTGATCATGCCGGTTGACGATTGGCCGCCGTATCGTGTTGTTTCCAACGGCACCATGCGCGGGCTGGACTTTGACCTCATGAAGGAACTGACGGAGCGCGTGCCGTTCCGTGTGAAGTATCAGGCAACGCCGTGGAACCGCAGCCTTGTGCAGATGCAGCAGGGCAAGGTGGATGCCATGACCGGTCTGGCCAGAAGGCCGGAACGGGAGCAGTTCATATACTACATAGAGCCGCCGTATTCTGTCTGCTCCACTGTTTTCTACACTCCCGAAGGCAAGGGAAGCTCCATTCGCACCTATGAAGATCTCAAGGGCAGGCGGCTCGGTTTTGTGCTCGGCTCTGCGTATTTTCCGCAGTTCGATCAGGACCAGGCGCTTGGCAAGATCGGCGTGGCCACTGAAGAGCAGCTCATCAAGATGACCTTGGCGGGCAGGTTGGACGTGTTTGTGGGAACGGATTGTCAGGTGGACTACGAGCTTGTTTCGCAGGGGCTGACCGACAAGCTAGAAAAGGCAACGTTCAGGCCCGGAAACAAGGTGGATCTGTATTTCGGGGTATCCCGTTACTCCC
>JBKEAK010000188.1:0-39180 GCA_047972125.1 Halodesulfovibrio sp.
ATTGCGCTTCTGCTTGAAGCCGTATACCGCAAATACGGATACGACTTCCGGAACTACGCTTTTGCTCACACCAAACGCCGCCTCGAACACAGAAGAGCCCTTGAGGGCCTGAGCAGCTATGCGCAGATGATGCACCACATCATCTACGACGAATCGTTTTTCGAAACGGTGCTGCTCGACCTTTCCATCAACGTGACAGAGATGTTCCGCGACCCGTGGTTCTACAAGAAGGTGCGCGAATCGGTTGTGCCGCACCTGCACACCTACCCCTATATCAAGGTATGGCATGCAGGCTGCTCCGCAGGGCAGGAAGTCTACTCCATGGGCATTCTGCTGGAAGAAGAAGGCATGCGCGACCGTGTGCAGATTTATGCCACGGACTTCAACGAGGTTGTGCTGCAAAAAGCCAAGGACGGCATCTACCCTGTTGAACTCATCCGCGAATACACCTCGAACTATCAGAAAGCGGGCGGCACGCAGTCCTTTTCAGACTACTACACCGCAGATTACAGCAGCGTGGTCATGAAGCGCTCGTTGCGCGATCAGGTACTCTTTTCGTCCCACAATCTGGTCACGGACGGTGTTTTCGGCGAGATGAACGTCATCTTCTGCCGCAACGTGCTCATCTATTTCAACAGGGAACTGCAAAACAAGGTTCTCAAACTTTTCTACGAAAGTCTCTGCCCCGGCGGGTTCCTGTGCCTTGGCTCCAAGGAAACCCTCATGTTCTCAGAAATCGCAGACAAGTTCGAGGTCATAGCGGACAGAGAAAAGATATACCGCAAAAAACGGTTATAACGGCGGTGCGAACATGCCCCAAACCAAGAAACACTACGAGGCCGTGGTCATAGGCGTTTCCGCCGGCGGTCTTGCGGCGCTGGAGGCCGTTCTTTCCGAGCTGGGAAACTCCTTCTCCCTTCCCATTCTCATCGTGCAGCACATCAGCCCTGATTCGGAAAGCTACCTGCCACACCACTTCACCCCCCGCTGCTCCCTGACGGTGAAAGAAGCGGATGACAAGGAAGATATCGTGCCACGCACGGTCTACTTTGCGCCGCCCGATTACCATATGATGGTTGAGCTTGACCGCACCATCTCGCTGTCCGTAGAAAGCCGCGTCAACTTTTCACGCCCATCTGTGGACGTACTCTTTGAAACCGCGTCGGAAGCATTCGGAGAAGGACTCATCGGAATCATTCTCACCGGCGCAAACAACGACGGCGCTGCCGGCCTTGCCAAGATCAAACAGCTTGGCGGCCTTGCCATAGTGCAGACGCCCGAAACAGCCCAAGCCGACGCCATGCCCCGCGCTGCATTGGAAGCAACACGCGTGGACCACGTTCTCGACCTCAGGGAAATTGGTAAGTGCATTGATCTGCTGGGGAGTGCAAATGAATAAGCCCAAAATACTCATTGTGGATGACAGGCCCGCGAACCTGCTGGCACTTGGCGGCCTGCTGAATGACCTTGACGTGGAGCTGGTTGAAGCGAACTCCGGCGCAGAGGCCCTTGCCCATACGTTGGATCATGACTTCGCCCTTGTGCTGCTCGATGTGCAGATGCCGGACATGGATGGCTACGAAGTGGCCGAACTCATGCGCGGCAACAGCAAGACCCGCCACATTCCCATCATCTTCGTCACTGCCGCCTACAAGCGCGAGACGCAGATATTCAAGGGATATGAATCCGGTGCCGTGGACTACCTCTTCAAGCCCCTTGAACCGCTCGTTTTCAAAAGCAAGGTGGGAGTGTTTCTCGACCTGTACCGCCACAAGGAAGAACTGGACGAGAAACGCCGCGAACTGGACAGAAAGCTCGTTGAGCTAGAAGAATTGCAGCAGCAGCTGGAAGAAACCAACGAACAGCTGCTGTATCTTTCCGTCACGGACGGTCTGACCGGACTGAGCAACAAGCGCCATTTCGAAGAAGTCTACAACGAAGAATGGGCGCGCAACATGCGCAGCAACACGCCGCTTTCCCTGCTGCTGCTCGATATCGACCACTTCAAGGCGTATAACGACACCTACGGCCATGGCGCGGGTGACGACTGCCTGCGACGCATATCGCTCACGCTTTCCGAGATCATTCAGCGCGATGTGGACAAGCTGGCGCGCATTGGCGGCGAAGAATTCGCCATCCTTCTGCCGGGAACGGACACCCCCGGTGCGGAGCATGTCGCCCGCAAGCTGCTGCTTGCCGTTTCCACCAAGGACCTGCCCCACTGCGCATCCTGCACGGCGGATTTTGTGACGGTCTCCATCGGCATTGCCTCTACCATACCGGACAAGTCTCTCTCGCCGCGCTCCATGTTCGACGCGGCAGACAAGGCCCTGTATTGCGCCAAGGAAGAAGGCCGCAACCGCGTCTGCATTTCGTCCCAGTTTTCCGTGGATACGGGCACCCACATTCCCGAAGAGCTTTCCCAGACAGCCTAGAAGACAACCTGCCCAAGCGCCTTTTGCCGGCGCAGCCAAGGCGGACTGTTCATACCGGCCGTTATCCGATCCGACAGTAAAGCCCCCTTCCGGAAACCCGGAAGGGGGCTTTTTCTTCATGATACAACGAACTCAGGTCCCCTGCACCAGCCGGAACGACTGACGGTGGCAAGGCTTGTGGATGAATCAGGGGGATACGGCAGCCTGCGCACCGTTCGTCAATGCGCGCAGAAACAACATAGCGTTAACCAACACGCTAAGGGACGTGCCTGCGCTACCGGTCGGAAACCGCCAGCTTCAGTCCCAGCCCCACAAGCACGCCGCCGAGGGTGCGGTCCAGCCACAGGCGCAGCTTGTGGCTCTCGCGCAGACGCCCCGTAAGACGGTCGCCCACCAGAATGAGCGGAGGTTCCACAAAGGCCGCCACTACGATGATAAGCGTGCCGTGCAGCATCAGCTGCATCCACACCGGCCCTGCACCCGGCTCAACGAACTGGGGCAGAAAGGCCAGAAAGAACGTGGCTACCTTGGGGTTGAGCAGATCGACAAGCACGCCCTGACGGTACACGGAAAACAATCCTTCGTGTGCGCCGGTTCCACCTATATCCAGAGCCGAACCCTGCGAGCGGAGCGCCTGCCAGCCCAGCCACAGCAGGTAGCAGACCCCGACCCACTTCACCACGCCAAACACGGTTGCCGAGGCGGCAATAATGGCAGAAAGCCCCAGCGCAGCCAGCAGCACATGCCCGAAGGCTCCTGTCCATATACCCAGCATGGCCGCGGTTCCCGCCCGTTTGCCACCCTTGACCGTATGGCTCAGGATAAACGCAAAATCTGGTCCCGGCGCGATATTGAGCAAAAGGGCCGCCGTGAAAAAGGACAACCAGTGCGCAAGATCATATGTGGGCATAGACACTCCTTGATGGCAAAATGGAAAGACAGTGTCCTAGCACCGGCTGCGGGGTGCAGCAAGCACAAGGGCAGCCAAGAGACCGGACGGAGCAGCAACAGACACGGTGATCACAGGGCCTCCTGCGTCAGTCCTTCCGCAAAAGAGGCCCAGAGAACGATCAGCCTTTGCGTCTGATAGTAGCGTCGGGCCCAGCGTAAACCTCATCTCCTGTCAGATCGCCTGCCAGTCAACTTCATACCGGGTGCTACGACCACCTGCCACCGCCCTCAGCACGCCCTTGGCGACAAGGTCTGCAAGGTCACGGGTGGCGGTGGCAGGAGCGGCCTTGGTCATGCTGACATACTTCTTGTTGGTGAGTCCGCCTTCAAAACCTTCCGGCCCCGCATCAAGCAACCTGTTCAGCACCTTTCGCTGCCGTTCGTTCAGCGGAGTCCGTGCGGTGCGCTTCCAGAACTCGGTCTTGCGCAACGTCAGAGCAATGGCTTCCATCGAACTGCGCATGGCCTGCTCCAACGCCTGCACAAACCAGATCAACCATTCGGTTATATCGCCGTTTCCTTTCTGCGCCTGTTCCAGCACGGCATAATAGGCTTTGCGTGCCGCCGCGATGGTGGCGGAAATACTATAGGCCCTACGCGCTGTCCCTTCATCCTGGGCCATGGCCATATCGGTGATGACGCGGGCAAGGCGGCCGTTTCCGTCGTCAAATGGATGCAGCGTGACAAAGTGAAAATGCGCCATCCCCGCGCGGAGGATACCATCCATCCCCCCGGTCTCTCCACCTGCCTTGCGCGTATTGCGGCAGGCCGTGCCCGTTGTGTTGAACCAATGCAGGAAAATGTCCATTTCACTGACCAGACGCTCTGCCGGGGGCGCTTCATAATGAACAACCTGCTTTCCCGGCCTGCCGGATACCACCTGCATTCCGCCGCTTTCGTCCGAGCGGTAACAGCCAACGGCAATGCGGCTCATACCGGAATAACCGGTTGGGAACAGTGCCGCATGCCACCCGTACAGGCGTTCGGGCGTCAGGGTCTGCTGGTGATTTTGCGTGGCATCCATGAGGACTTCGATAAGACCTTCCGTGTACCTGTCCGACTGCCGCAGCCCCGCATCCTCCAGCCCCAGTTTTCTGGCAACGGAAGAACGCACCGATTGAGGGTTCAGCTGCACCCCTTCAATCTCCGATGTCCGCAATGCCTCGGATTCCAGCAGCAGAGCTTCCGTTTCCACAACATAGCGATCATCAAGCGTGCGCATACGATGCTGCAGCTCTCCCTGCACACGCCGGCAGCGCCCCAATGGTATAAGCAACTTTTCTGCATCAAACCGGAAGGTTGGCCAGTTATCGTTTTGCCAGACATACGTGGTCATGAGGTGATTCTCCTGACTATTCACATCATATTTTGATTAGAATACGATTTAATCTAATCATATTCTGATTAGAATATGGCAGACATTCGCCTCAAGAGCAAGGCACACGGCAAAACAAAAGCCGCCCTTTCGGGCGGCTCGTTCTTTGTCTTTATGCGGCCTGCTACCAGACCATGCGCATCTTCGCGCCCATGGCGTTGATCTGCCGCTTCAGGTCCGGAATGGTGTATTCCCCGTAATGCACGATGGAGGCGATAAGCGCGGCAGTCGCCTTGCCCTCGGTCAGCGCATCGTACATATGCTTGGGATTGCCCGCGCCGCCGGAGGCGATGACGGGAATGGAAACCGCTTCGGCAATCATGCGGGTCAGGGTCAGCTCGTAGCCGTCCTTGGTGCCGTCTGCGTCAATGGAGTTCACGCATACTTCACCGGCACCGAGGGCTTCTGCGGTCTTGGCCCATTCAATGGCGTCCATGCCCATGTGCTTGCGGCCACCGTGAATGACAATCTCGTAGCCGGAGGGAATGTCCTCGGACTTCTCAACCTGCTTCACGTCCATGCCCAGCACAATGGCCTGCGAGCCGAAGCGCACCGCACCTTCGCTGATGATGTCGGGATTCTTCACCGCACCGGAGTTCACGGAAATCTTCTCCGCACCGGCATTCAGCGCATCGCGCATGTCGTCCACGGTGTTGATGCCGCCGCCCACGGAAAAGGGAATGAAGATGGTGGAGGCCACCTTTTCCACAACATCAAGGAAGATGCCGCGGCCTTCATGCGAGGCGGTTATGTCGTAAAAGACAATCTCGTCCGCGCCTTCTTCGTAGTACTTCTTGGCCGTGAGCACGGGGTCGCCGATATCCACGTTTCCCTGAAACTTCACGCCCTTGGTGAGAACGCCGTTACGCACGTCGAGACAGGGAATGATGCGTTTACTGAGCATTTTCAGCCTCCCGACAGTATGCGTAGAAGTTCTGCAGGAATTTCAGGCCGGGCCTGCCGCTCTTTTCCGGATGGAACTGCACGGCCCACAGGCCGGGGCCGCCGTGAATGGCGCAGATTTCACACCCGTACTGGGTGGTGGCGAGCACATATTCCGGCTTGGGGTCGGGATAATAACTGTGCACGAAATAGAATTCCGCATCGGTGTCTATGCCCCGCATCAACTCACAACTCTTGCGGGGGGTCACCTTGTTCCAGCCCATGTGCGGAACGCGGATGGGGGTGCCGTCCTCTTCTTCCCACGCGGGATTGAAGAGATTGCACTGGCCGGGAATTATGCCCAGTGCCTTGGTGTCGTTTTCCTGGCTATAGTCCAGCATGATCTGGCAGCCCACGCAGATGCCGAGCAGCGGCTTGCCCGCCTCCACAGCCTGCTTGAGCACCTGATCGAGTCCGGTGGCCACCAGTTCGTCCATGGCCTGACCGGCAGCGCCTACTCCGGGGAAGATGATTCCCTGTGCGGCCATTATTTCGTCGGGGTCCGCAGTGATCGTATTCGGAATACCGAGGTGATCAAGGGCGCGACGAACGCTGGTCTGATTGCCCGCCTTGTACTTCAGGATCGCGAGCATACACATCCTCCTCTTGATAGGCTTATGACAACCCCTGCGACACAACGGTCACGGGATTCTTGCACTGTACGGGGACGTACCAAGCACCGCGTGTAAGGGCAAGCATTTCATGCGGATTATCATGTGATCACCAACACTGCCCCGCATGCTTGCCGCAGACCGCGCGTTATGAAAGCATCTTCTCTATCTGCCCGCCCCAGAGAACCTGCACCATACCGCCAAAAGAAAGAAATGGCCCGAAGGGAATCATGGCATGCAGGGCATACCTGCGGCCCGGCAGGCTCACAAGGGCATGCACCAGCAGCGCGCTCACCGCTGCCACGGTTATGAGCACGGGCAGCCCCGCCAGCCCGCTCATGGCACCCAGCATGAGCATAAGCTTCACATCGCCGGTGCCAATGCCCACAGAGCCCGCACACAGGCGGTACCCACGCTGCAACAGCCAGAACAGGCCGCCCCCGACAGCACTGCCGCCCAGCACCTGCACCGGCGACATGCCCATGACCAGCATGGATGCGGCAATGGCCACGCCTGCGCCCGGCAGGGTGAGCATGTCCGGCAGCAGATAGCGTTCCACATCTATGGAAGAGGCGACAATGAGAATGCCCCCTTCCGCCATGAGCACAATCCACTGCGGCGAGGGGCCGAACTGCACGGCAACGCAGGCCGCCCACAGGCAGGAGGCAAGCTCAAGCAGGGGATAGCGTATGCCTATGGGCCTGCGGCAAAGGCGGCAACGCCCGCGCAGCAGAAGGTAGCCGAGAACGGGAATGACATCGCTGCGGCGCAACGGCTGGGAGCATTGGGGGCAGACAGGATGGAAAAGCGAAGAGAGAGAAAGGGGCTCCCCGGCCAGATACCGGTGCACGCAAACAGTATACAGGCTGCCGAGCAGCAGCCCGAATACACCGGCCAGCCATGGAAAAAGAGAGGCCATCGTAGGGGTCATCAGTTCCGGCACCTCACCATCCGCACAAGATCATGCACGGTTGCAGCAACTTAGCAACAGCTTACAGGAGGCAACCTATCGCACGCGACTTTCCTGCTGGCAAGGGGCTGTTTACACCCTTGCCAAAGCGCCCCCTCGTAGTATAAAGAGTGGGGGTTTTAGGCGGGGGCGCTATCCAGCCAGCGCCATCCCCCATAGTGAAGGGCGTGCCCCATCTTCCCTAAGAGGAAACACGGCCGTTCGCACCGCACCCACGTTGCGGGCGGCACTGGCAGACAGACCCACCAACAGATCCTAACCAGGGACCAGTCATGGTCACACAGGGAATCATTGAGACATGCCAAAGAGGACTGACTTAAAGCGCATCATGGTCATCGGTTCCGGCCCCATTGTCATCGGACAGGCCTGTGAATTCGACTACTCCGGCACCCAGGCCATCAAGGCCCTGAAGGAAGAAGGATACGAAGTGGTGTTGGTGAACTCCAACCCCGCAAGTATCATGACCGATCCCGAGCTTGCAGACCGCACCTACATCGAACCCATCGAACCCGAAACCGTTGCCGCCATCATCCGCAAGGAGCGTCCCTGTGCGGTGCTGCCCACTCTGGGCGGCCAGACGGGCCTGAACACCGCGCTGGCGGTTGCCAAGATGGGTGTTCTGGAAGAGTGCGGCGTTGAGCTCATCGGCGCCACCGAATCGGTCATCGAAAAGGCGGAAAGCCGCGAACTGTTCCGTCAGGCCATGGAAAACATCGGCCTCAAGGTACCCCAGTCCGCCATTGCACGCACCATGGACGACGTTCGCCGCATCGGCGAAGAGATGGCCTTCCCCATCATCATCCGTCCCGCATTCACTCTCGGCGGCAAGGGCGGCGGTATTGCCTACAACATGGAAGACCTTGAACAGATCGCATCGCAGGGTCTTGCCGCATCCATTTCTTCCGAAGTCCTTCTGGAACAGTCCGTTCTGGGCTGGAAGGAATATGAAATGGAAGTCATGCGCGACAAGGCAGACAACTGCGTCATCATCTGCTCCATTGAAAACTTCGATCCCATGGGCGTGCACACCGGCGACTCCATCACCGTTGCCCCCGCACAGACCCTGACGGATCTTGAATACCAGAAGATGCGCGATGCCTCCATCGCCATCATGCGCGAAATCGGCGTGGAAACCGGCGGCTCCAACGTGCAGTTCGGTGTGATCCCCGAAAACGGCGACCTTGTGGTCATTGAAATGAACCCCCGCGTCAGCCGCTCTTCCGCCCTTGCTTCCAAGTCAACGGGCTTCCCCATCGCCAAGATCGCCGCAAAGCTTGCCGTGGGCTACACGCTGGACGAGATTCCCAACGACATCACCCGCGAGACCATGGCCTCCTTCGAGCCGACCATCGACTACGTGGTGACCAAGCTGCCCCGCTTCACCTTTGAAAAATTCCCCGGTTCCAAGGACGAGCTGAACACCGCCATGAAGAGCGTGGGTGAAGCCATGTCCATTGGCCGCACCTTCAAGGAATCGCTGCAAAAGGGCCTGCGCTCGCTGGAAATCGGCGCATTCGGCCTTGGCCGCGACTTCCGCGGCAAGCAGCCCGATCACGAAGAAGTTGTCGCCAAGCTGCGCACGCCCAACTCGCGCCGCATGTTCTATGTGCGCAACGCCATGTTGCAGGGCATGAGCAACGAGGAAATATTCGACCTCACCAAGATCGACCCGTGGTTCCTGCACCAGATCAGGGACATCCTCAAGGTTGAGGATGAACTGCGCGACTTCGGCCTTGCCAACTCGCTTACCCCGGATAACGCAGACCTCGTGGACCTGATGCGCCGCGCCAAGGAATACGGCTTCTCCGACCGCCAGATCTCCGAGATGTGGAAGCAGCCCGAACTGGCTGTGCGCCAGCTGCGCAAGGAAATAGGCATTATGCCCACCTACTACCTTGTGGACACCTGCGCATCCGAATTCGAAGCATACACCCCCTATTTCTACTCCACCTACGAAACGGGCAAGGAAATCGTCGTGGAAGACCGCAAAAAGGTCATCATCCTCGGCGGCGGCCCCAACCGTATCGGTCAGGGCATCGAGTTCGATTACTGCTGCTGTCACGCCTCCTTCGCGCTGAAGGACATGGGCGTGCAGTCCATCATGGTCAACTCCAACCCGGAAACCGTCTCCACCGACTATGACACCTCCGACCGTCTCTACTTCGAGCCGCTCACCTATGAAGATGTCATGAACATTGTGGAAACGGAAAAGCCTGACGGCGTTATCGTGCAGTTCGGCGGCCAGACCCCGCTGAACCTTGCCGTGCCGCTGCTGCGCTCCGGCGTGCCGATTCTGGGTACCCATCCCGACTCCATTGACCGCGCCGAAGACCGCGAACGCTTCCAGGCCCTCATCCAGAAGCTCAAGCTCACCCAGCCCGCCAACGCCACCGTCATGACGCTGGAAGAGGCCCGCAAGGTGGCCGAAACCATCACCTATCCGCTGGTTGTGCGCCCCTCCTACGTGCTGGGCGGCCGTGCCATGGAAATCGTGTATGACGACGAGCAGCTCGCCACCTACTTCCGCGATGTGGTAGGCACCGCAGCACCGGAACACCCCATCCTGCTCGACAAGTTCCTCGAGAACGCCACCGAAGTGGATGTGGACGCCCTTGCCGACGGCACCGACGTATACGTGGCAGGCATCATGGAGCACATTGAAGAAGCCGGCATCCATTCCGGCGACTCCGCCTGCTCGCTGCCCCCCTACTCGCTGCCCCAGAGCATCGTGGACGAAATCACCCGCCAGACCATCGCCCTTGCCAAGGAACTGAAGGTCATCGGCCTGATGAACATCCAGTTCGCGGTGAAGGACGGCACCATCTTCATTCTTGAAGTGAACCCCCGCGCATCGCGTACCGCCCCGTTCGTTTCCAAGGCAACGGGCGTGCCGCTGCCGCGCCTTGCCACGCAGGTGATGATGGGCAAAACCATCAAGGAACTGAACCCCGCCTCCATGCGCAAGTCCGGGTACATCTCGGTGAAGGAATCCGTGTTCCCGTTCAGCCGCTTCCCCGGCGTGGACATTCTGCTCGGACCCGAAATGCGCTCAACCGGCGAAGTAATGGGCATTGCAGACACCTTCGAAGAAGCCTTCATGAAGGGTCAGCTTGCCTGCGGCCAGCGCCTGCCCCAGTCCGGCAAGGTATTCATCTCGGTTAACGACCGCGACAAGTCCAACATTCTCGACGTGGCACGCAAGTTCCACGAACTGGGCTTTGAAATCCTCGCTACCACCGGCACCTCGCAGCTCTTTGTCGAGAACGGCGTGCCCGCCACCCGCGTGGCAAAGGTGTATGAAGGACGTCCGAACATCGTGGACTTCATCAAAAACGGCGAAGTGGCTCTGCTGCTGAACACCGCATCCGGCAAGCGCACGGTGGAAGACTCCAAGTCCATCCGCCAGGCAACGCTGCTCTACGGCGTTCCCTACTCCACCACCGTCTCCGGCGCCCGCGCCATCGCCATGGCGATTGCGGAACAGCGCCGCTGCGGCCTGAACGTGAAGAGCATTCAGGAATACTACGCGGGCAACAAGACTGAACCCGCCTGCAAGGGGTAATCATGAAACGCGAATATTGCGGCGTCTTCGGCATATACAACCATCCCGAAGCAGCCCGACTTACATACTTCGGCCTCTACGCCCAGCAGCACCGCGGGCAGGAAAGCGCCGGCATCGTAACATGGGACGGCAAGGTCATCCGCGAAGAACGCGGCATGGGCCTTGTGCCCGAAGTGTTCAACGAGCGGCATCTGGGCAAGGAACTCAAGGGCAACATAGCCATGGGCCACGTGCGGTATTCCACCACCGGCGCATCGCTCATCCGTAATGCCCAGCCCTTCCTTGCGCGCCACAAGAACCTGCATCTGGCCATTGCGCATAACGGCAACCTCGTGAACACGATGGAGCTGCGCAACAAGCTTGAAGAGTCCGGTTCCATCTTCCAGACCACCATAGACAGTGAAGTGTTCGTTCACCTCATCGTCAAATACCTGAACGGCGGCACGGTTGAAGAAGCCGTGCTCAAGGCCTGCAAGGAAGTGAAGGGCGCGTATTCCGTGCTCATTCTGGCCAACGACAAGCTCATTGCCATACGCGACCCGCACGGCATCCGCCCGCTGCAGATGGGCCGCGTGGGCAGCTCGCATGTGTTCGCCTCCGAAACCTGCGCCTTCGACCTGCTGGAAGCGGAACTCATCCGCTCCGTTGAGCCGGGCGAAATGGTTGTGGTGGAAGGCACCACCGTGAAGAGCTACAAGATGGACATTCCGCCGCAGCCCACCAAGCACTGCATCTTCGAACTCATCTACTTTGCGCGCCCCGACTCCACCGTGTTCGGTGAAAACGTGTACCTGTGCCGCAAGGAAATGGGCCGCCAGATGGCGCTTGAATCGCATGTGGATGCTGACTACGTCATGCCCTTCCCCGATTCAGGCATTTACAGCGCCGTGGGTTATGCCCAGCAGTCCGGCTTGCCCTACGAGCATGCGATGATTCGTAACCACTATGTGGGCCGTACCTTCATCCAGCCCTCGCAGGACATGCGCGACTTCTCCACCCGCGTGAAGATCAACCCCGTCAAGGAGATGATCAAGGGCAAGCGCATCCTCATTGTGGACGACTCCATCGTGCGCGGCACCACCATCCGCTCCCGCGTGAAGAAGCTGCGCGAGCTTGGCGCGAGCGAGATTCACTTCCGCGTGAGCTGCCCGCCCATCAAGTTCCCCTGCTTCTACGGCATCGACTTCTCGTCCAAGGGTGAACTCATTGCGGCGAACCATACCGTTGAAGAGATCGAACGCTTCATCGGGCTGGACAGCCTGCACTACATCTCCATCGAAGGCCTGCTCAAGGCTGTGAAGCATCCCGAGAACTACTGCCTTGCCTGCTTCACCGGTGATTATCCCATCCCCTGTGAAGGTGGCGGAAAGATGTGCACCGAGTGCGGTTGCGGAACCGTGCCGGAGAAGTAGTCTCCCCAGATCATACGAACTAAAAAAGCCCGGAGTCGAAAGACTCCGGGCTTTTCTTTGTGTTCAAGCCTCAACACAATCACATGATAAAGATTTTATTAAAGAGAATGCTTTCTCTTCTACATATCGAAAAGATTGAGGAATAGAAAAATCATCAAATATCGAGCTTGGGGAAATTCCTTTATGCAACTTCATAACGTCCTTCAATTCATATGCATAGGCGATGGAACTATTCTTAAAATAATCATCAAACCTAGATTTTTGAATACCAGATGCGTCACGAGTCAACTGCCAAACATATTCAGAACTTCCAGATATCACACTTTCAACCTTAGCGAAACCAACAATTTTTTTACAAGGATATGATGAATAAATAATTATATTATCTAGACCCTTGGCTGGAATTTGCTTTCTATACTCAAACCTCTTCGCACCGCACAATATACGATCAACAAACACGGGCTTTATCGGCAAAAAAATAACAGACATATTATCCTCATACAAGAACAGCTGACATAGGGACGTTACTTAACTCTAAAATTGTTTGGAATTGCTCTTTCGTAATTTCTCTAAACCCCCAATAATCACTCCTACGCATTCCGACATCTTCAACAAGAGATTTCATATTTAATCTTTTAGGTAATGCAACATTATATGTCATCTTAATCAATCTTCCATTTGGTTTCGCATTGTAATAACTGTGAAGATCATGTTCTGTAAACACACTATACCGAACTGCTTCATTCTTAAAATCATCGAAACTTTTATAGCTTCCAATTCGCACATTGTCGGACACGACACACAGTGAAGATATTACAGATTCAAACCAAGGTCGTCCAGAGTTTCCGACAGCCCGGTATATTACAACCACATCCCCTGAATTAACCCTACGCATCCCATCCATCCAGCCTATATAGGCTTTATGAATACTATTAGTATGTGATATATCCTCAACAATACTAGCGTCTTCAGTATGCAAAATAGAATCCGGAAACAATTTTGTATGCCACTGCGGATAAATCGACATCAACCATACATTTCTATCTATTGCATTAACCACTGGATAATCACTCAAGGCATCTCCAGTCATTTTTGTAAAATCCTTAACAAAGACAAGCTCTACACCAGATATAGTAACTTTTTTTCCGTACTCGAGAAAACCATATCGCTCCAAAATACGAATCAACGAACGGTGCTCAGAAATCACAGTAACATAAATACACTCTTTCCCAGTGACTATTGCATGATCATTTTTCTTTTTTACAAATCGTTCGCCAAGTTTTGTTCCATGGGCATTAATCTTAAATGTCCCCACCTTTAAGCACCTCTTGGTATTCAAAGGAGGAACCACATCTTTAACGACACCAAGCTCCTCTTTTAAATACAAAAAAGCCTGCACACCTTGTTCATCATTAAGAACGTAGGCATACTCGTCACCCTTTCTTCGAAACCAATCATCAAACCCATTATATGATTCGCGCAAAGAATCAAAAAAGGCATCCCCAAGATCAACTTCACAGAATTTGCAATAAGCTATATCTCCAGCCATAACACCCTCCCTACCTACACGTTCAAGCCTCAATATCCTCTCCATGTTCATAAATCAATCTATATCAACGCCTGCAACAACTCTTAATCAAGCCGCACCTCACAGGAATTTGTATAAAGACCCCTCTCTCCTCCCTCACAGTCTTGTCAGGATTATAACAGGCAGATTGCCCATAATGTGGTAATACCCTATGATGATTGCATTCCCGCTTTCGCCATGCTGCCAGCCCCTGCATGGCAACCACCCAATACGGCGAAGCGGGGGAATGCCACGCAACCCTCTGTCACGAAAGAGAGGACGCCATGCGCTGGATTATTGCCATGACCCTTGCGCTCGGTATGTGCGCAACCGCCCATGCAGGCTCCATACGCTTCAGCTATGATGCATGGTGCCCCTATTCCTGCCTGAATGATGACCACACGGCCATTGCCGCAGACTATCCCGGCTATTACGCAGAGGTGTTGCGCGCCATATATGAGCCGCTGGGATACGGCGTGGAGTTCATCATACGCCCGTGGGAAAGAGCGCTGGAAGAAACAGCGGACGGCAGGCTTGATGCGGCCCTTTCGCCTGCACGATCGGAGGCCCCGAACCTGATATTCCCGGATGAATCCATTGCCGAACTCGGCTGGTGCTTCTACACCCGCAGCGACAGCGCATGGCAATACAACGGTCCTGCATCCCTGCAGGAACAGACACTGGGGGTGCTGCGCGGCAACAACTTCGGCGATGCCATTACCGATTACATTGCAGCCAACACCAAGGATGCCGCCAAGGTACAGGAAGTGACCGGCCTTGACTTCATTGACAAAAACATTCGAAAATTACAGGGAAAACGTATATCCGTGATGCTGGATGAACCTGCCACAACCGACTTTTTCATCATGCAGAACAATCTTGCACGCGATATCGTCAAGGCGGGCTGCCTGCCGAGCCAGAGCATGTATCCGGCATTTTCACCTGCAAACCCCATGTCTGCCACCTATGCCAAAGAATATACCGAAGGCATTCGCAGGCTCAGAAAATCGGGCCAGCTCAGAACCATTCTTTCCCGCTACGGGCTGACAGACTGGAAGAACCAACCTGCAAGCGAGTAGGCCGCGCCATGCCTCTTAACGAACAGCCTCCTTTCTTCGACAGGCTCGCCATACGCCAAGGCATAATCATTCTTGCTGTGGCGCTTGTTCTGGGCCTGTTCTCCTCTGTCTACATCGTTGCCAAGGAAGCTGATTCCGCCAGCAAGCGCCTTATCGACGAGGTGGACACACTGCTCCATGTGTTGTCGCCCTCTGCGGCACAAGCTTCATACAACTACGACTTTGCCGAAGCCGCAATCATCGTAAAATCGCTGCTGGAATTTCCCATCATCCGCTCGGCCAGCATATCCAACGAGGTGGGCGAGCAGCTCGCCAAGGCGGAAAAACCCGTATCCTCCGTCCCCATATCACGATTTTCGCGCTACCTGCTGGACCATCTTTTCATGCCGCTGTCCGAGCAGACCATCCATCTGCGCTATGGCGACACCCAAGAGAACATGGGCACCCTGCACATCAGCACCGACCTTACCCCACTTGCTGAAGGGCTTGTCCGCCAACATACCCTGCTCTTCGTCTATGAACTTTCGCGCGCGGTTGTGCTTGCACTGCTGCTGGGGCTGTTCTTCTACCACCGCATGACCAAGCCGCTGCTCGGCATAGCCACACACGTGACCAACGTGGACCCGCAGCTCCCGGCCATATCACCAGTGCCCATACCCCCCGCTCATCAGCATGATGAACTGGGCGACATGATACGCAACATGAACCAGCTGTTTGCCATTTTCTCGGAGACCCTGCTCAGCAAGGGTAAACTGGAACACAGCCTGCTGCAGATGAATACCGACCTCGAACAGCGGGTCAGAGAACGCACGCAGGAACTGCAAAGCCAGTCTGAGGCGCTGCGCAGCGAAGTGATCAGCCGGGCGCTGGCCGAATCGAACCTGCGCGCGCACCACAACCTGCTGGACAACCTGTTTGAAAAGATGAAGGCCGCCATCGTCATATTCAACCCCGTGGACCGCGAGATCATCGAGATCAACTCCGTGGCTGAAGAAATGCTGGAAATCGACAAGGGGTCGCCATGCCACAAAGGCGACTCCATGGATGACAGCCTTGCATTTATCTACGCCTCGGGCATTCGCAAGCTGTGCGACTACGCTGCAAGCACGCCACCCTATGAAGAAGGAACAGTGCGCCTGCCGAGCGGCCGGACCATCCCTACCGCCAAGTACACGTTCAACATGACCGTAAACGGCCAGCCGCATGTGGCCCTCATCCTCATAGACATTACGGAGAAAAAGACCCTTGAACACCAGCTCGGCATTGCGCAGCGGCTGGAATCCATCGGCCTGCTGGCCTCCGGCATTGCTCACGAAATTAACACCCCAATCCAGTACATCCACGACAACATGGTATTCCTCAAAGAGGTGCACACAAGCCAGATGCAGCTGAACGAACTGCACGACCAGCTCTGTGCAAAAGCAGCCAAGCTGACTGAACTGAAAGACCTGTGCGGGCAGATACAGGCGGCATCGGAAGAAATGGACATGGATTTTGCCCGGCAGGAACTGCCACGGGTCTTCGATATGGTCTTTGAGGGCATAGAGCGTGTGGTTTCCATCGTCTCCGCCATGAAGCGCTTTGCGCATTCCGGCCCGCAGGGCATGGTGGGCACGGACCTGAATGCGGCCCTGCTGACCACCGTGCAGGTAGCCAAGAACGAGTGGAAATACGTGGCGGAAGTGAAGACGGATTTCGACCCCGATATTCCGCCTGTCGAGTGCATTCCCGGTGAAATTAATCAGGTATTCCTGAACATTCTCATCAACGCGGCCCATGCCGTGAAGGATGTTGTGGGCGGCACGAACACCAAGGGAACCATCACGCTTTCCACCCGCCGCGACGATGGCAAGGTAATAGTCGGCTTCAGCGACTCAGGGTGCGGCATTCCGGACAGCATACGCGACAAGATATTCGACCAGTTCTTCACCACAAAGGACCCCGGCAGGGGCACCGGGCAGGGGCTTGCCATTGTTCACAACATCGTGGTGAAGAACCACAACGGAGAAATCAAGGTCGATTCCACCGTGGGCAAAGGCACCACCTTCACCATCATCCTGCCGGTCTCGCAACCCCGGCAGGCGCCGCCCAGCACTGCTCCCGCCCCTTCCAACGCATAACATCACCAGCCCGCCTTCCCCACCCTTACCCTTGCGGTCACGCCATGCCCCTGCATGCCGTGTGCGTTGCTTTCTTTCCTCAGGCCATCCGGCAACCGCGCCAAATCATGGGATGCATTCCCCGTTGCCCTGCGCCGGTTACGGTACTATACTCGCCGCGTCTTATCGATTCCGGCGACATTTGCCGCCGGATGGCGGACACCCGCTCCCACCCCGCCGATAACGGCCATGATACCCGATGCCCATGCATCGGGGCGGTGTCCGCTCAACCTGAAGCAGGAACAGACGAACCTGATGCAAAACAACCAATGCACCCCTCGCACTGACTGGCTTGAACTGGGGCAGGAAGTGCTGAATATTGAAATAGAAGGCCTGCAGGCGGTACGAGACCGTCTGAACGGCCCCTTTGTAGACGCCGTGACACTGCTGGCCGAATGCAAGGGCCGCGTTGTGGTCACCGGGCTTGGCAAATCCGGCCTTGTGGGCCGCAAACTTGCTGCCACGTTCTCTTCCACCGGCACGCCCTCCTTCTTCCTGCATCCCGTTGAAGGGGCGCACGGCGATCTGGGCATGATCCGCAATGAAGACGTGGTGCTTGCCATTTCCAACAGCGGCGAAACCGACGAACTGAACGCGGTGCTGCCCACCATGCGTTCGCTGGGCGTTTCCATTGTGTGCATGACGGGCAAGCCGGAATCCACCATGGCAAAGCTCTCCGACGTGGTGCTGAACACGGGGGTCCCCCGCGAGGCATGCCCGCTGGACCTTGCTCCCACGGCATCCACCACGGCAGTTTTGGCCGTGGGCGATGCGCTGGCCGTGTGCCTTATCCACTGGAAGTCCTTTACTGCGGACGATTTTCGCAAATATCACCCCGGCGGAGCGCTGGGGCAGCGCCTTTCACTGCGCGTGAACAGCCTCATGCACACCGAGGTGCCGCATGAAGAGGACACCGTTTCCATCCGTCAGGCATTGGAAACGCTGGACAAGGGCACGCTCGGCGCCGTGGTGCTGACGGACAGCAAGAAGAAGCTCACCGGCATCATCACCGACGGTGATGTGCGCCGCATGATCTGCCGTGGCACCATGGATATGGACGCCCCCGCCCACACGCTGATGGTGCGCAATCCGCTGCATGCCACGCCCGCACAGTCCGTGGCCGAACTGCTGGACGTGATGGAAGCCAAAGGCATCACCGTTCTGCCCGTGGTGCACGACGATACGACTCTGTGCGGCGTCATCCATTTGCATGACCTGCTCGGCAAGGGCGGCGTGAAGTTCAGCGGCCGGTAATCGCAACACTCCGCTCGGCTGGCACTCCGTTCAGCTGGCATATGAAAGACAACAGCCCGCCGGAAACGACGGGCTGTTTTGCGTTCGCCTGCCAAAGTCATGTGAGTGTTATTCGCCTCCGGCGGGCAGGAACCTAACGTTCCTGCACCTCGTAAATGCGATGCAAATTCGTTGTTGAACCTCAATCACGGCTTAACGGGAATGCGGTTCTACAAAAAACGAGGGGGCATCGGCATTCTTATCGAGAAGAGCCAAGCAGGCTACCAGACACCCTGGCGGACAAGCCTTCGGGCAGTTCTTGCTCCGGCTCTGCATACTCCTGATAATCCAGCTTCGCGAACAGGCTGTGCATGCCGGTCAGCGTTCTGTCCAGCACCCTGCCCATGGCATATGAAGCGGCATGGCCGTCCCTGTCCGCCTCGTACAACGGGGCATCAATGGTATCATCCACACGCCGCCGGGTGAGCCCTGTATTCTTCCAGCCGGAGGCATGTGTCCGGATAACATCCGCGCCATGCGCATCTTCCCTGATGTACTCGCTGAAGTTCAACTCGGCGTGCACGTTCAGCATGCCGTTCTGGTAGCTTTCTTCCACATGGTTTGAACTGTGCACCGTCTGCGGGCGAGCATCCTCGGTCAGGCCACCGCCGGTACGAAACCCTGAATGCTCCCTTGCCGGATTGGTCACGGCGCGCTCTTCATCCACCTTTCTGGCGGCAAGCTTGCCATCCACATAATTTTCCGTGGTCCAAGAGATGCTGTAGGGATTCTGGTTCTCGCCGAATTCCGCAATTCGACGGGCAGCGTTGTAGGTATCTGCCTGCGCCGAGTTGTTAAAGGCATAACCGAAATGATCCGCCTCTGTTGCGAAGCCGACATTCTCGCGGGCCAGCAACTGCGAGGCTGATTGCGGCACTGTAGAGGCATATTCATCCTGCGTGGTCGCCAGCGTATCCAAAATGGAAGGCCGCCGCCCGAAGCTGCCGCCCTTGCTTTCCTTCATGGCAAACTCGCCCGAGCTTCGTTCCACAATGGTGCCTTCGTTATAGCGGGCCAGCGTGTAATGCTGCTTCATTTCGCCATCGCCGCTTTCCTTGCTGTTGTGCTCGGACTCGCGGAGCGATTCTTCCTGCATTACCCTTCCCTGCTTGTCGTAATCCGTCACCGACAGGGAAAGTTCCGTTGCATGGGCCTGCTCGGCTGTGGAAAAAGCACCCACCCCTTCCTGCTCATCTTCAGTCCTGTTGGTCAGGTTGAGATAATCGCCCCGCATGGAGAGCGAGACACTTTTGCGCAGCACGCCTTCTTCGTATTGATAGAATACGGCGGAATATTTGCTCATGTGAGAATCAAATGTCATCTGGTTGCGCAAATCGTTCAGCGTAAGCCCGGAAAAATCGCTCTGCATGCCGTCAACGGCATCCGGATCAAGCGAACTGCTCCCGATATTCTCCATGAGGTCCTTGTACGAGGTGTAGCTGGACCGCAGTTCCATGGAGTCCTTCATCTCCCTGACAACGTTGCCGTCAGTGCCGAACCACTGGATATCCCTCTTTACCTTTCCGGTGGTGGTCCATGCGGTCTTGTCCTCAAGCCCGGTCAGGGTTGCATCCACCTTCTGGGCCAGATCGCCCTTGGCGTTGTATATCTCGGTGCTGGTGGTAACTTTGTCCCCGTAAAAGGTGCCGGCTATCTTTTTACGCAGCCTGCCATCATGATACTCCAGCACTTCGATATCATTTCCGCTCAGGCTTATGGTCCGTGAAACGCCCTGTTGCTGCGGTTCCCGCTCATACCCGAAATAGCTTTTCCAGAACTCGGTAGCGTCCGTGCTCTGGTTCTTTTCATCCACCCATTTTTTGTAAGCATCGCCGGATATCTCTACAAAATCTTTGCGGATCTCTTCTGACTTCTTGCGGATGGAGCTGTCGTCCACTTCCTTGATACGCCCGTCGCCGGAAGGGGCTACCAACACCTTGCCCGTGGCATCCATAACGTTCATGAGGCACCTCAGCATGCAGCGTTTACACAACCACCTGCCGGGCGAACGCATGACAACGTTCTTCACACCACCCGAGACTGTTCACTCACATACGGCAGGTACTCTTTAATCGGCACCCTCCTTACAATTCTTTACGTGCATCCCTATAATTGCCAATATTTGCGCCATGGCGGGCCGCCTATGCACCGTGAGCATATGCCGCCAGTCAGGGGAACATCACACTCCGGCCATGCTCCGCAGCACAAACAGGGCGTTGCGGGGATTCTCTCCAATACGCCGCACACTGTAAGGCCACCAGCTCTGCCCGAAGGGGCAATACAGCCGCAACGCAGTTCCCTGCCGCACAAGCCGCTGCTGCACTGTGGGGCGCACCCCGAGCAGCATTTCCACCTCCCAGTCGACAGAGGCCCATCCCCCCACCTGCGCAAGCGCGGCACCAAAGCGCATCATGCGCTCATCATGCGTGCCCAGCACAGGGTATACTCCCGCCTCACGGGCCGTGCTGCCAAAAAGCATGGTCATGTGCAGGCGATAGGCATCGTCCACATCCGCCCTGCGCACATGTGCATGTGAAGCAGGCTCGGCAAAAGCTCCCTTCACCAGCCGCACGGCTGCCCCCTTTGCCACCAGTGCTGCCAGATCATCCGTTGTCCGGTGCAGATAGCTCTGCACGGTCACAGCCACAGGCAGGCCGCCATCATGCAGCGCATGATACAGGTCCAGCGTGGGCTGCGTGACGGAGCTGTCTTCCATATCCAGCATGAGCATGGAGCGCGGGGTATCATGCAGATCAGACGTGGTGCAGGTCTGTGCACTGTCCCGTATGGCCCCGGCCAGCCGCTGCGCATTCTCGCGGCACAGCTCCCACGAGAGCATGGAGCCGATCTGGGTGGGGTCCACGGAGACATGCACATCAAGCCCTCTGGCCGCCAGCAGGGGAATGCCTGCAAGCAGTGCCTGCATCGTGGCTTCCACCTCCTGCGCGCTCTCCACATATTCGCCAAGGTAGAACAGGGAACCGTGCCTGCCTTCCGCGTGAAGCTGCGCCATGCGCTCCACCGCCCCTATGCCGTCTTCCGCCGCAACGAACTGCCGTGAAAACCGTGTCATGAAGGAACTGCCATGCACGGCCGCAGTCAGCCCGCCGTGCCGTGCACAAAAAATCATGGCCCGCTGCCAGTATCGCATATTCGCCTCCCGTTTGTTGTTATGGGGAAAACGACTGCATACTGCGCCAGCGGGCCACGGTCTGGTAGAATATTGCGACGGGCTACAGAACCTCGGCACCATCCTCCGTCACGAGCACCATGTACTCCCAGCGGATGCCGCCCCATTCGGGATAGTAAAGGCCGGGTTCCACGGTAATGATCATGCCGGGTTTGAGTTCAGCCTCCACTCTTGGGCTCACGCCGGGGGCCTCGTGCGTTTCAAGCCCCACACCGTGCCCGAGGGAGTGGGTGAAGAATTGCGCCACACCGGCTTCTTCAAACACCTTGCGGGCGCAGGCGTACACGTCTGCCACCTTCATGCCCGGACGTATGACACGTATGGCGGCATCCTGCGCGGCCCTGACCTGCGCCATGGTCTGCGAGAATTCCGGAGTGGGCCTGTCTCCCACCCAAATGGTGCGCGTCTGGTCGGAACAGTAATCGTCCACGCGGCAGCCCACATCGATGAGCACAGGGCAGTTCTCCGTAATCACATCCGCACCGGGAATGGCATGCGGCAAGGCAGCATTGGGACCCACCGCAACAATGGAATCAAAAGCCAGACCGCTTGCGCCGTTTTCGCGGAAGAACTTTTCAATATCCCACGCCACGTCCGCTTTGGTTCGCCCGGGGCGGCAGAAGGAAGGAACAGCCTGCATGAGCCTGTGGTTGAGCCCGCAGGAACGGCGCATGCGCTCCACCTCTTCAGGCTCCTTGATCACGCGCAGCTTTTCCACCAGCCCGTCGGCCCGTTCCATGCTCAGGTCTTCGGAAAGTTGTTCGAAAAAGGAAACGCTGAGCGATTTTGCCTCGAACCCTATTTTGCCAAGCCGCAGCTTGCGCATGAGTCCGTTCATTTCCGAGGCGGAACGGCCGGTGTAGATGAACACACGGTCAACGTCCCACAGCCGTGCGGCTGCGTCCTTGTAGCGGGAGTCCGTACACAGCCAGTCGCTGCCGTCTGCGCAGATGATAAGGTAGCCGCTGCTCTCGTTCTTCTGCGGATCGTGCAGCTCGAAACCGGAAAGATAGAAGCGGTTGGCCTCGTGGCTCACAAACAGGGCATCCAGCTGCTTCTCGTGCATCAGTGCGCGCAGCTTATCCCTGCGCTCGGCAAAACGTGCGGTATTCATGAAGTCTCCGATATATGCAGAGCGTTCCCGCTCCGGAATGTGTTTCAGGCTTCAGGACAACAGGTCCGCCAATACCTTCAAGCATCTCGAAGGATATGGCAAGGGGGATGGACCTGCCGTGCAATTCACGGTATGCATCAGACAGCAATGTGCACACTCACTCAATACTGAGACCGGCCGGACAAGTCTGCACAGAGACGCGGGCGGACTCGACGGAGTGCCCCATGGCCGAACTCAGCTGGTATCTCATACCCATCACCTTCATCATGGCGGCTGTCGTGGCCGGTCATGCCCTGCTGCATAAGCGCGACCCGCGCGCCGCGCTGGGTTGGGTTGCCGTGTGCCTCACCTTTCCCGTTGCCGGGCCCATTCTCTATTACATCTTCGGTATCAACCGCGTACGCCGCAGTGCACTGCGCCTGCGTGAAGAAGCCCTTGCCCAGCAGCCCCACGGACGCGGCTGGCTGCACGGCGGCACCGAACGCTTTTCCCCCGTGGGCGCGCTGGATGTGGACTTCATTCCCCCGCGCTACCGCGATTTCGAACGCATAGGCCGCGCAGCCACAGGCATGCCCCTGTGCGGGGGCAATTGCATAGAACCGCTGCATAATGGCGAGGCTGCCTATCCCCGCATGCTGGAGGCCATCAACAACGCGGTTTCCACGGTCTATCTTTCCACCTACATCATGGAAACCGGCCCGCTGGGGCGCGCCTTTGCCGATGCCCTTTCCGCTGCCGTGAGGCGCGGCGTGGACGTGCGCGTGCTTATTGACGGCGTGGGCGAAAAATACAGCTGGCCCAGAGCATCCTCCCTGCTGAAAAAGGCCGGGGTGCCGGTTGCGGTGTTTCTGCCGCCAAAGCTGTTTCCCCCGCAACTCAGCATTAACCTGCGCAACCACCGCAAGGTGCTGGTGACGGACGGCATAACGGGCTTTACGGGCGGTATGAACATAGGCAGGCGGCACATGGCCGAATCGGATAACCCGCGCCGGGTGACCGACCTGCATTTCCGCTTCATGGGGCCTGTGGTGGCCCAGCTGCAGGGCGCGTTTCTGGAAGACTGGGGCTTCGCCACCGGCAAATACGATGCGCCGCTCACCGTGCACGAACAGTGCGAAGGCGACTGCCTGTGCCGCATCATCACAGACGGCCCGGACAACGAATTCGACCCGCTGGCCTCGGTACTTATCGCAGCCGTTTCCACGGCCCGCCGTTCTGTGCGGATAATGACCCCGTATTTCCTGCCTTCGCGCGATTTCATCAGTGCGCTGCAGTCTGCCGTGCTGCGCGGGGTGGACGTGCGCATCATTCTGCCCGCCAAGAACAATCTGCCCTTTGTACACTGGGCCACCCGCAACCTGTTGTGGGAGCTGCTTCAGGCGGGTGTGCGGGTGTTTTACCAGCCTCCCCCCTTCTGCCACACCAAGCTGATGGTGGCAGACGGCATGTATGTGCATGTGGGTTCCGCCAACATCGATCCCCGCAGCCTGCGGCTCAATTTCGAACTCACCGCCGAGGTGCTGGACATGAACCTGGGACGGCAATTGAGCCGTCATTTCGAGCGCATACAACGCGCCTCGCAAGAGGTCACCCTTGAAGAAGTGGACAGCCGTCCCCTACCTGCCAGACTGCGCGATGCTTTTTTCTGGCTTTTTTCGCCATACATGTAGCCGCGCTAACCTGCCGCCCTGTCAGCAAAATTTGTTGCACGCCTTCTGTAACAGTCCGGCGTTATTAGTTCCCATGTCGGAGCGCATCGGCTTGACACGCACGCAAAGGCGATTACTATCTCACCCGCGCGCGGTTCCTCACTGGTCTCTGCTCTGCCGGTTTCACCTGCCTTATGGAACACGTTCCGGCACGCGCGCATAATCTTTTCATTCCGGGACCACTCAGCCGCATGACATTCAGCCTTCATTCATTCAGGCGCATTGCCTCTCTGTGTGCAGTAGCTGTTGCCGCACTGGCCCTGCTGCCAGACCATGCCTTTGCGTGGGGTCCCGGCATACACATAGCCACGGCCAACTGGGTGTTTGCCAATGTCGCCCTGCTGCCCGCCCTTGCCGCCCGCCATATCGTCGCGCACAAGGACGCCTTTACCTATGGCTGCCTTTCTGCAGACATCTTCATAGGCAAGGGGTGCGCCGTGCGCCCCGGACACAGCCACAACTGGGAAACCGGTCTGAAGCTGCTGGACAGCGTGCATGGCCCGCGCCTGAAGGCATATGCCCTTGGCTACCTTTCGCACCTTGCGGCAGACATTGTGGCGCACAACAATTACGTGCCCGCCATGATGAGCACCACGCCGGGTTCCGGCAAACTGAGCCATGTGTATATTGAAGCACAGGCAGACCGCCTTGTGCGCTGGGATTCACGCAATGCCGTGCGTCTGTTCACCTCGCGCCACGCCCACGACGCGGATACCTCTCTGTGCACCGCCACCCGTGCGGGCAAAATGCCCTTCAAGCTCAAGAAGCAGGTGTTCAAGCGCAGCATGGCCCTGTGCGGCGGCTCTACATGGCGCACATCGCTTTCCGTGTGCGGATTTGTCACCCCGCAGACGCAGGATGCCGCCTCCCTCGCTCCCATGCTCAATGCCAGCCTGCGGGCCGTGGTGGACGTGCTGAGCGATCCTTTCGGCTCCCGCATCACCACACTGGACCCCATAGGCGAGCACCCGCTTTCCGATGCCAAGGCCCTGTGCCGGGGACGCACCCCGCTGGCCTTCCGCAATCCCTTCCCGCTGCAGTTTCCCCTGCACTCCATTGTGGCAGACCTGCCTGAACTGCCTGCATCCGCAGCCCAGTGCTGCGAGCTGAGCAACAGGCGCGCACCGCTTGCTGAAGCCGTTTAACCGGCTTTGGCATCACCTTATCGAAACCTGGTTGACTGGGAACCTGCCTGAGAAATTGGCAGGATGATGGCTATCTGCCCAACTGAATAACTGGAAACAGTTGGCTGGGCTGATCTTTGGCTGTGTGCCTGCCGCCCCCGGACGACGAACCTGTCTGACGGTCCGGCCTTTTAGCCCGCTGCCGTATACAGGCGCGCCTTGGTCACCTCGGCCGTGGGCAGGGTGAAGCTGACCCGCGTTCCTTTGTCCGGCTCGCTCTCCAGCCACACCTCACCGCCGTGGGCCTCCACATAGTGCTTCACGATAGGCAGCCCCAGACCTGTTCCCTGAATGCCGCCATCCGTGTTGGCGCGGAAGAATTTTTCAAAGGCCCGCTCGCGCTGCTCCCTGCTCATTCCCATGCCGTGATCTTCCACACTGGCCTGCACCACTGCGGCATCGGCTTCCAGCCGCACGGTTATGGCACCGCCCTTCGGTGAGTATTTCACGGCATTGCCGATGAGGTTTTCAAGAATCTGCTGGCACTTTGTCCGGTCGCCATGCACCAACACACCTGAATCCGGCCCTTCATACGCAATGGCGTGGTCCACGCTGCTCAGCATGCCGCCTATGCGCCCGCTACGCCACAGTTCCACATGCTTGCCTGTCAATTCAGCAAGGTCGAAGGTCTCGTAATACATGGTGAAGCTGCGGCCGGATTCAATGCGCGAAATATCGAGCAGGTCGGATACAATGCCGGAAAGAGTCTGGGCATTCTGATTGACCATATCCAGAAAACGGCTGCGCTCTTCCTCGGAAAGGTCCTTGCGATTCCTGAGCAGGTCGGAAAAACCCTGAATGGTGGTGAGCGGCGTGCGCAGCTCGTGTGCAGCCATGGAAAGAAATTCCGATTTCATGACATCCAATTCCCGCTCTCTGGATACGTCATGCATAATGGTTACAACACCCGCAGGCAGGTCATGCTTATCGAGCACCTGCGACGCTATGGCGCGGATATAGCGCTCCTGCCCGCCACCGGGGGGCGCTGCCGCAAATTCGAACTGCTGCACCGCGCCGTTGCGGGTTCTGGCCACATGCTCTTCCACAAGCATTCTGAACGGCATCTGCCCCAGCGCCTGCCCCACCTGCATGCCCACGGCATCCTGCAGGGCAACCCCCAAGAACAGTTCCGCATTGCTGTTCATGAGGGTTATGCGGTTATGCATGTCTGTCACCAGCAGACCGTCCGCGATGGAACGAAGGATCATGTCTATCCTGTCGCGCGTGGATTCCGCAAAAACAAGGGCATTCTGCAACTCCACGGTGCGGTCCAGCACCATTCTTTCCAGCTTGTCGCGGTGCCCTTCGAGCTGGCGGCGGGCCTCTCGGCTGCCGCTCACATCGGTTACGGTCATGAGCAGGCGTATGGCGCCCGGTCCGCCGAGCCGCACAAGGGAAACACCCGCGACAAATTCGCTGTCGTCCCGCAGGTGCTCCATTTCCAGCTCCAGCGGCGCACCGCCCACATGCATGACCTGCGTGATCGCATCTTCCAGCACATGTCGCCTGTCAGGCCGCACAAGACTGAAGACAGACGTGACCCTGTAGTGATCATTCAGCCTGTACAGAGTATGAAAAGCCGGGTTCACCGTCAGCAGGTCGCCATGAAAGTTCAGTATGGCAAGCCCCATGGGGGCCGTTTGCAGAATGCTGCGGTGCAGCGCGAATTCCCGCTCCTTCTCCGCAAGCTGGTTGCGCAGCAGCACGCATTCCCACGCTGCCACAAGCATGGTCTTCAGCCGTCCGGCATCCCGCTCAGTAAACCGCGAAAGGCTGTTGGCCACGCCCAGAACAGCCACGGGCGCGCGGCCGGACATCATGGCCACGGCCAGATGCCGCGTAATGCCGTCCTGCTCCAGCGGGTACGCACAGCGGGTCCACTCCGAACCGGTTTCGGCAATGGCATAGGCCTCGCCTTCCATCAGGCCGCTCCAGAATTCGCGCGATTCAAAGGCCACTTCACCCACTCCGCCTGCACCGGAAGTGTTTGATGCACCCTCTGCCTGGCGATTTCTTTCTCTTTCCGCCCCCCACCCAGTTCCGTGGGCACCCAGCACTATGCCGCTTTCATCCGCATGGCAGACAATGACAGGCTCCGGCACAAAGAGCACAAGATAAGCGAGCGGAGCACCCGTTGCCTCCATGGCGTACCGTACCAGCGATGGACGCAGCACGGCATCGTCGCTTCCGGCCTGCGGGGGCAACATGCGACAGGCTTCTATGACCACGGCATTACGCCGCACCTCTTCCATGCGGGGGCGCACAAGGCGATGCCAGAGCAGCATTGCCACGGCGGGAACAAGCACCATCAGCGCCGTCATGACCAGTGTGCCCCCGAACCAGTCAAGAAAGCCTGCTTCGGCCATATCCGCAGCCCCCTGCACAGGTGCGGGCAACAGACACAAGCCCAGCGGCCAGAGCCACTGCGCACGTGGCATATACCCGACCTTGGGGAGCAAACGGGGTGGGGTCATTTTTTCCAATGTGTTCACCTCGATCTGTAACAACCGGAACGGCTGCCATGCTACACAATACAGGCCCCCCCTTGCCGGACCATGATATTTTCCCTCATGCGCAAGGCTTTTGCTGCGCGTTTCGTCGATGCCTATGCCCAGTTTTCCCTTTTTGTAAAAATTGCTTGATCTCCAACTCGCACATTGGGTATGCAGACCCAACGGCGGGGAATGTACGGCTCCTGCCGATGCGGCTCATACTCACCCTTTTTCCAGCAAGCGGGAGTTTGCAATGAAAGCACTGCGCACGGGCATTGCGGCCCTTTCCATGATTCTCACGGTTATGGCCTTCGCGGTTACCGGAGCCAGCGCTTCCGGCATCAATCTGAAGTATGCGAACTTTCCCCCCGCTCCCACCTTCCCCTGTGTTCAGATGGAACGCTGGGCCAAGGAAGTGACCGCCCGCACCAATGGTGCCGTTACCGTTACCACCTACCCCGGCTCCACCCTGCTGGATGCCAAGAACATGATGCGCGGCGTGATGACCGGGCAGGCAGACATCGGCTGCATCAGCCTTGCCTATCACCCCGGCGTATTTCCGCTGATGAGCGTTATGGAACTGCCGCAGGGCTTCACCTCTGCCGAGGGTGCCTCCCGCGCGCTGTGGGACCTGTATGCCAAGCATCAGCCCGCCGAATTCGGCAAGTTCAAGGTGCTGACCATGTTCAGCTCTGCCCCTTCGCACTTCATGGCCAAGAAGCCCATCCGCACCCTCGACGACCTGAAGGGCGTTGAACTGCGCGGTGCCGGCTCCCTTTCCGCAGTGCTGGAAAAGCTCGGCGCAGTGCCGGTTTCCATGCCCATGCCCGAAGTGCCGGAAGCCGTGCAGAAGGGCATCATTCAGGGGCTGCTGACCTCCTTCGACGTGCTCAAGGACATGAAGTTCGCTGAAATGTGCAAGTATGAAACCGTGGCCAACCTTTCCGTCTACCCCTTCGCCGTCATCATGAACAAGAAGAAGTGGGACAGCCTGCCCGAAGACGTGAAGAAGGTGCTGGACGACCTTTCCGCCGAGCAGGCGCAGTGGACCGGCCAGTACATGGACAACCACGTGAAGGAATCGCTTGAGTGGTCCAAGGCCACCTATCAGGTCGAGGTATACAGCTTTGACGCCGCAGTGCAGGCCGAAATTGCCAAGCTGACTGCTCCGCTGTTCGACAGCTGGAAAGAGACCGCTGCAAAGGCAGGCGTGGACGCGCAGGCAGTGCTGGACGATGTGGCCGCCCTGAAGGCCAAATACGACCAGTAACGTACACTGACATACATTTCGTCCGCCCTGTCAGGAACTGCTGTTCCACGGGGCGGACCTGTTTTTTACCGGGAAGGGGCCATGGCCCGGCCTGCCTTTTCCCACCCGGAGCGGATGAACCTGATGAGGCACTCCTCACTGTTATTTCTGGATAAGGTAGGCGCGCGCATTTCCTTTGTGCTGGCCGTGTTCGCAGGATTGACCCTTACAGCCATGATGCTGCTGGCCTGCTGGAACATGGTGGGCAGGGCCTTCGGCTATCCGCTCAAGGGCACCTTTGAGCTCATGGGCTTCATGGGTGCGGTGGTCGCCGCCTTTTCGCTGGCCTATGCCCAGCAGTCGCGCAGCCATATCTTTGTGGCGTTCTTCATCGCCCGCTTCAAGCGCCCTGTGCGTCTGGCTCTTGATGCAGCCGTGCATCTGGCATCTGCCGCCTTCTTCATCCACGCGGGGCTCGAGCTGGAAAAGCTCGCCGCCTTTATCGTGGAACTGGGCGAACTTTCCGAAACCCTGCAGATAGTCTACCACCCCTTTGTCTGGGCCGTGTGCGTGGGCTGCTTTGCCATGGGCTTCGTGCTGTTCATCTCCTTCCTCAAAACTGTGCTGCTGGCGGAGGAGGTATAGCCATGGAACCGGTATACGCAGGGCTTCTTTCCGTTCTCGTTCTTCTTGGGGCCATTCTCATTTCCCGCATACCCGTGGGCTTTGCCATGGCGGTTATCGGCCTTGCCGGATACGGCATCGTGGTCGGGCCTGAACCGGCACTCAGCATGCTCGGCGGCGAGGTATGGAGCGTGTTCTCCAGCTACGGCCTTACGGTTATTCCCTTCTTCATCCTCATGGGCCAGATCTGCTTCTATTCCGGCGTGAACGAGCGGCTCTACAAGGCTGTGTACGCGTGGTTCGGCCATATCGAGGGCGGCATAGCCATTGCCACCGTGCTGGCCTGCGCGGGCTTTTCGGCCATCTGCGGTTCCAACACCGCAACCGCGGCCACCATGTCCACCGTGGCCCTGCCGGAGATGCGCAAATACGGCTACAACTCCATTCTTTCCACCGGCACCGTGGCTGCGGGTGCAACGCTTGGCGTGCTCATTCCCCCCAGTGTGGTGCTTATCGTCATCGGCCTTCAGACGGGCGAATCCATCGGCAAGCTCTTCATGGGCGGCCTCATCCCCGGCCTGCTGCTCATGGGCCTGTTTGTGGGCACCATCATGTGGCTGTGCAAGCGGCATCCCGAATGGGGTCCCACCGGTCCCAAGACGGGCTGGAAGGAACGCTTTGCCTCCCTGCCGGGGTCCATTGAAATTGTCATTCTGTTCGCCCTTGTCATGGGCGGGCTGTTCTTCGGCTTCTTCACCCCCACAGAGGCAGGTGCCGCAGGCGCGGCCATTGCCCTGATGATCAGCATTGCCACCGGCCACATGAGCGTGCGCAAGTTCATTGATTCCGTGAGCGACACCCTGCGCATTTCCTCCATGATCATGGTCATTCTGCTGGGTGCGGTGATCTACGGCAAGTTCCTCGCCATAACGCAGCTTCCCTTTATGGCTGCGGGCTGGATAACCAGCCTTTCGCTGCCGCCGCTGATCATCATTCTGCTCATCTGCGGCATCTACGCCATAGGCGGCATGATCATGGACGCCCTTGCCCTGCTGCTGGTGACCATTCCCATCTTCTTCCCGGTGGTGCAGGCCATGAACTACGACCCCATCTGGTTCAGCGTGCTCAGTACCGTTGTGACCACCATGGGAGCCATCACCCCGCCGGTGGGGGTTACCGCCTTTGTGGTGGCTTCTGCCGCAACGGATGTGCCCATCGAAAAGGTTTTCAAGGGTGTCGGCTACTTCATCGGTGCCTACCTTGTCTGCTGCGCCCTGCTGCTGGTGTTTCCGCAGTTGGCGACCTATCTGCCGTCGCTGATGTAGGGAGTTGGAGGGAGAGCATAACGCGCCGCAATTCTCCCTCCGCATGTTATTTTGTACTTTCTTCGTGGGGCTAAGCCTCCGGACCTTCAGCCGTTACGCGAGGCAACGAGCGTTACGGATGATGAGAGCAAAGATGGGGAGAGCGGGGCCGCCAGCGCGCGGCCCCCTCTCCACTCCCCCCGCGCTTTTCCGAGCATGAACAGGCGTGCCTCTCTCTTCATATTCCCCTGATGTTCCTTCCTCCCCCCTCCGCCCTTTGCTACTGTCTCGGGTGACACTTCCCGGCTCTCACCTGCCCCCTACCCTCGACAGCAAAGGCCTGCGGTCCTCCAAGATATCCTCAATCCTTTGGAACACGACCTTGCTCCGGCCCCCACATTCAGGCCCTCACTCGATCCAATTTATTTCTGAAACCCCTCCATTGCGCCCACCTACCCCATGAAGAATGATGATTTGTTTCCACCGCCCATTGTATCATCCCTCCATCGTTGTTATTCTTTGAGCAACCCGGATGAAATGCCGCAGCCGCCAAAACGGCAATGGCCGGGAAGGTTCGAGCAAACCCTTCAGCAATGCCAAACGGAGGTGCGCCATGATGGAATTCAAAAAGATACTTGTACCGGTGGACGGCTCCACGCATTCCCAGCTTGCCAAGCGCAAGGCCATGGGCATGGCGACCGCCATGGGGGCCGAAATCGTTCTGCTCTATGCCATGGGCAAGATTCCCAACCTGATCGGCGGACTGGCGCGCGAAGAACTGCTCTCTGAACTGATGCGGGAAGGCAAGTCCCTGCTGGAACCCTATCGCAAGGTTCTGGAAGACAAGGGCGTGAAGTACACTGAAATCATCGAGGCCGGAGAACCCGGCGATGCCATATGCGCCGTGGCGGAACGCGAGGGCTGCGATCTTATCGTCATGGGTTCGCGCGGGCTGAGCGACTTTGAAGGCATGATGCTCGGCAGTGTCACCCACCGCGTGCTTACCCTTTCCAAGCTGCCTGTTCTGGTTGCCCGCTAGCTGACGAACAGGCTTTTTCCAAGGCAATAACGAGGCCGGACAGCATAGGCTGCCCGGCCTTTTTCTTTTCTGCGGCAAGCAAAAAACCCCGGCCACATTGGTGACCGGGGTTTGTATTTTCCATAGCGGCATGCCTTACAGCAGCGGCAGTTCCCAGTTGAAGGGAGAGGTGCGCTTTGCGTCCGGCACTTCCTGCGGAGGTGTTTCCAGCATCTTCACGAACATGGTGTAGCCCGCTGCGATAAGCTGGTCGCGCTTGGATTCAATATCCAGCGGCCAACCGGGATAAATCCACGTGTTCTGGCCGTATCTGCGCATCCAGAACACTTCGCCCTTGGGCGAGGTGAACGGCTCATTAAGCTTTACGCCATCGTGCGGCAGGCGGGAAATACCCATGGGCCAGAAACCGGAAAGCACTATGCCGAGCGGCAGGCAGCTTTCCTTGGGCAGCGCGAGCACGTCTTCGGCGGACAGTTCCGGCGAGATAATGGCACCGCGGAAACCCAGTTCCTTCAACGCGGCAATGGCGGCAGGGTTCGCAGGGTTGCAGAAGGGACCGGCCACAAGGTCGGCCTTGGCATCTTCAAACAGGGCCACCTGCCACGGCGAACCGAGCACGAAGTGGCGCGCGCCGTTGCGCAGTGCCTGATGCACCATGCGCTGCCATGCCTGCTCTTCGCTGGGCCAGATAACCGGCGGCAGCCACCACGACATGCGCGGGAACAGCGTGCGACCGACAGTCTGCAGGGTCTTGGGGCCAAGCCAGAGCCCGTTCACGTTGGCCGTGAACTTGCCTGCCTTGCCTTCCTTGCCGTGGGGCAGACCGGGACGCAGAATCACGTTCACCACGGGCAGGCGCTTGCCAGCCTTGGGGTATTCCGGCGTAAATTCAACAGCTTCACCCTTGCGGCCCTTGCAACGCTTCAGGCGGCCTTCCCATTCGCTCAGCAAACGCACAAGCTCGGGCTCGCGGCGGTCGATGAGAAACACGGGCGTACCGGACTTGGGGTCCTTGCGTGCAGGAGCGCGCAGCATGTAGGTGCCGGCCTTGGGAACGCGCTTCACCACGCGGTCGGTAAAGTGCCACGGCTCGTCTTCGTAGCCGATGCGCAGATAGTCGTGCTGCAGCAGCTCGAAACGGGGCTTGAAGTAATATTTGGGGTAGGTGCGCTCACCCTTCTTTGCCTTGGGTGCAGGCTCCATGACCACCTTGCCTGCCAACAGGCCGGAGCTGGTCTGCTCACCGGGCTGCGTGGGCGAATAGGGACGCTGCGGCAGGAAGATGGAATGCGTGGAAGGACGGCCAAGCGCCTGTTCCAGCAACTGCTCTGCCTGCTTGCGTGCAGAAGGATCATCAGGATTATCGCGCAGCAGCTTGTAGGCCGCCGTGGTGTAAAACACGTAGTGCGGGCCCTTCTTGCGGCCTTCAATCTTCCATGACTTAAGATTCTCAAGCGGCAGCAGGGTCTTTGCCAGCACGTCCAGAGAAAGGTCCATGCAGGAGAAGAAACGCCCCTTGCGCTTGTTCTGCTGATACACGCGGCGGCAGGGCTGCACGCAGCGGCCACGCAGGCCGGACTTGCCGCCCATGTAGCTGGACCAGTAGCAGCGGCCGGATACGCAGTAGCAAAGCGCACCGTGCACGAAGAGCTCAAGGGTCATACCCTCGGGGCAGGCATCGTTGCACATGCGCACTTCATCAAGATTGAGTTCGCGGGGAAGGATGACGCGCGAAACGCCGAGCCCCTGCGCCACCTTGAAGGCAGCAGGATGCGTGACGTTGGCAAGGGTGGAAAGGTGCAGTTCACCTTCAAAGCCCACCTGACGGGCCATTTCCACAGCGCCGAGGTCCTGCATGATCAGGGCGTCGGGCTGCACGTCGCGCTTGAGGCGCGCAATAAGACGCCCTGCGGCGTCGGGGTCGCCCGGCTTGAGCAGGCTGTTCAGCGCCACATAAATACGGCGGTCTTCTTTGTGCGCAAGCTCCACGATACGGGAAAGTTCACCCGTGGCGAAGTTGCCCGCCTGCGCACGGGCAGAAAAGTGCTTGAGCCCGAGATATACCGCATCGGCACCCGCAGCCAGTGCGGAAAGGCAAGCCTTGGCATCCCCTGCGGGAGCCAGAATTTCAGGAAATTTATGCATATGACCTCTTTGACGCGGGCGGGAGTCGCCCTGGCGTCCTGTGAAATTTGCCGCCTGTAGCGGTATCCGGGCCCGTTGCTGGAGAAGCGAGAGAAAATAAAGGAAGTCGGTCTCCGGAGCTAATACCATATCATATGGCGGGCAATGCACATAACCATAGATGGGCTCGCTGGCAACTGCAATATCGTAACACCAAAATGAAGTCTTGCCACCGGAAGAATGTCGGACTATGTCATGGCTGGCGACATTGTCCCCCGCAGCATCTTCATTTTGTATCCGAAAAACGCTCAACTGCGGGCACGCGTCCACGCCAGATCACAACTGCGGCCCATAGCGATGCGCCTTGCGCGCAGCCTGCCGGCCGCTTCCCGATATCCCAAGGTAACACTCATGACCAACGAACAATGTACTACCCTGAAGGTGCTGGACAACGTCCCCTTCGGGCAGATTGCGGGCGAGCACCTCTTTTTCGCCCTCAGACTGGAACGTCCCACATGGAAGAATTGGCTGCCCGGCCAGTTCGTCATGGTCCGCCCCAGCGGGTGGGCACTGGACATGCTCTGGGCTCGCCCCTTTTCCATTTGCCGCGTCAGCAACCGCGACCTTGTCCTCTTCTTTCAGGTGGTCGGCCGCGGAACCCGCAGAATGGCCAGCCTCAAAAGCGGTGACGAAGTGCTCGTCTGGGGTCCCCTCGGCAACGGCTTCGAGGTGGAACCCGACACCCCCACCCTGCTGCTGGCAGGCGGCATAGGCATTGCCCCCTTCGTGGGCTATGTGCACAGCCACCCCAGACCGTGGAACCTGCACATGGAGTTCGGCCACAGAATGCCGCTGAACTGCTATCCCTATGAATCCATCAACGAAAAGATCATGGGCGATGCGCACTACGAGGAAAAACCCGAAGACCTCGCCACCTTCATCGACTGCATGGACAAACGCGTCGAAGAATTTGCCGGACAGAACGGCCTTGTGCTGGCCTGCGGCCCCACGCCTTTCCTGCGCACCGTGCAGCAGCTCAGCCAGAAGCACAACGTCCGCTGCCAGCTTTCGCTGGAAACGCGCATGGCGTGCGGCGTAGGTGCCTGCCTCGGCTGCGTCACCAAGGTTTCCGACGACATGCAGGCCAACGGCGTTGCCGCTGGCAGGGCGCAGGTGTGCAACCACGGCCCCGTGTTCTGGGCGCATCAGGTCAACCTTTCCGAAGGCTAGGGAGCAAAGTACATGGATATGCGTCTGAATCTTCCCGGCCTGCCGGATTTCAGCTTCAAGAACCCCATTCTCACGGCATCCGGCACCTTCGGCTACGGTGTGGAATTCGCCCCCTATGGCGACCTGACCAGCCTTGGCGGCATTGTGGTCAAGGGGCTTTCGCTCGCCCCGCGCCCCGGCAACCCCATGCCCCGCATTGCAGAAACCCCCTGTGGCATGCTCAATGCCGTGGGCCTGCAGAACTCCGGCGTCGAATCCTTCATCAAGGAAAAGCTGCCCAAGCTGCCGTGGCGTGAACTGCCCGTCATTGCCAACATCTATGCCTGCGATCCCGGCGAATTTGCCGAGCTGACCAGCGTGCTGGCTCGCGAGCAGGGCATTGCGGCCATTGAAGTGAACATTTCCTGCCCCAACGTGAAGGAAGGCGGCATCCTGTTCGGACAGGACGCCAGAGAAGCCGCCCGCGTGACCGAGGCAGTCAAGCGCATGGCAGGCGATAAGCCCGTCATCATCAAGCTGAGCCCCAACGTCACGGATATCACCACCATTGCCAAGGCCGTGGAAGACGCAGGGGCAGACATGCTCTCCTGCATCAACACCCTTTCCGGCATGGGCGTGGATATCCGCACCCGCAAGCCCCTGCTGGCCAACGTAATCGGCGGTCTTTCCGGCCCCGCGATCAAGCCCGTGGCTCTGCGTTGCGTATGGCAGGTTTCCCGCGCCGTGAACATTCCCGTCATCGGCATAGGTGGCATTGCCTCGGCTGAAGATGTTCTGGAATTCATGCTGGTGGGCGCACACGCCGTGCAGGTGGGCACCGCCAACTTCCTGCGGCCTGACTTCAGCTTCCGCCTTGTGCAGGAGTTTGAACAGCTGCTGCAGAAGATGAACATCACCGACCTTGAGGAATTCCGCGGCTCGCTCAAAGCCTGATAGCCATTTTATCCCACCAAAAAGCAAACCCGCCCGAAAGCAAACTTTCGGGCGGGTTTAATTGTGCGTACGGCACGCACTGAAGCAAAGGAGTTTTCGGCGTTAGTCACTCGCCAAAAAGTGAGGCCCTGCGGGTGTGGGCATGCAGGGCCTCGTAGGGGAAAAAGGAGGAAGAAGCGCAAAACCAACTAGTCGGAATATGTATACCTAAAATGGCAGTAATGGGCATACTTGTTTCCCGTTGTGATGGTGAAGTCATCGTATCCGGACTAGCCTGAAAAGCAAATTTATAATATTTAAAAAGTCGATCAAAAATTTTGAAGAGGTCGACAGTGAACATCACAGTACGTCAACTCGAGCTTTTTGTCTCGCTCATGCGTCACCCGCACATCGGAAAAGTGGCTGAAGAACACTTTATCACGCAATCCGCCGTCTCCATGGCCATCAAATCGCTGGAAGACGCCGTGGGCGAACAGCTCTTCGACCGCATAAGCAACCGCCTTGTGCCCAACGAAAGCGGCAGACTGCTGCTCAACCGCATCCGCCCCGCGCTCGAACAACTGCAGGAAGTGGAAACCATGTTCCGCCTGAACCGCATGGCGGGCGTGCTGACCGTTGCCGCAAGCTCCACCATTGCGGACTACATCATGCCGCAGGTGCTCTTCGACTTCCGCTGCCTGTATCCCGAAGTGCAGGTAGAAATGCTCAGCCGCAACTCGGCAGATGTTATTGCGGGCATTGAAAGCGGCACCGTGGCACTCGGCTTTATCGAAGGCGACTACGAATGCCGCGTGGCGGAATTTCGCGAGCTGTGCACGGAAGAACTCGTGGTGGTTTCATCGGACAAGGACTTCGCTTCAGAACGCGAATATTCGCTGGAAGAACTGCTGGACATGAAATGGGTGCTGCGCGAATCCGGCTCCGGCACACGCCAGACCATGTGGGAATATCTTGGCCCTGCAAAGAAGCGTCTGAACGTATTTCTGGAACTTGAGCACATCGAATCCATCAAGATGGTGCTCAAGAACCCGGACACCCTGAGCTGCATGTCGCCCTTCTGCGTACAGCGCGAGCTGGCCAACGCGGAGCTCTTTCCCGTGCAGGTGGAAGGTGTTGAATTCAAGCGCCGCTTCTATTCCGTCACCCACCGCCAGAAATACAAGTCCACCCTGCTGCTGGCCTTTGCAGACCACGTGCGAAAGCATCTGGAAACCATGTGGCCATGGATCATGCGCAACCCGCAGCACTAACACTGCCCAGACATCACGAATCGTACAGATCGCACATGAACACACCGAATGCAGACATGCACCTTGTCACCCGCCTGCGGGAAAACCTGCGGGCTGTGGCTGTGCAGGCAGATGCCGCGCCCATGCAGGCGTACATGAAAAGCGAAATGCCCTTTCTGGGCTGCAAAAAGCCCCTGCGCGAGCAGGCTTGCAAGCCGCTCTATGCAGAGCTGTTGCCGCTGGATTTCGACTGCCTGCTTGATACCGTGGCCCACCTGTGGCGCAACGCGACATACCGGGAAGAACGCTACTGCGCCCTGACCCTGCTGCATCACAAGAAGCACACAGGGTATCTGCACAAGTCCGATGATCGCCTGCTGGCCCTGCTGGAGGAACTGGTTGTCACCGGAGCATGGTGGGATTTTGTGGACGAGATGACGCACAGCTTCGGCCCCCTGCTCAGCCACGATGCGGACACCATGCGCCCGTTGCTGCTGCAATGGGCCGCCTGCGACAACATGTGGAAACGGCGTACGGCCATTCTCTGCCAGCTTCGGTTCAAGCAGGCAACGAACTTTGCCTTCATGCAGGCGTGTATCGAACCCAGCCTGCCGCCTTCGCCCATGGCCGGAGAATTTTTCCTGCGCAAGGGCATAGGCTGGGCCTTGCGTGAATATGCCAAGACAAACCCCGCCGCGGTTGCCGATTATGTGCGCGACAATGAAAAGCGCCTCAGCCCCCTGACGAGGCGTGAGGCGCTGAAACATGCCAAGTAGTAACGGCCAAGCGCAATCTGCTGTTATTTGCAGATGTTCTGCACGGCCTTCCAATCTTCTGCGGACATGACGGAAACAAGGGCATATTCAGGCTTGCCTGCTGCCTGCTCCATCTCGCGCATCATGGCAATACGCTCCGCCGTTGCCGGATGCGAACTGAGCATGGTGAGCGAAGGGAAGATGCTCTTGTCCTTCTCCGCCTCCTTTTCCAGCCGTTCAAAGAACGTGGCCAGCCCCTGCGTATTCAGTCCGGCCTTGCGAAGCAGCGTAAAGGCATGGGCATCGGCTGCCCGCTCAAAATCACGACTCCACGACGAGGTGGTCATATACAGGGCAAGCCCCTGTGCCGAGTCGCCGAACACACCCTTGCTGTTGCCTGAAAAGAGCAGGCCAAGCAGCTGCAGGCCGTACGCCCCTGCCATACTGCGAAGGCCGTGACGTTCACGCACATGCCCCATTTCGTGCGCCAGAATGCCTGCCAGCTCCGCGGGAGACTCGGTTTCCTCAAGCAGGCCGGAGGTAACGAGAATGGCTCCGCCGGGGGCCGCAAAGGCATTCACTATGCCTGAATCAATCACACTCACGGACATGGGGTACGGCGATTCATCCACGAGGGAAAGGCGCTCG